>JABSQX010000099.1 GCA_013215615.1 Myxococcales bacterium | reverse complement strand
GCCCCAGCATCACCGTCGCCAGCAGGCAGAAGGTGTAGAGGGCGATGGGGCTGCCCCGGTAGTCGTTGTTCGCCTGGTGGGGAAGGATCTTTTCGAGGATCGACATCGGGCACCTCGTGGTCGGTCGCGGGTCGCAGCGTAGCGCTTCGACGGGCCGGGTTGGCGTGGCCCGGTGGCCGCAGCGTACGCTCTCCCCCATGCCTGCCAGCGAGAAGTTGGCGAAGGAGGCCCGGGTATGGGAGTGAGGGAGCGGCGCGACGCCGTCATGGAGCGCCGACACTTCCTGCGATTCCTGGCGGGGAGCCCGCTGCTCGCACAGGGTGCAGTCGGTGCTGCCATGGCGGCGCTCGCCCGGCGTGCCAGCGCGGAGACGCCCGGTTTCCCGTCGCTCATCGAGTCGCCCGGGGAGGCGCTCAGCGTCTTCGATTTCGAGGCGGTGGCCGCCCGCACGGTCCCGCCCGCTCACTTCGGCTTCCTGCAGACCGGGGTCGACGGCGAGACCACCCTGCGCGCCAACCGCAGCGCCTTCGAGGCCCTCTACCTGCGCCCTCGCGTGCTCGCGGGCAGCCCCCAGGTCGACACGCGCACGGAACTCTTCGGGCAGAGCTGGGAGACGCCCATCGTGCTGGCGCCGGCCGGGAGCCAGCGCGCCTTCCACCCGGAGGGAGAACTGGCCAGCGCGCGTGCCGCGGGCAAGCAGCGAAACCTCCAGATCCTTTCGACGGTGAGCACCAGCTCCATCGAAGACGTCAATGCCGCCTACGGGGCGCCGGTCTGGTACCAGCTGTATCCCACCTCCAGCTGGGAGATCGCCGAGCGACTGGTGGGGCGCGCCGAGGCGGCGGGCTGCCCGGTGCTGGTCCTCACCGTGGATTCGCTGGCGGGGGAGGGCACCAAGGAAAGCCAGGCCCGCGCCAAGCCCCTCGACTCGCGGCCCTGCGTGGCCTGCCACGCTTCGCCCGACGCCTACCTGTCGAGAAAACCGATGTTCGACGGGCTGGACGTCAGCGCAGCGAACCCCGCCCTCGGCTGGGGGGCGAACCTCGGCTGGGATTTCGTGCGCCGCTTGAAGGCGAGCACCTCCATGAAGCTGGTCATCAAGGGCATCGTCACCGCGGGAGACGCGGAGCGCTGCCTGGAGAACGGCGCCGACGCCATCATCGTCTCGAACCACGGCGGGCGCGCGGTGGAGACCGGCCGGGGCACCATCGAGTGCCTCCCCGAGGTGGTGGCGGCGGTGGCGGGCCAGGCGCCGGTGCTCATCGACAGCGGCTTCCGGCGGGGCACCGATGTCTTCAAGGCGCTGGCCCTGGGCGCCCGGGCAGTCTGCATCGGCCGCCCCTATCTCTGGGGGCTGGGGGCCTTCGGACAGCCGGGCGTGGAGGCGGTGCTGGCACTGTTGCGCGCCGAACTCGAGGTGGTGATGCGGCAGGCGGGCACCCCCTCGCTCGCGGAGATCTCGGCGGCCTCGATCGGCCGGCGCTGAGGGCTCGCGGCGCGTCCGTCAGCGCAGGTGAACGTGCCCGCCGTCCACCATCAGCGTGGTGCCCGTGACGTACGCGGCCTCGTCGCTGCACAGGAAGGCCACCGCCTGGCCGATGTCGAGTTGCGGGTCGCCCAGGCGGCGCAGCGGGATCCCGGGCATCACGGCCTCCTCGACCGTAGTGCCGAGATCCGAGGCGAAGGACTGCAGGCCGGGGGATTCGGCGAGCGGGCAGATCGCGTTCACGCGGATTCCGTGGTTCCCCCACTCGACGGCCGCGGCCCGTGTCAGCACCCGGGTCGCCTCCTTGGCCATCGCGTAGCCGCCCATCGCGGGTTGGGGGGCGATCGAAGAGCCGGAGGCCACGTTGACCACCGAGCCGCCGGCCTCCCGCAGCGCCTCGAAGCAGGCCTGCATGAAGCGGAAGCTGCCCATCGGGCCCGACTGCCACATCAGCTCGATGTCGCTCTCCGAAAGCCGGCGCAGCGAGCGGTAGACCATGGACTGGGCGTTGTTGACCAGGATGTCGATGCGCTCCCACTTGGAGCGGACGGCCTCGACGCAGGCATCCACGTCTTCGCGCGAGGTGGTGTCGCAGCGCAGCGCGATCGCATCGCCCCCCGCGGCTTCGATCTCGCCCGCCACCGTCTCGCACTTCGACAACGTCCGCCCGGCAACGGCGATGCGGGCGCCCTCGGCAGCGAGGGCGAGCGCGATCCCGCGGCCGACCCCCTGGCCCGCGCCGGTCACGATCGCGATCTTTTCCGCGAGCTTCGGCATCGCGCGGAGCATAGGGGAGCGGGCCCGCGCCGCGCGATCTCCGGTTGGGCGGGCCGCGGCGAAGGGTCACGAAGGCGATAGAATGTCGTCCGGGAAGTCAGGAGGACACGCGGTGGAAGTGCACGGATTCTGCGAGACCGGCTTCGAGGCGGTGCGCGAGGCCTTCGTGAAGAACTTCGAGAAGGACCTCGAAGTGGGCGCCAGCGTGGTCGTCACCCGTGACGGAAAGCCGCTGGTGGACATCTGGGGGGGCGACGCGGATCCCCGGGGCACGCCCTGGGCGGAGGACACCATCGTCAACGTCTACTCCACGACCAAGACGATGGCGGCCACCTGCGTGCTCATGCTCGCGGACCGCGGCCTGGTGGACCTGTACGCGCCGGTCGCCGACTACTGGCCCGAGTTCGCGAGCAATGGCAAGGAGGGCGTCCTGGTCTCCCACGTGATGAGTCACAGCGCCGGTCTCTCGGGCTTCGAGCCACCGCTGGAAACCATCGACGCGCTCTACGACTGGGACGCGATCTGCGCGCGGCTGGCCGCCATGGAGCCGTGGTGGGAGCCGGGCAGCCAGTCCGGCTATCACGCGGTCACCCAGGGCTACCTGCAGGGCGAGATCGTCCGGCGCGTCAGCGGCCGCAGCATCGGTACCTTCTTCCGCGAGGAGGTCGCGGAGCCGCTGGGCGCGGACTTCCACATCGGCCTCGACCCGGCCCACGACGCGCGCGTAGGCGAACTGATCCCGCCCGCGCGCAGCCTGCAGAGCCCGGAGATGGCGCCGGATTCGATCGGCGTTCGAACCTTCGCGGGGGCCGCGCTGGACGCGACGGAGCCGCGCACCAGCGCCTGGCGGCGCGCGGAGATCCCCGCCGCCGGCGGCATCGGCAACGCGCGTTCGGTGGCCCGGGTGCACTCCGCGCTGGCCTGCGGGGGAACGCTCGACGGTGTCACGCTGATGTCCGAGGCGGGCGTGGCCCGCATCCTCGAGGAGCAGACCCGGGGCAAGGACCTGGTGCTGGGCATGCCGATCGTCTTCGGCATGGGCTTCGGGCTCAACGACGCGAGCTTCCCGATCAGCCCCAACCCCCGCGCCTTCTTCTGGGGCGGTTGGGGGGGCTCGCTGGCCATCGTCGACCTGGACCTGCGCGCGTCCATCGTCTACGTGATGAACCGCATGGAGGCCGACCTGATGGGCGACCTGCGAGGCGGCAACATCGCGGGCGCCGCCATCCAGTCCCTGATGGCCTGACGGCCTTTCGCCGCGAACCTGGAGGCTCCCCGGAATGCGACCCCTCGCAGAGGTCGACGCAGACCTGACCCGGCCTGGCGGGCCCTTCGAACTCGAGGAGGCGCTGGTGGCGGGCGCGCGCCTGCAGGTCTTCAAGCAGCGCGCGCACAATCTCCGGGACATCCTGGCGGCTTCGACCTCGCGCGGGGACGACGAGCTCTTCATCTTCGACGACGGCCGGCGACTCTCCTTCGTCGAGCACGCCCAGGTGGTGGCATCGGTGGCCGCGGGGCTCCGCGAGCTGCACGGCATCGGCAAGGGAGACCGGGTGGCGATCCTGGGCGCCAACAGCGCCGAGTGGATCGTGGCGGCCTGGGCGACGATTTCGCTGGGTGGCATCGCGGTGGGGATGAACGGCTGGTGGACGGGGGACGAGATCCGCTACGGGCTCGACCTCGCGGACCCGAAGCTGCTGGTCGCCGACCGCCGCCGCCTGCAGCGCGTAGCGGACGACCCGCCGGACCTGCCCACCGTGGAGGTCGAAACGGGTTTCGAGAAGCTCTGGAACCACGATCCCGACGCCGCCCTGCCGGACGTCCCCATCGACGAGGACGACCCGGCCTCGATCCTCTTCACCAGCGGCACCACCGGCCGCCCCAAGGGCGCCATCTCCACGCACCGCAACCTGATCGCCTTCCTCGAAATGGTCGAATACTCGACGGTGCGCCTGCTGGTGGCCCACGGCCTGCCCCTCGACTCGCCGCGCCCCAAGCAGGTGGCGATCACCTCCTCGCCGCTCTTCCACGTCTCGGGCTTGCAGAGCGCGGCCCTGAGCGGCCCCCACAACGGCAACAAGTACGTCTGGACCACCGGGCGTTTCGACCCCGAGCAGGTGATCCGCCTGACCTTCGAGGAGGGCGTGACGCGTTGGGGGGGCATCACGACGCAGATCTGGCGCCTCCTCGAGCACCCCGACTTCGAGAACTACGATTTCTCCCAGATCCGCTCGATCGGGGGCGGGGGCTCGACCTTCTCCCCCGAACTCCAGCGCCTGATCCGCGAGAAACTCCCGAGCGCCGCCGACAACTTCAACGTGGGCTACGGGATGACCGAGTGCGGGGGCCTCGCCACCATGGCGACCGGGGACATGCTCCTCGAACACCCCGACTGCGTGGGGCGCGCGCTCCCCAACGCGGAGGTGGCGATCTTCGACGACGACGATGTGCAGTTGGCGGACGGCGTCGACGGCAACATCTGCATCCGGGGCGCCATGGTGATGCCCGGCTACTGGGGGAACCCCGAGGCCAGTGCGGACGCGTTGCGCCCGGGCGGCTGGCTGAAGACCGGCGACATCGGCCAACTGCGCGACGGCCTGCTCTTCCTGGCCTCCCGCAAGCGCGACATGATCATCCGCGGCGGCGAGAACATCTACCCGGTGGAGATCGAGAACCGCCTCGACGAGCACCCCGACATCCTGGAAGCGGCGGTGATCGGCGTGGACCACCGGACCCTCGGCCAGGAGGTCAAGGCGATGGTGGTGCTGCGGGAGGGGCGCGCGCTCGAGGTCGACGCGCTGCGCGAGTGGGTGGCCGAGACCCTCGCCTACTACAAGGTGCCCAGCCACGTGGAGTTCCTCGATCACCCGCTGCCCCGCAACGCCACCGGCAAGGTCCTCAAGCAGGTTCTCAGCGGAGAGGCCGAGAGCACCTTCGTGGAAGAGTGAACAGCGCGCGGCCCCGGCCGCGCCCAGACAAGGGAGACCGGCATGTCGAACAGCCCCCCGGACGTTCTTTCCAAGGCCTTCGAGACCTGGCTCGCCACCCAGCGCAAGGCCTTCGAGTTGATTTGCGCGGCCGACCAGCCCGGCACCGGCCCGGACTGGGCGGAGGGTTTCCGCTCGCTGACGCGCATGACGAGCCTGGCCCTCGAGCACGTGGTGGAGAAGGGCGACCCCGCCTTTCCAGTGCTCTTCGCTTCCCAGAACTCCTGGTCGAAGCTGATCGGCGACAACCCCGACACCGACTACTACTTCTGCACCATCGACCCGCAGTACGACTACCGGGTCTGGGGCAACAAGGGCAACGCGCCCTACGTGGGCCTGACCTGCGGGACCGACATCTTCCGGGGCACGGCGCCCGAGGGCAGGACCGGTACCACCGCCCAGGCCTACCTCGACCAGTTCGAGTGCGACGCGGAGGGCAACTTCGAGTTGATCCTGAGCGCCACCGAGAAGCCCGGCAACTGGCTGAAGCTCGAGCCCCACACCGCCCACGTGGCGTTTCGCGAGACCTTCCCGGATCGCAGCAAGGCGCGCCCCGCAACGCTTCACCTCGAACGCATCAGCGACGAGCGGCCGCCGGAACTGCAGCCGGAGGTGCTGGCGGAGAGGCTCGAGGGCGCCTCCAGTTTCTTGATGTGGATCATCCAGGCGGCCACGGGGGCCTGGCAGGTGTCGAAGCTGAACATGAACAGCATCGCGGGGGCTTCCGGCCGCAAGACCGTCGAGGAACAGAAGGGCGAGGTGAGCAGCCATTCCGACACCGACATGTACTACCAGATGGGGCACTGGAAGCTGGAGCCCGGCCAGGCCTGGGTGGTGAAGATCCTGCCGCCGCCCGTCGACTACGCGTACTGGGGGCTGGTGATCACCAACCCCTGGCTGGAATCCCACGACTACTTCCGCACCCGGACCCACCTCACCAACGAAACCGGCGTGAAGAATCCCGACGGCTCCATGACGGTGGTGGTCGCCCAGGAAGATCCCGGCGTGCCCAACTGGCTGGACTGCGGGAGCCGCCTGGAGGGCGCCGCCATCCTGCGCTGGATCCTGGCGGGCGAGCAGGTGCCGGATCCGGAATGCCAGGTGGTCGCGCTCGAAGAGGTGAGGGCGGGCAACTTCTAGCCCCGCGCGCCGGCCGGCGCCGCGCGCGCCATCCCCGCAGCATTCGGAGACGAGACCATGACGACAGGATTCCGGCAGGGCGACTGGGTGGCCTGCGTGAATGCGCTCGGCAAGGGCCTGGGGGACGACGGCCGCAGCATGATCTCGCTGGCCCCGGACGCGGTCCTGGCCGCCGCCCGGCAGAACACCGGGCTCTCGGATTTCGGCGAGGACGACTGGTGGGTGGAGCCCTTCCAGGCGCTCTGCAAGGCCCTCGAGGAAGAGGCCCAGTTGACCCTGCTGGGGCGCTTGATGGCTCGCCACGAGATGCAGTTGCTGTTGCAGAACCGCCTGATGATCGAGGACACCCTCGCCAAGAACCCGCAGATCCTCGACGAGGAGATCGTCAACCCGATCTTCGTCTGCGGCCTGGGGCGCTCGGGGACCACGGTGCTCCACGAACTGCTCTCCGAAGACCCCGCCCACCGCGTCCCGCAGTTGTGGGAGATGTGGCACTCGGTGCCCCCGCCGGAGACGGCCAGCTACGCGAGCGACCCCCGCATCGCCGTGGCGGACCGGGAGATCAACCTGCTGGCCGAGATCGATCTCGACTTCTCGACCATGCACGTCAACGGGGGCGACAAGCCCAACGAGTGCATCTTCATCTTCGGCCTGCAGTTCCTGGGGGACTTCTTCCTGGGCCAGTACAACGTGCCCAGCTTCGTGATGGCGACGCTCACGAAGGATCCCACCCCCGTCTACGCCTACCACAAGAAGGTCCTGCAACTCCTGCAGTGGAAGCACGCCAAGGAGCGCTGGGTGTTGAAGACCCCCGCGCACCTCGGGCGCCTGAACGCGCTCTTCAACGTCTACCCCGACGCGCGCATCGTGGTCACCCACCGCGACCCATTGCGGGTGATGAGCTCGATGTCGAACCTCACCAGCCACCTGAAGGCGATGCGGAGCGAGGTGGACAGCGAGGACGCGAACCTGCGGGAAGCCGTCTTCGGCGAGCAGATGCTGCTCGACCACTACATCACGCTGCGCGACAGCATGCCCGAGAAGGCGAGCCAGATCTTCGACCTCCGCTACCAGGACCTGATGAGCGACGCGATGGGATCGGTGGCCGCCATCTACGCGCACTGGGGCCTGCCCTTCAGCGACGAGGCCCGGCAACGCGTGCAGGCCTACATCGACAGCCACCCCCCCGAGAAGCACGGCAAGCACCAGTACAGCTTCGAGGCCACGGGCCTCGACCGCGACGAAGAACGCGCGCGCTTCACCCGCTACCAGGAGCGCTTCGGGGTGCCCTCGGAGGTTTGAGCTAGGGAGACGCTCCCGTCGAGATTCGCCTGGGTGGCTGAGCGGTTTCCCGTGCAAGCGGGCCCTCCGCCAAGCGGTCGAAAGAACACGCTCTCGTGTGGCTCTTGCGGATTTTTTGCCACGAAAG
>JABSQX010000098.1 GCA_013215615.1 Myxococcales bacterium | reverse complement strand
CTCGAGCCGAATTGAGGGCGTTCTCGGTGCGGGGGGCGGCATGCCACCCCCCGCCGAGCCTCTCACGCAGAGCTGAGGCGGATGGGCGGATGGGCGGATGGGCGGATGGGCGAGTGCCAAGCTGCTTCTCGATCTGTATGGCCACTTCCTGCCAACCGAAACCACCGGCTTCGCAGACGCCCTCGACGGCACGAGACGGCAGTATGCGGCACCAAACCGAAACGCCCTGGCCTCGCCATCGCAGCGCGCTCCCAAAAAACGAGCACGGTCGCAGGCTTCGATGGCGCCCCGGGGAGGAATTGAACCCCCGACCCGCTGCTTAGAAGGCAGCTGCTCTATCCAACTGAGCTACCGGGGCGGCGTCCACGAATCTAGCCCGCATTTTTCTCCCCGGAGAGTCGGCGCGAGCGGCCTCAGCGCGCGAAGGCGCGCCGGTGGCGACCCCGCTTTTCGATTCCTCCTACAGCGNGGTCACGCGCCAGGGAGTCGAAATGCCAGCTTCGTTGACACCCCCACCGGAACCGATAGCCTCGATCGCCTTGCGGTGGGCGTAGCTCAGTTGGTTAGAGCGCCAGGTTGTGGTCCTGGAGGCCGGGGGTTCGACTCCCCTCGCTCACCCCAATCCGTCTGCCGCCGCTCGGATCCGTGCGGGGGACGCGGGACGAACGCCGTTTGTCAAGCGCTTCCGAGAAGTTCCGGAACTACCGGCGGCAGCAGCCAAAAATGGTGATCACCCGTGGGGGCCAGCTAGGAATCGAATTCCTAAGCCACTGTTGAAAAAAGGATATTTTAAACCCCGCGAATCTCCCTCGTGTGGGCTTGCGGACACGGTGGGGCGAAACCTGGCCCTTCGACGCTATAATTTTGCGGCTTCGAGAGGCATACCCCCATGAACCGCATCCGCGCGGCAAGACAGGCCCACGGCTGGACGCAGAACGAGTTCGCAGACCGCTCCGGCGTGTCTGCGCGAACCATCCACGCCATCGAGAAGGGTCGCAGTTGCCGCCAAGCCACCAAGCGCAAGATCCTGTTGACGCTGGGGGTCCCCTGGGCACAGCGCTCTGATTACTTCCCCGGGGCGCGTCGGGTGCTCGTCCTCTCCCAGGTAGACAGCGCGCGCTCGGCCTGAGCCCACGCTCTGGGAAATGCCTGTAGGAAGCGCCTAGACTTCTCGCGAGAGGCGTAGCGCGAGCTACGGGGGAGAGGGAAATGGGGTGGATCGCGGGGCTACGCGGCCCTGCGCTCGCCTGCGCACTGGGGGCTCTGGTGTGCGCGGGCAGCGCAACGGCTGTGCTCGTCCACGGGGAGCAACGCCTGGACCTCAGCGCTGCCGGCGCGGACTTGCCGGCAGCGGGATACGTGGGTCAGATCGGGGCGCAATCGGGGGTCTACCTGGGCGGCGGCTGGGTGATTACCGCCCACCACGTGACCGGCAACGGAAGCCCGGATTTCGTGCTCGATGGCACCCCCTACGCTGCGATCGCCGGCTCGGGAATACAGTTGGACACGCGGCCGGGTTTCCCCGCCGACCTTCAACTCATGCGGCTCGCCGAGCCTCCAGCCCTGCCCAGCCTCTCCCTCGCCACCCGGCCGCCCGCACGTGGCGCCAGCGTCGTGATGATCGGAAACAGCCCGGGAGAACACGGGCCCCTAGTCAGCTGGGACGCGCAGTGGAAAGAGGTGAAGCACGCCGCGCCCGCGCATCGGGGCTACAAGGCGAGCGGCTCGATGGACATCCGGTGGGGCCACAACGTCGTGAGCGAGCCCTCCCACTTCATGAGAATGGGTCGCTCCGTGACGCGCGCTTTCGGCATGCGCTTTGACCGGGAAGGCGCCGTAGCGGGTGAGGCCGCGGTGTTGAACGGGGATTCCGGGGGCGCCGTCTTCTCCAAGGAGGACGGCGAATGGCGACTGGCGGGCATTCTCTTCGCCAGGCAGGCGCATACCGGACAGGCCAACCACGTGGCGGTGTTCGGGAACACCGCCATGGCGGTCGACCTCTCCTTCTACCGAAAACACATCCTCGCCGTCACCACCAAGAACGAGTCCAGTCTGGTCCTGTTGCTCGCGACCCTTGGCGCTGGAGCCCTCGGAAGCGCAGGGCTCCGGCGCTATCGCCTGCGCGATTCTCGTTCGCCAGCAAGTCGCATGTAGATCACCTGTAAATCGAGCGCGACGCACCGGCAAGCAACTTACGAGAAGCGTTCGGACTCAAGACGGCGTCCTCGTCGAGCCGAATAGAACCCTGGTGGCGGCCCTCCATTCGGCCAACTATGCGAGGCACAGGCAGGATCCAATGAAGAAAGCGACGCTCGTGATCAGCGCACTGGCCCTCTGCCTTCTGGCCAAGAGCGTACAGGCCGAACCCTGGGAGTACACGGGCTCCGTGCAACTGAGCTTCCCGAACGGCTCAATGCCCATCGATTTCACGGTTCCGCTCTATGGTGTCGGGCATCGCTCGGCCAACGCGCCCTACACCTTCTCACTGAGCATGACCCAGATCGTCGACGTCGCGGAGACACTCGTTGGCTCCATCGTCAACCCGATCCCGCTGGTGATGGGCGAACTCCCGACCTTCGTCAGCATATTCCTGGGCGACTTCAAACTCTACCCGGGGGCCTTTTCCACCGCGACATCGGGCATCTTCCCAGGGGATTTCGCCGCGGACATTCAATCCCTGGAGATGCTGGGCACCACCGTGAACGCCGACTTCGTCAGCGCCTCGGTGATCCTCCTCCCGATTTCCGCAGCCGCAGGACCGGCACCGGGCACCCTCATGATCTTCAACGACAGCGGGGCGGTCACCCAGCCGCTCACCGCTGCGGCAATGGACTGGACGGTAGACTCGAAGCAGATCACCGCGAACGGAGGGACCCTGAGCCTGGTCACCCCCGTCTCCATCACGACCGCGGGGGCCATGGAAGACGAGACCCTCGAGGCAACCGCGCGACTCCAGTTCACCTTCGTGCCCGAGCCCGGAGTCGGCTCGATGTTGCTCGCGGGCTCGCTATTGCTCGCCGAAGCGGGCCGCAGGCGACGGCGCCAAGCGCGGAGCTGAAGCCCAGCGCCTGCCGGCCTCCGTTCCGGAGCCCGGCCTCTCGCCCCCAACTCACCCGACCTGATAGCATGGGGGGGAGGGATCCTCGGCGCGGAGGACGACGGGCGCATGGCGGCGGAGAAGATTCGAATCGAGGACCTCGCCAAACCGGTCCTCACCGAGGCCCAGCAGCAAGCACTCGCCCACGGCGAGCAAACGGAGGTGGAACTCAGCGTCCCCTCCGTCCTGTCTGCGGCGGTAGAACGCACGGGCCTCGAGGATTTTGGCCCCGATGACTTCCGCGAGCGCCTGGCGCTGTGGTTGTCCGAGATGGACGAGGACCCGGAGCGCACCGGCCTGGGACGCATGATCCACTGGAACGACTGCGTGCGCTACGCGGCCAACCGCCTGCGCATGCACGACCTGGTCGCGCGCCACCCGGAGATCCATGACCAGGAGATCCGCCAGCCCATCATCGTGGTGGGACTTCCGCGCTCCGGCACCACCCACCTCGTAAACCTGATCGCCGCCGACCAGCGGCTGCGCTCCATCCCCCTGTGGGAGAGCCAGGAGCCCGTACCCGATCCGCGTGAGAAGCCGGGACCGGGCGGCGTCGATCCACGCTACCAGCGCTCCGCGGATTCCTGGGAGATGCTGAGCACGAACTCTCCCCTGATCGCCGCCATGCACCCCATGGAGCCGGACCACATCCACGAAGAACTCGAGCTGATGTGCCCGGACTTCACGAGTTACAACATCGAGTGGATCTCGCGGGCGCCGCGCTGGCGCGACTACTACCTCGCCCACGACCAGACCGCGAATTACGCGTACCTGAAGACGGCGCTCAAGATCCTGCAGTGGTACCGGCCGCGCGATCGATGGGTGCTGAAGTGCCCCCAGCACCTCGAGCAGCTCGGCCCGCTGATGAAGACCTTCCCGGACGCCACCATCGTGATGACCCACCGCGACCCGGTCTCGGTCATCCAGTCCGCGGCCACCATCACCGCCTACGGGGCCCGCGTGAACTACCGGGAGCCGCGCCCCGAGTGGTACCTCGACTACTGGGCGGACCGCATGCGGCGACTCCTCGAGGCCTCGGTGCGCGATCGACACCTGATCCCCAGCGAGCGCTGTTACGACGTGCTCTTCCACGAGTTCATGGCCGACGACGTCGCCACCGTGGAGCGCATCTACGAGGTGGCGGACTTGCCCATGACCCCCGAGGCGCGCGGACAGATCGAGACCTACATGCGCGAGCATCCCCGCGGCAAGCACGGACAGGTGGTCTACGACGTCCGCGAAGATTTCGGTGCCGACCCCGCGAAGCTCCGGGAGCCCTACGGCTTCTACCTCGACCGCTTCGCGGTGCGCGAAGAGGTGCGCTGAGCAGGAGGACGCGCAGGCCCCTCCCCTTCAGGGGGCAGCGGCCAGGTCGTTGAGCACGCGGGCGAGCGCCTCGGGTTGCGAGATCATCACGTTGTGCCCCGAGTCGATCTCCACCACGCGCGGGTTTCCGATGTTGCGGATCATCGTGTCCTGTAAATCCGGCGGGACACTCTGGTCGCGCAACAGCTTCACGTAGGTGGCGGGGATGCCGCCGCGCAGGCCGGCCAGCCGGTTGGGGGTCCGCATCGGTCGCCAGGCTTCGGGCACCAGGTGATCGAGGACGAAGCGCGTCTGCTCCTCGTCCATGTCACTGCAGAACATCTGCCGCGACATCTCCTCGGGCAGGAGGGTGGCGACGGAATTCATCAGGTTCTCCTTCGCCAGCTGCTCGACGTCCGGCGCGAGGATGTCGAGAACGGCCTCGCCCTCCCCGGGCACCGTGCAGGAAACGAAGACCAATTGGGCGATGTGCTCGGGTACGCGTTCCGCCACCCGGGGCATGGTGATGCCCGCCAGCGAATGGCCCACCAGGATCGTGGGATCGGGAGCGCTGCNCTCGATCTCCTCCACGACCGCATCCACCCAGTCCTCGACGGTCAGCGCTTCGAGGTCGGCGGGACGCGTGCCCCGGCCCGGGAGATCGATGGCCCGGGCGGGCAGTTCGAGGTGGGGGAGCAGCGGCTCCCAGCACCAGGCACCGTGAGCGCCGCCATGCACGAGCAGGAACTCCATGCCGGCAGCGTAGGGCAGGAACCCGCGCGGAGAACCCCCGACCCCTCCCGTCGAGATACCGATCCGCCCTACACTGCCCGCACCCCAACGCGAGGAGTACCCATGGCCATCCGCGGCTTCGACCACGTCGCCCTGCCCGCCCAGGACCCGGACGCACTGATCGCCTTCTACAAGAAGCTGGGTTTCCCGACCATCCACGAGGCCGAATGGCGCGCGGGCGACTACCCGATCTTCGCCATCCAGGTGGGCCCGAACGCCAAGCTCAACTTCCATCCCCCCGCCATGTGGGAAGACCCCGCCTTCGAGGCGCGGGGGCCGACCGCGAAACCCGGCTGCGGGGATCTCTGCTTCGTCTACGAGGGCTCCATCGACGACGCGGTGAAGATGCTCGAGGACGCGGGCGCGGAGATCTCCTACGGCCCCATCGATCAACCCGGCGGCGGCGAGGCCGGCACCCGCATGGGGACCAGCGTCTACAGCCGCGACCCCGATGGCAACCTCATCGAGTTCATGACCTACCCCGCCGCCGGCCGCGGCAGCTGGACGTCGTAGCGGGGCCCGCCACGGCTCCGGGCCAACGCGTCAGGGCTGGTAGTTCTCGAGTTCCGGCAGCACTTCCTTCCCCAGCAATTCGATGGTCTTCATCACCGACTCGTGGGGGTGGTAGCCGAACTGCACGTAGCAGATCAGCTGGTCGACACCGAGATCCGCGTAGTGCTTCATCTTCTGGTAACAGCGCTCCGGGTCGCCCACCACCAGCATGTCGGCTTCGTGGAAGGTCTCGATGGGAATGTTGCCTTCCATGAGCGGCTTCAGGAGCGGGAAGGTCTGGTCCTGCTCCTCCTTGGAGAGGTGCGGGAGTTCCCATTCCAGCGTGAACTCCGCGAGGTTCTGGTACCACCAGGACACGGAGTCCCAGACGCCGTTGGCCTCCGCCTGCTCCATGGACTCCGCGCAGTGGACCAGCGTATAGGCCGCCACCTTGTTGGTGGTCACGTCGGTGAGCGGCTTGACGCGGCTGGCTGCCTCCCGGTAGGCGCGGATGTGCGCGGCCATCTTCTCGAGGGGTTGCATGATCGAGAAACTCAGCAGCCCCAAGCCGTTCTCACCAGCGACCGCCGCGGAGCCGTCCGAGGTGGCGGCCATCCAGCAGGGCGGGTG
Source organism: Myxococcales bacterium (assembly GCA_013215615.1). Lineage (GTDB taxonomy): Bacteria > Myxococcota_A > UBA9160 > UBA9160 > SMWR01 > JABSQX01. The sequence continues at coordinate 1,422 of JABSQX010000098.1, read as the reverse complement.
CGGGTCCTGCATGGGCTTGGGGGTGACGATGCGCTCGGGGAACTGGAAGCTGGGTGAATCCCAGGAAAAGCGCTCTTCGCGCCACATCCCGCAGATGATCTCGATGGCCTCGCGCCACTGGTCGCGCGACGCCTCGCGGTCCACGTGGAAGGCGGTCTGCTCCATGGGGGTCGAGCGTCCCGTCCCCCACTCGGCGCGGCCGTTCGAGAGGATGTCGAGCGTCGCGACCTTCTCGGCCACCCGCGCGGGGTGAGTGAAGCCGAAGGGCGTGAGGGTGACCCCGAAACCCAGGCGGATCCGCTCGGTGCACTGGGAGAGCGCGCCCAGCAGCACCTCCGGGGCCGGGCAGTGCGAGCGGCCGGCGCGGAAGTGGTGCTCGACGGCCCAGATGGTGTGGAAGCCCAGGCTATCGGCGAGTTTGATCTGCTCGAGGGCCTCGCGGTAGGCGCGTTGCTCGCGCTTGCGCTGCCCGTAGGGGTGGGGGCCCTCGTCCCAGGGCTGCGGGGCGTCCACTTCGTAGAGGAGATCGAGTTTCATGGGGGCCTCCGAATGACTCTCCCCGATTGTCTCTGCTCAGCGATTCTCGATCTATTGCAATGGTGATAAACTGGAGAGGTGTCCCGACGCGCCCTCTCCGCCTCTCGCGCCAGCGACCTGCTGAACTTCCTGGCCGCCCACCCGGGCCGCACCTACACGTACTCCGAACTGGCCCGGGATCTCCAGATTAACCTGGCCTCCACCCACAGCCTGCTGGTGGCGCTCTGCGAATCGGGCTTCCTGGTGCGCGACCCCGTGGACCGCAGCTTCGGCCTGGGCCCGGCGCTGGTCGCCATCGGCGACGCCGCACTGCAGCGCAATCCCGTCATCGACGAAGCGCGCCCGCGCATGCGCGCCCTGAGTCGAGCGCTCGAACTCGAGACCCTCGCCTTCGTCCAGGCGGGCGCCGACACGCTCTGCGTCGCGCGGGCGGGTCCCGACCAGCCGCCGGGGATGACGGCCCGGGTGGGTCAGCGCGTGCCGCTGATGGCGCCCCTGGCTCCGGTCTTCGTCGCCTGGGCGCCCCCCGAAGAGGTCGAGGCCTGGCTGCTGCGCGGCGGGGCCTCCCGCAAGGAGCGCCGCCAGCGCGAAGCGCACCTCGCGCTGGTGCGGCAGCGCGGTTACTCGGTGGCCGTGGAAGTCGAGGGGCGACGGCGCATCGGCGACCTGCTCTCGGAGTTGGCCGACGACCCGCACTCGAAGAGCCTGCGCGATCAACTCCGCGACCAGATCCACGAACTCGGACACGGCGAGTTTCGGCTCTCCGGAACAGCACGCCGCAGTTACCCGATCTACGGCATCACCGCACCGGTCTTCGACGAACGCGGCCGGGTCGCCCTCTCCATCACCCTCCAGGGCTATCCCCGCAACCTCAGCCTGCGCGCC
>JABSQX010000097.1 GCA_013215615.1 Myxococcales bacterium | reverse complement strand
GCTGCGCCTGCGGGCGTAATGCGGCTGGCTTCCACTTCGGCTTCCAGCTCCGGGATGCGGGCCGCCACCCCGGGATCCTCGCGGAAGCGACGTCCCAGGCCGTCTTCGATCAGGCTCCACATCCAGGCACGGGCCTGCTGGCGCCGGCGTCTCTCGGCCTCCCCGGAAGCCTGGAGACAGGCCTGCTGCTCCTCCACCAGCTCCCAGAGCGCTTCGACGCCCTCTCCGGTGAGCGCGCTGGCAGCCACCACGCGTGGCGTCCAGCTGTCGCTTCGCGGGCGAACCAGGTGCAGCGCGCGAGCGAACTCGACGCGGGTGCGCTCGGCGGCGTTCACCAGCTCGCCGTCCGATTTGTTGACGAGCAGGCCGTCGGCGAGTTCCAACACGCCCTTCTTGATCGCCTGCAATTCGTCTCCGGAGCCCGGCTGCAGGAGCACGAGAAAGAAGTCCACCATGCCGGCGACCGTCACCTCGGACTGGCCGATTCCCACGGTCTCGATGAGCACGATCTCGAAGCCGGCCGCCTCACAGGCCAGCATGCCTTCCCGGGTGCGCTCGGCAACGCCGCCCAGGGATCCTCCAGACGGTGACGGGCGGATGAAGGCGTTGGGGTGTCGCGCCAGCCGCTCCATGCGCGTCTTGTCGCCGAGGATGCTGCCCCCGGTGACCGGACTGCTCGGGTCCACGGCGAGCACTGCTACCCGCCGGCCCGCCTCCACGAGTTGCAGGCCCAGGGTTTCGATCAAGCTGCTCTTTCCGACCCCGGGTGGCCCGGTGACGCCGACCCGCGTGGCAGCCCCCGAGTGGGGGACCAGCAGTTCGAGGACGGACTGGCCCTCGACGAGGTGCTCGCTGCGGGTGCTCTCCAAGAGCGTGATGGTGCGTGCAAGGGCCCCCCGGTCCCCGCTGCGGATCGCCTCGCACAAGCTCTGGCGATCGGTTGCCACCTCGGTCACGCCGCGCGTTTCCGCAACACCTGGAGGACCTCCCGCGCCGCCTTGGGGATCGAGGTGCCCGGGCCGAAGACGCCGGCCACACCCGCCGCTTGCAGCGCCGCGTAATCCTTGGGCGGAATGACGCCGCCCACGATCACCTCCACCTGCTCGGCGCCGACGGCCTGGAGGCTGCGAATGAGTTCCGGAACCAGGGTCAGGTGGCCCGCTGCCTGGCTCGACACGCCCACCAGGTGCACGTCGTTCTCGAGCGCCTGGCGGGCCGCCTCGTCGGGGGTCTGGAAGAGCGGCCCCACGTCCACGTCGAAGCCGAGGTCCGCGAAGGCCGTGGCGATCACCTTCATGCCGCGATCGTGTCCGTCCTGCCCGAGCTTGACGACGAGCATTCGCGGGCGCCGCCCCTCGGCGTCCGCGAAATCCTTTACCGCCTCCGCGACCTCCGCGAAATCATCGTCGGCGCGGTAGCTCGCGCTATAAACGCCCGAGACCGCGCGTACCTCCGCGCGATGGCGCGTGAAGACTTCCTCGAGGGCATCGGAGATCTCGCCCAGGCTGGCACGCAGCCGGACCGCTTCTACCGCGCGCTCGAGCAGGTTGCCCTCGCCGCTGCGCGCAACCTCGGTGAGCTTTGCGAGTGCAGCCTTCACCTGGTCGGCGTCTCGGGAAGCGCGGATGCCCTCGAGGCGTTCCACCTGCGCCTCGCGCACGGCGGTGTTGTCGATGTCGCGGACGTCCAACTCCGCGTCGTCGTCGACCTGGTACTTGTTGACGCCCACGATCACGTCCTCGCCGCTGTCCACCCGGGCCTGCCGTCGCGTGGCAGCCTCCTCGACGCGCAGTTTCGGCATCCCCGAAACGACGGCCTTGGTCATGCCGCCCAGCGCCTCGACCTCGTCGATCAGTTCGTTGGCCGCGAGATAGACACTCTCGGTCAGAGACTCCATGAAGAAGGAACCGCCCCAGGGGTCCACGACGGCCGGAATGCCGGTCTCCTCCTGGAGGATCAACTGCGTGTTGCGTGCGACCCGGGCCGCCGCATCGGTGGGCAGCGAGACGGCCTCGTCGTAGCCGTTGGTGTGCAGCGACTGCGTGCCCCCGAAGACCGCCGCCATGGCCTCGATGGTGGTGCGCACGAGATTGTTCATGGGATCCTGTTCGGTGAGGCTCGCCCCGGAAGTCTGGCAGTGCGTGCGCAGCATCAATGAGCGCGGGTCCTTGGGCGAGAACTCCGCCTGCATGCGCTCCGCCCAGATCCGCCGCGCCGCGCGCATCTTGGCGATCTCGAGGTAGAAGTTCATCCCGATGCACCAGAAGAAGGAGAGCCGCCCCGCGAACTGGTCGACGTCGAGTCCCTTGGAGAGCGCTGCCCGCACGTACTCGAGGCCGTCCGCGATCGTGAAAGCGAGCTCCTGGATGGTGGTCGCACCCGCCTCCTGCATGTGATAGCCGCTGATCGAGATCGAGTTGAACTTGGGCATCTGCTCCGACGCAAAGGCGATGATGTCGGCCACGATGCGCATGGAGGGCTCGGGGGGATAGATGTAGGTGTTCCGGACCATGAACTCCTTGAGGATGTCGTTCTGGATGGTGCCGGCGAGTTGCTCCCGGGAAACCCCCTGCTCTTCCGCGGCCACCACGAAGCAGGCCAGTACGGGAAGCACCGCACCGTTCATGGTCATCGACACAGTGACCTTGTCGAGGGGGATCCCGTCGAAGAGGATCTTCATGTCTTCCACGGTGTCGATAGCTACGCCCGCCTTGCCCACGTCACCCGTCACGCGCGGATGATCGGAGTCATAGCCGCGGTGGGTGGCGAGATCGAAGGCCACCGAGAGACCCTGCTGGCCGGCTGCGAGGTTCGCGCGGTAGAAGGCGTTCGACTCTTCGGCGGTGGAGAATCCCGCGTACTGGCGGAGCGTCCAGGGTCGATTGGCGTACATGGTGGCGCGCGGTCCGCGCAGGAAGGGGGGTGCCCCGGGCAGCGTGTGGAGGTGCTCGAGGCCCTCGAGATCCGCTGCGGTGTAGAGAGCCTTCACGCGCAGGCCGTCCGGGCTCTCCCACACGAGAGAATCCACGTCCGCGCCGCGCAATTCACGGCTGGCCAGTTCGCGCCAGGCCTCCAATTGGGAATCGCGGCTGTTGCTGCTCATGGGGACTCCTCATCCGGTGGGCGCATGGGACGCGCACGCGTGGAAAACCATAGCCTCCGCAGGTGTTTGCGGCACGCCAATGGCTGCCGCTCCGCTTACATCGAGCGCCGGTAGCGCCCTCCGACTTCGAAGAGTGCGTCGCTGATCTGTCCGAGACTCGCGACCTTCACGGTCTCGAGCAGTTCGGCGAAGAGATTCCCGCCGCGTCGCGCACTGTCCTGCAGGGCGCGAAGCGCACCCGGTGCGGACTCGGCGTGCCGCTGCTGAAAGCTTGCCAGGTTGTCGAGTTGCGCGCGCTTCTCGTTCTCGCTGGAGCGCGCCAGTTCCCGGGGTGCCGCCTCCGCCGAGGGGCCAGGCGCCTCGAAGGTGTTGACGCCCACCACGGGCAACTCNCCGGAATCCTTCCGCNTCTCGTAGAGGAGGCTTTCGTCCTGGATGCGCCCGCGTTGGTAGAGGGTTTCCATCGCGCCCAGCACACCCCCGCGCTGACTGAGACGTTCGAACTCCTCGAGCACCGCTGNCTCCACGANTTCCGTGAGTTCCTCGATCAGGTAGGAGCCCTGCAGGGCATTCTCGTTCTGCTGCACCCCCAGTTCGCGCCCGATGATCAACTGGATGGCCAGCGCGCGCCGCACCGATTCCTCGGTCGGGGTGGTTACGGCCTCGTCGTAGGCATTGGTGTGCAGGCTGTTGCAGCCGTCCTGCAAGGCCGTCAGCGCCTGCAAGGTGGTGCGGATATCGTTGAAGGCCATTTCTTGGGCATGGAGGGAACGACCGGAGGTCTGGATGTGGTACTTGAGCTTCTGGCTCCGCTCACTCGCGCCGTAGCGCTCGCGCATGGCCACCGCCCAGATCCGGCGCGCGACGCGCCCCAGCACGCTGTATTCGGCATCGAGGCCGTTGCTGAAGAAGAAGGAGAGATTCGGCGCAAAGTCATCCACCGCCATGCCACGGGCCGCGTAGTACTCACAGTACGTGAAACCATTGGCCAGGGTGAAAGCCAGCTGGGTGATGGGGTTCGCGCCGGCCTCCGCCATGTGGTACCCGGAGATCGACACCGAGTAGAAGTTGCGCACCTCGTTCTCGATGAACCACTTCTGGATGTCGCCCATCATCCCCAACGCGAAGTCCGTGGAAAAGATGCAGGTGTTCTGGGCCTGGTCCTCCTTAAGGATGTCGGCTTGCACGGTGCCGCGAACGCTGCGCACGACGTCCGCGCGAATCCGCGCGTAGGTCTCGGCCTCGACCACCTCGTCCCCGGAAACCCCCAGCAACGCCAACCCCAAGCCATCGTGCCCGGCGGGCAGATCCCCCGTGTAGCGGGGAAGATCTCGTTTCGCGAGTTCCTCCTTCAGCGCCGCGAGGCGTCCCGTCTCGCGCAGGTGACGCTCCACGCCCTGGTCGATGGCAGCATTCATGAAGAAGGCCAGGACGATGGGCGCGGGCCCGTTGATCGTCATGGAGACCGAGGTGGAGGGATCACAGAGGTCGAAGCCCGAATACAGCTTGACGGCATCGTCGCGGGTGCAGATCGAGACTCCCGAGTTGCCCACCTTCCCGTAGACGTCCGGCGCTTCTCCCGGATCGTGGCCGTAGAGCGTCACGGAGTCGAAGGCCGTGGAGAGCCGTGCCGCCGGCTGCCCCTCGCAAAGCATGTGGAAGCGGCGATTCGTGCGTTCCGGGGTGCCCTCCCCGGCAAACATCCGCGCGGGTTCCTCCTCCTGGCGCCGGAAGGGAAACACCCCGGCTGTGAAGGGGAACGAACCCGGAAGGTTCTCTCCGCGCAGGAAGCGAACGCGCTCCCCCCAATCCAGGAGCCGGGGAACCGCCACCCGCGGCAAGCGCGTACCGGCCAACGTCCGGCTGAAGTTCTCCACCGCGATCTCGCGCTCGCGTACCCGGTAGTGCTGGCTCTCCGAGCGATAGCGGTCGCGCCGACCGGGCCAATCCCGCAGCCCCTCGCGCGTCTCCACGTCGAGATCCTCGAGCACCGCCTCGTAACGCTCGCGCAGCAGGGCCCTCGCGCCCTCCGCCATGGCGGGTTCGCCGCGACCCTCGGAATCTGCCGGTGCCTCCTCCCCGATTTCACGCAACGCCCGAGCAATGGCGTCCGCTGCTGCAGCGCGCGAGGAAAGCACTTCGGTACGCGCGTGCCAGGCGCGAAGTGTCTCCGCGATTTCGGCCAGGTAGCGGCTCCGGGCGGCAGGCACGAGCGCGGTCGCCGTGGCGCCGGTCTGCGAATCGACAGGGAGCGGCCCTGCGCCCAAGCGCTCGTCCAAGGCCCGTGCGAAGCGGTTCATTCCCGGATCGTTCCAACTGCGCGCCACGGTGGAAAAGACGGGCAGGTCCTGATCCGAAATAGCCGCCTCCCCGCGATTTCGCTTCCACTGCTTGCGGACGTCGCGCAACGCATCGGACGCTCCCTGGCGGTCGAACTTGTTGAGCACGACGAGGTCCGCGAGATCGAGCATGTCGATCTTCTCGAGTTGCGAAGGTGCCCCGTACTCCGGGGTCATCACGTAGACCGAGTGGTCCGCGAGGTCGACGATCTCCGAATCGCTCTGCCCGATACCGGCCGTTTCGACCAGGATCAGGTCGTAGTCCGCGGCCTGAAGCACCCCGAGGGCGTCGCGAAGCGTGTTGGAGAGCGCTAGGTGCGCACGCCGCGTCGCCATGGACCGCGTGTAGATGCCAGGTCCGTGGATGGCATTCATGCGGATCCGGTCCCCGAGCAGCGCGCCGCCGCTCCGGCGGCGCGTGGGGTCCACGAGCAGCAGCCCGATGCGCTTGTCGGGATGCGCGAGCCGGTAGCGGCCCACCAACTCGTCGACCACGCTCGATTTGCCTGCCCCACCGGTTCCGGTAAATCCGACCACGGGAGCCCGTGCTCGCTGCCTCATCCCGGCCAGGCGCTCCCTCAGTGCCTGGCCCTCTGGTCCCCGTTCGGCGCCCGCTTCCTCGAACCAGCTGATGGTTCGCGCCACTGCCAGCGGCTCATCGGGACCCAGGCGCTCGAGAAACTCTCCGTAGTCATCGAGGCTGCGTGTCCCGC
>JABSQX010000096.1 GCA_013215615.1 Myxococcales bacterium | reverse complement strand
GGCGCCCCGCTCCAGATCTCGCGCACCCCCTACGCGGGCTCTGGGTACAGTCACCAGGGCTGGCTCAGCGGGGACCAACGCTACTTCCTGATGGACGACGAGCTCGACGAGCGGAACAACTCCCACGATACGCGCACCTACGTGTGGGACCTGGTGGATCTCGACAGCCCCGTGCTGGCGGGCTTCCACACTTCGGACATCGGGGCCATCGACCACAACCTCTACCTAGTGGGAGATTTCGTCTACCAGGCCAACTACAGGGCCGGTCTGCGAATCCTGAAGATCCAGGACCTGGCCGCGGCCGATCTGTGCGAGGTGGGCTACTTCGACATCTACCCAGCCGATGACGCCAGCCAGTTCGACGGCGCGTGGAACGTCTATCCCTTCTTCAGCAGCGGTGTGGTGGCCATCAATGCCATCGAGGGCCTGGCGCTGGTGCGCCCCAAGCTCACCGGAGTGGTCTGCTCGGCGCCCCCGCCTGAGACCGGCAACGCCTGGTTCGCGAGCGATCCTTCGAGCGTCACAGATCAGTATCTCGCGATGGCGAGCGACGTGAGCGTGGGGGCTGCCACCAGGCTGAGTTTCTGGCACGACTACGCGACGGAGAACAGCTACGACGGCGGCGTGGTCGAGTTCTCGACGGACGCAGGTGCCAGTTGGAGTGATCTGGGTGCGCAGATTTCTCAGAACTCCTACAGCGGAACGATCTCGGGGAACTTCAGCAGCCCCATTGCGAACCGCGATGCCTTCGAGGGGAATTCCGGCGGCTACGTGGAGACGAAGGTGGATCTGAGCACCCAGGCGGGGCAGGATTTGCGCGTCCGCTTCCGCATGGGGACCGACAGCAGCGTCTCGGGTACGGGCTGGTACTTGGACGACGTCCACATCGGTAGCCGGGTCTCCCTCACCAGCGTCGCCCAGGCGGGCGGCGGCGCCAGCGACAGCACCACGTTGGTGGTCGAGGTCGTCGAGCCGACGGCTCCCTCCAACAACTCGCCGGTCTTGGCCGCGAACACGGGCCTCTCCTTGCAGGAGGGGGCCACGGGCGTGATCGGCCCCGCCCAGCTGCAGGTGACCGACGCGGATCCCTCGGACGTGCTGACCTTCACGGTCACGCTGTCGCCGGCGTCGGGATCCTTGAGCCTGGGCAGCGGTTTCACGCAGTCGCAGATCGATGCGGGGAGCCTGAGCTACAGCCACGATGGCAGCGAGCAGTTCTCCGACGCCTTCTCGTTCAGCGTGAGCGACGGCCAGGGCGGAACGCTGCCGGAGACGGTCTTCGCCATCGGGGTGGCGCCGGTCAACGATCCGCCGGTGCTGGGGCTGACGGCCCTTCCCGACGCCCAGGCCGGGCAGCTCTACAGCGTCTCCTTCAGCCCGAGCGATCCAGATCTGGGCGACAGCTTGACGGTGAGCGTAGTGAGTGGTCCCGGCTGGCTGGACGATCCGGTGGACAACGGCGACGGGAGTTGGACGCTGATGGGGATCCCGGAAGTCGCGGACGTGGGAAGTGGCACGTTGACGCTCAGGGTCAGCGACGACGGCACGCCCATTGCCAGCGACGAGGCCAGCCTGCCCATCGTGGTGCTGCTACCGGGCGTTCAGGTCCCAGCGATCGGCCCCGCCGGCCTTGCCTTGCTGGTGCTATGCGTGGTGGCTGCGGCTCGCTTTGGAGCAAAAATAGGCTATGTAGATCAGTGAGATATGAATCCTACAAGATTTATAATAAAGTTTTAGACTATTAGTATATAAATAGGCTATAGATCCATTAATGCCGAACGGGAACAACCTCGCGCACGCCACTTCCCGCCGCAGCCGGAAGAAGCAGCGGACGCGACGAGCCATTCTCGAAGCCACGCGGCAGCTGGCGACGCATTCGCCCCTCTCGGCCCTCAGCGTCGAGGCGATCAGCGAGGCGGCCGACATCGCTCGGGCGACCTTCTTCCTTCACTTCCCCACGAAGGCATCGTTGCGGGTGGCGCTGGAGGAGGAACTGGTGGCGGAATTCGTGGAAGCCGTGGATTCGACGCCGGGCCGTTCCCCGGAACGCTTGCGGGCGGGTCTCGCGCGGATGTTCGCGTGGGGGGCCAGCGCGGGGGACGTGCTGCACGCCTCGCTGGCCGTTCGGGGGAACTCTGCTGGACCGCTCCTCGCGGCCCTGGAGGCCTTCGTGCGGGGCGGGCAGAGACGCGGTGACCTGCGCCGCGATCTTCCCCCGGAGCGCATGGCCCGTGCGCTGGCGGGAGCGATCGGGGGCATGCTTGGCGACGGCCGGGCGGGCGAGACGGGGGGCGGCGAGGCCCGCTGCGACGAGGTGCTGGGGGTTCTGCTTCGAGGGATGGGCGAATCCAAGCCGCGGCTGAAATGGAGTGCCGGTCGATAGCCCTCTAGCGTCACCGCGCCGGCCCTGTGCGGGCCAGAATCTGGAGCGCGTCGAGCCCGCTCGAGTGGAGCCCTTCAGCCTGTGGCGGAAACCGCGCCGAGGGCGTCGGACAGGAAGTCGAGGTAGCGGCGGAACTCCGCGGCATCCGCGTAGCGGCCTCCCGCGACCACGTGGCGGATCCCCAATTCCGCGTAGCCCAGGCAGCGTTCCCGGGCCTCGGCGGGCTCGGAGGGGTCGAAGCCCGTGAAGGCCACTATCGCCGGGGGTTCGCGCTCGGCTTCCTGGGCGAGTTCGCGCAGGCGCGCGATGGGGTCGGTGAGCTTCCCGGGCGCGCCCGCCATGGGCATCCAGGCGTCCCCGTAGGCGACGCTGCGGCGCAGCGCGTGTTCGCCGCTTCCCCCCACGTAGATGGGCGGCCGCGGCGGTTTCGGGAGGAACAGGAACTCCTGGCCGTATGCGCTCATCGGCTCATCCTCGAAGCAGCGCCGCAGGAACGCCAGGAACTCGTCACTGCGTACCCCGCGTTCGTGCCGCGGCACGCCCAGGGCGCGGAACTCCGGGGCCATCCAGCCCACCCCGACGCCCAGGTGGAGCCGGTTGCCAGAAAGCTCCTGCAGCGTGGCGACTGCCTTGGCGGTGGGCAGGGGCGGCCGGTAGGGGACCACCAGTACCCCGGTGCCCAGGCCGATGCGCGAGGTGGCGGCGGCCAGCCAGGCCAGGCAGGTGAGGGGATCCAGGTAACGACCCCCGGAACCCTCCGCGTCGTCCGGGGGGATCGCGATGTGGTCCTGAACCCACACCTCTGAGAGGCCGGCGGCCTCGGCGGCGCGCACGCACTCGAGGAGCACTTCCGGCCGGGACTGGGGGCCCATGCTGCGCACCGCCACACCGAGCTTCACGTCGGACGGCTCCGCGCTCGCATGCCGGCGCGCCGGGCGCTCAAGACCAGAACTTCAGGCGCGAGCGTTTCCGGTCGCGGCCGACCACCTGGGCGCAGTTGCGCCCGGGCACGCCCGACACCCCTCCGCCGGGATGGGTTCCACCGCCGCACAGGTAGAGGCCGCCGATGGGCGTCCGGTAGTCCCCGTAGCCCGGGATCGGTCGGAAGCAGAACAGTTGGTCCACCGCCATCTCGCCCTGCATGATGTTCCCGCCCAGCAGCCCGTAGCGCTCCTCGAGGTCCGGGGGCGCCAGCACCTCGACCTCTTCGACGCTCGCCTCGAAGCCCGGGCAGTAGTCCTCCATGATGCGGATGATCTTCTTCCCGTAGGCTTCGCGCTCCGTCTCCCAGGAACCCTCGCGGAGGTCGAAGGGACCGAACTGCGTGTAACACAGCGCGATGTGCTTGCCGTCCGGCGCCAGTTCGGGCTCGAAGACCGTGGGAAACACAGCCTCGAGATACGGGTTCTCGGAGCTGCGGCCGTACTTGGCGTCGTCCCAGGCGCGCTCCAGGTACTCGAGGGAGGGGGAGATCGCCATCAGGCCCGTATGGGGCGCACCGGGCATGGGGCCCTTCCAGGCCGTGGGTTGCGGGAGTTCGCTGATGCCCAGGTTCACCTTCACCGTGCCCGACTTGGTGCGGTAGCGCTTGATGGCCCGAATCACGTCCGGAGACAGGTTCGCTTCGCCCACGAGATCGAGGTAGGTGCTGGTGGGGTGCGCGTTGGAGATCACCTGTTTGGCGCGGAGCACGCTGCCGTCCTCGAGTTCCACGCCCGTGGCGCGGCCATTCTCGATCACCACGCGCCGGACGGGAGCCGCCTCCCGGATGTGGGCGCCGGCAGCGCGCGCCGAACCTGCCAGCGCCTGGCTCACGGCTCCCATGCCGCCGTGCACCCAGCCCCAGGCGCCGGGCTGCCCCGCGACCTCGCCGATCCAGTGGTGGAGGAGCACGTACGCGGAGCCCGGGCTCATGGGCCCGCACCAGGCGCCGAGGATGGCCTGGGTGCCCAGGGCGCCCTTGACGCGTTCGTCCTCGAACCACTCGTCGAGNAANTCCGCNCCCGAAACCGTGAAGAGCCTCACCATCTCCGCGATGTCGGCGCCCGTCCAGTGCCGCAGCTTGCCGCCGATCGCCAACCAACGCGGAAGCTCCGCCATGGCGAGATTGGGGGGGACGACGAACATCAACTCCTTGAGCATCTCGCCCATGCGGTTGAAGTAGCGATCGAATTCCAGGTAGGACTCGGCGTCGTGCTTGGAGAAGGTCGCAATTTCCTTGGCGGTCTGCTCCGGGTTGCCCGAGAGGCTGAGGGACGAGCCGTCGGGGAAGGGCACCCAGTAGTCGGGTTCGAGAATCGTGGCCCGGTAGCCGAAGCGCTCGAGTTCCAGTTCCTCGACCACTCTCGGGGGCATCAGGCTCACCACGTAGGCGGCCGAGGAGATCTGGTAGCCTGGCCAGGTCTCGTCGGTGACGGAGGCGCCGCCGACCACCGGGTGGCGCTCCAGAACGAGTACATCGAGGCCGCCTCGTGCGAGGTAGGCCGCGCAGGCGAGGCCGTTGTGGCCGCCACCGATCACGATGGCATCGCGGGTCGTCACGGGGGGTCCTCCAGGCGCGCCAGCATACACCGCGGATTCCGGCGCCCCCAGCTTGGGACGCGCGTAGTCACGCGTGCCCGCAGGCCTCTTGTAGACTGGGGGCGGTGGCGAAGGGGAGGACGCGCGTGGCGAAGGGGCTTCGGATCACGCTGCTCTTGGCAGCAATGGGTCTGGCCTGCGAGGACCCGCTCCCGCAGGACGCGCGGCCCGGGCCCACAGCCGACCTGGCGTTCATCGGCGCTGCCGTGTACAGCGTGGACGCGGAGAGAAGCCGCGCGCAGGCCGTGGCCGTACGCGAGGAACGCATCGTCGCGGTGGGGAGCGAGGATGAGGTTTCGGCCTGGATCGGGCCCGAAACCCGGGTCGTGGATCTAGAGGGCGGGATGCTCTTGCCTGGCTTTCACGACGCCCACATCCATCCCCTCTTCGCGGGGCTCGGTGCCCTCGAGTGCCCGCTCAATGGCCTGGCCTCCATCGAGGCGCTGCGCGACGCGATTCGCGGCTGTGTGGCCGGGGAGATGAGGCGCGGAGACTGGTTGGTGGGCGGGGGCTGGGCGGTCTCGCTCTTCCCGGAGGGCAACGCGCCGCGCAGCCTGCTCGACGAGCTTGCGCCCGGCATTCCCGTTGCGCTGACCGATGAGAACGGCCACGCGTTGTGGGTCAACGGCGAGGCCCTGGCGCGCGCGGGGATCGACCGCGACACCCCGGACCCACCCGCAGGCGTCATCGAGCGCGACCCGGAGACCGGCGAGGCCAGCGGCACGCTGCGCGAGACGGCGATGGAGCTGGTGGAGGAACAGCTTCCTCCCGTCGAATCCTCCCGCCTCCTCGAGGCCGCACGCCTCGCCCAACGCAAGCTCCACAGCGTCGGCGTCACGTCCGTGATCGACGCGGGCGTCTACGAGGAGCACCTGCTCGCCTACCGGAGCCTCGCGGACGCCGGCGAGCTCGATCTCCACGTCGTGGCCTGCATCCAGTACGGCAGCGGTTTCGAGACCGACAAACGGGAGGTCGAGGACCTGATCGCACGGCGCGGTGAGTATCGGCGGCCAAACCTCGACCCGGACTGCGTGAAGTTCTACGTCGATGGCGTGCTCGAGGGCGAGACCGCCGCCCTGCTCGAGGATTACGTGGGCCGGCCCGGCTACCGGGGCGAGCCGAATTTTCCACCGGGCCAGCTGCGCGAACTCGCCCGGCGCTTCGACGCCCAGGGCCTGCAGCTCCACTTCCATGCCATCGGCGACGCGGCGGTGCGCGATGCCCTCGACGCGGTGGAGTGGGCACGAAGCGCCAACGGGCCCGGTGACGGTCGCCCCCAGATCGCCCACCTCCAGCTCATCCACCCCGATGACCGCCCGCGCTTCGCAGAGCTCGAGGTGCTCGCGAACTTCCAGGCTGTCTGGGCCTATCCCGACGCCTACGTGATGGACCTCAACTTGCCGGTGATCGGGGAGCGGCGGCTCGCTTGGATGTACCCGATTGGGAGCGTGCACCGCGCAGGGGGCCGACTGGTGCTGGGAACCGACTGGGATGTCTCGCCCCCCGATGCGCTGCCCGGGATCGAGGTGGGACTGCGCCGGCAGGATCCCTTTGGGGAGGTCGAGGGCGCCCTCAACCCGGGCGAGGCCGTAGACCTGGCCACGCTGATCGAGGCCTACACGGCGGGGGGTGCCTTCGCGATGCACCGGGAAACCGAGACCGGCTCCATCGAAGTGGGCAAGCGTGCGGATCTGGTGGTGCTGGAACGCGACCTCTTCGAGGTGCCGCCGGAGGAGATCGCGGAGGTGCGGGTGCTGCAGACTTTCGTGTCGGGCCGACGCGTCTACCCACCGGACTGATTCTCCGAGTGGCTCTGGTAGAATCGCATCGCCGAGCTTCGCACCGGCAGGAGGCGCCTTCCGTGCTGGATCCCAGCCCCGACGACGAGCGGGAGCCCTGGTCCTCGATCCGTCGCTGCGCGGAGGGAGAGGGCGTGTTGCCAGGCTTCGCGTACGCGGATGAGGCGGTGTACCGCGCCGAGGCGGAGCTGTTTCGCCGGCACTGGATCAGCGTGGCCTGCGGGCACAGTGCGCCGGAGCCGGGCGACGTCTTCCCCCTGCGAATCCACGATCAATCCCTGCTGGTGGTGCGAGGAGAGCAGGGCGAGTTGCGGGTCTTCTACAACCTGTGCCGGCACCGCGGTGCACGCCTGATCGATGCGCCCTGCCGGGTGGCCGGATCGCGGATTCGCTGCCCCTATCACGCCTGGAGCTACCACCTCGACGGCCGCCTGGCCGCGGTCCCGCACTTCCACCGCGGCGCGAAGGTGGTGGGGCCGGATGCCGAAGAAGCGGCGGAACTCGGCCTGCTGCCGCTGCGCTCCGCGGTGTGGCGCGACATCGTCTTCGTGAACCTCTCCGGTGACGCCCCGCCCTTCGAGGAGGTGATCCGCCCCCTCGACGAGCGCATCTCCCACTGGTCGGCCGAGGAGCTGAGCCCACTCAGCAGTGACGAGGTCGAGCTCCGGGCAGACTGGAAGCTGGCCGCGGAGAACTTCCTAGACGTCTACCACCTGGCGGTCGTGCACCCGCAGATCCCGGGTGGCTTCAGTGGAGCCCTTGCGAGTGAGGACGTGGTGGTCTCTCCGGGGATCTTGGGTGTCAGCATGCGCCAAGGCTACGGCGAGGGCTCGGGCCAGGAGGCATGGACCTTGCCGCGTTTCTCCGCTCTCACCGAGGACGAGCGCCTGCGGATCGAGATCTTCTGCATCTTCCCGAACACGCTCATCCTGGTGGAGCCCGACAACCAGCAGGTGATCGTGTTGCGCCCCCAGGCCCCCGGCCTCACCCGGCAGACCTTTGCGAACTACCTCGTCTCGGACGCCTCCCAGGTGCCGGAGCTGGCGGACGAGCGCGCCGAGATCTATCGCGAGGCGGTTGAGATCAACGAGCAGGATCTGAAGCTCTTGGCGGGCCTGCAGCGGACGCGCTCCATGTCCGTTGCGGAGTTCCTCCGGCCCGCCGAGGCATGGGACGACATCAACCTCCGCTTTCAACGCCTGTGGGCCCAGGAGTTCCTGGCCGGGGGCTGAGGGGACGGGCCCGGGGGCAGCTCTCCCGCCGGGGCATTTCGCTCTCCCCTTCGGTGGTATCCTCGGAATGTCATGCCTGTTTGCCCTCGAGCCCTCCGATCGTGAAGCGCTGGGAGTGCCAGATGTGCGGTTTTGTCTACGATGAAGCGCTCGGAAGGCCCAAGGAGGGCATCCCGGCCGGCACGCGCTGGCGGGAGATCCCCGACGACTGGGTGTGCCCGGANTGCGGAACGCCCAAGAGCAGCTTCCAGATGCTGGAACAGGTTGCCTGAGGTCTANGTGGAATGAGCGAGGTTTCTACGCTGCCGAGCTTCAAGCACGCAGAGGGTGCTCGTTACCACGGCGGTGCCGTGGCCTACGCGCTGCTCGCCTACGGCTTGGGCCTGGCGGGCCTCTTCCATCCGAGCTGGCTCGTCAACGTCGCCGCCACTTTGCTGCTGGCCCACGGCATGACCATCGCCGCCTACATGATCCACGAGTGCGGTCACAACATCGTGTTCCGCGAGAACGCCGACAACGCACGCCTAGGCGCTTTCCTGAACTGGATCTGCGGGGGTGCCTATGGGACCTACGAGGATGTCCGCTACAAGCACTTCCGTCACCACGTGGACGTCGACGATGTCACGAGCTTCGACTACGACCGCTTCTTTCGCGAGCACCCCCTCGTGCTTCGCGTCACCCGGATCCTCGAATGGGCGTACATCCCAGCCCATGACCTGCTCATGCACGGGATCCTGGTCTTCAATGCCTTCCTGATCCCCCAGCGCCGCCACCAGCGACTGCGCAATGCCGTCGTGATCGTGATCCGCGGTGGCCTGTATCTCGCCCTGCTCTTCTCCTTCCCGAAAGCCGCTCTCTTCTACGCAGTCGCCTACCTGTTCATGATGACTGTGTTGCGCTTCATGGACAGCCTGCAGCACGACTACGGATATCACCTGACGCTTTATACCGATGAGCCGCCTCCCCACAAGGGCGATTTCGTCTTCGAGCAGGAGCACACCTTCAGCAACCCTCATTCCTTCGCGCACGAGCGACTCAACTGGTTCACCCTGAACTTCGGCTTCCACAACGCCCACCACGCCAAGCCCATTACGCCCTGGTGGCGCCTGCCCGCCGTGCACCGCGAGCTCTTCGGGGACGACCCGAGTCGGGTGATCCCGTTGTGGCCGCAGTTGCGGGCCTTTCACGAGTACCGCGTGAGTCGCATCGTCGAGGGGGCCCAAGATACCGACGAATTTTCGGCGGGGGAGAGCTTCCTGCACGCCGCCCGGGAGGCGCGGGCGCCGGGGGGCAACGCGGCCTCCTTCCTGACCTCCTTCTGAACAGCTGGGTGCAACGTGGCGCGCGCCGACCCGACGGTTCCCGACTGGGCGGTGGGCTGCATGGATCGCGAGTACATCGTCCTGGGTGGCGGTGAGCGCGATCCCTCCACCGCCATCTGGATCCAGACCGAGTCCCAGTACATCGACATCCGGATTCCCCACGATCGCCCGGACCTGTCCCGGGCGCGTTCTCTAGCGGAATACGGCGCCGAGGAACTCCGGGCGCTCGCCCACCAGTCCGGGGACACGGGCGTATGCGAGATCCGCGAGCAGGTGGCCACCTGGCACAGCGCGTCGCCGCGCTTCGGATTCTTCTGCGACAGCGTCGCGATGTTTCCCGAGGACGGGCGCCTGGAACCCCGGGGAAGCGTGCTCTACGAGGTTCAAACGCAGCAGAGCCCGGTCGCCTACGAGGAAGCCTGGGTCCAGCAACCCTACGACCACGGCCTGATCGCGCACCTGAGCCTGCGGGAGGATCGCGAGCCCGAGACGCCGCGGGCCGTGCTGTTGGTGACGGGACGCTACGCGGGTTACGTGGAGGTTTCCACGAGCGCCAGCGAGCTGAGCCTCGAGTCGCAACTCGCCGACGTCGCTGGAGACGAGGGGCGAATGCGCGAGATCCTGGCCTGCGAGGCCAGCTACGCGATCCGGGCTCGCGCGGGCGCTCCCTTCTCGATCCGGCACAGCACCCTTCCCTTTCGCGAGGGAGAAGAACTCCTCGTGCCCAAACTCAGCCGGCGCGTGCTCGAGCGCCGGGACTGGCTGCCGGGCCCGCGGGAGGGAACGCGCTGGCGGGTGGAATCCTGGTGGGTGAAGGCGGCCGGGAAGACGGGCGGCTCCTGAAGCCATCGAATCTTTCCGCCTGCTGCTGCTGCGTGGATGCGCGCGCTTTGGGCGCTCGCCCCCGTGGGCTCGCTCAATCGTCCGAGCCCGGGGCGATCTCGCGCAAGTACCATTCGCTGAACCTGCGGCTCAGCACCTCCATCTCGATGTACGGCCCGGGCTCGTAGTAGCGGGAGTTCACGCCCCGCTGATTGTCCTCGATGATGCGCTTGTCCGCGATGCTGGTGACATGCCACATCCAGGCGAGCGGGTCCTTCTGGTAGTCGACCCCCTCACGGGCGCTGCCCTCGACCAGCCAGATGACCTCCATGTCGGTTTCCTGTGGTCCGCGTGGCACGAAGAGATACACCACGCCGTGATCCGGGTAGGCGAGGTAGAAGCTCGCTGGCCCCAACTCCACGTAACAGAAGCCGCCGTCGTAGTCCGTGAAATCTCCCATCAGGGGGGCCACGGGGCCGCCGTCCTCGCTACCCGTCAGCGAACCGGGGTAGGTGGCATCGTACGAGCAGTTGATGCCCTCCTGGCCGGGGCTTTCGCCCTGCGGCCAGTCCTCGACCTCGCGGATCTCGATGCCCATGGCGAGCGCGCGCTGCCTCGCCTCGTCACGCAGCTCCTCGACCTCCTCATCGGGTTTCGAGGTGGCGTGGTGGCGTGAGAACTCGGGGTGGGAGGGCGTGCAGTGGTAGCACTCCTGGTAGTTCTCGGTGACGAGCTTCCAGTTGCCCTCGACCGGGTAGCGCTCCCGGTGCGCGATCCGNGCGCTCTTCCAGCCGTAGTGGGCGAGGGAGCCGCGCAGCGTGCGTTCCACCTCGTCGAGCTTCGGCGGATCGTCCGCGAAGCACACGAAGACCAACCCCTCGAGGACACGCAGATGGATCTGNTTGAGGGAATAGCGGGAGGCGTCGAAGTTCGCGTCGGTGTGCCGGGCGCTGCGCAGCTTGCCATCGAGATCGTAGGTCCAGGCGTGGTAGGGGCAGACCAGCGCACGCGCGTTGCCCTCTTCCTCGTGGCAGATCCGCGAGCCGCGGTGACGGCAGACGTTCACGAGGGCGCGAAGCGCGCCGTCCTTCCCGCGCACGACCAGCACCGATTCTTCGGCAATGTCGAAGCGGAACCAGTCACCGCGCTCGGGAACGCGGCTCTCGTGGCCGACACAGAGCCAGTGGCGCAGATGGATGCGTTCGATGTCGCGCTCGAAGATCTCGGGGCTGGCGTAGAATTCCTGGAGAAGCGCGTGTCCCCGAGGCTGGCGATCCAGCAGAGATTTCAGGTCTTCGGGTTTCACGGGGAGATCATATCTGATCTTCCCCTTTGGAGGTTCGGGCTCCCTCCTCTGCGCGCTCGGCCTCCGGGTCTCGTGAACGCGGCGACAGGAGCGTGGGGAGCTGCCGCAGG
Source organism: Myxococcales bacterium (assembly GCA_013215615.1). GTDB lineage: Bacteria > Myxococcota_A > UBA9160 > UBA9160 > SMWR01 > JABSQX01. The sequence goes on along the minus strand of JABSQX010000096.1, from coordinate 4,536 downwards.
AAGAGCCCGAAGACGATCAGCGAGCCGAGTGCCAGCACGCCCACATTCCACCAGGTGAAGAACTCCCAGCCGCTCACGCCTTCCCCCGATCCAAGAACAGCCCCAGCGCGAAGCCCAGTAGCGAGATCGGGACGCTCACGAGCATCACGTGCTCCTGCCAGATTTCGAAGCCATCCAGCACCCCGATACTCAGTACGTAGGTCTCTTCAGCCTCGGAGTAGTGGCCCATCCCCACCAGGGCCGCGTTCAGGATGATTACGCTGGAGAGGCCCAGTGTGCTGGCCAGCAGCCCCGCGCGGGGTCGACGCCAACGGGGGACGTAGAGGCCCAACAAAACGGGTACCAGTGCGGTCGAGATCAGGATCGACGCCAGGAAGACCCAGAGGCCGAGCATCTGGTCGAAACTCAGGGCCACCAGGAAGCCCACCCCCCACGAGCCCAGCACACCGATCCGCGTCATTCGGATTAGTTCAGCGTCGCTGGCCTGCGGTTTCACGAGGGGGCGGTAGACGTCGTAGGCGACATTGCCGCCCGCCACCAGGCAGTAGGAGTCGAGGGTGGACATCTCCGTAGCCAGTACGCCCGCCACGAAGAAGCCCAGCACGCCGGCGGGCAGCACCGAGAGCATGATCACCATCAGTGACTGGTCGGCGGCCACACCCGGGTCGATGGCGCCCTGGATTACGGCAGTCTTGGCCGCCATGCCGAGCACGGTGATCACCCAGTCGTAGGCGCCCCAGAGCAGGATGCCGATCAGCAGGGCATTGCGAACGGCGCGGGTGGAGCGCGCGGCAAAGATGCGCTGGTAGAAGGCCGGCTCGATGAGCACCACCAGGTTCGTGGAGGCGTAGACGAGGATCAGCCCAAGCGAGAGGTCGCCCATCTCCTCGAAGTACTCGGGGGGCAGTAGCTCGGGCATGCGGTCGAAGCCGCCGATCAATTCCAGCGCGTAGGGAACGGCGAGGGCCAGGATCAGGCACATCACGAGGAACTGGATGGAGTCGGTGATCACCACGGCCCGAAAGCCGCCGGTCACGGTGTAGAGCAGCGCGATCCCGCCGAAGACCGCCATGCTCAGGATGGGGGGCCAGCCCAGTACCACGCTTCCCATGATCCCGAAGCCGTAGAGGGAGAGCGCCGGCACCGAGTACGCGAAGGAGGCTGCCGCCGCCGCGTAGCGCGCGCCCGCGCCGTAGTAGCGCCCCAGGATGTCGGGCAGGCTCTTGAAGTCCTCCTCGCGCAGGCGCTTCGCGACCAGGAAGGCCGCCACCAGGAAGAAGAGGTAGGCGGGCCGCGCGTAGGCGAACCAGGAGACCACGCCGTCCGTGAAGGCCAGCTGGGAACTGCCGAAGAGGACGTCGATCCCGTAGTAGCTGGAGACCAGCGTGGCGATCAGGATCGGTGCCGTGAGTACCCGCCCGGCCAGGAAGAAGTCCTCGAAGTCGCCGCCGAGGCGCGCGAGGTAGAGGCCCAGTCCCACCATCGCGAGCAGGTAGGCGGAGACGATCCCCCAGTCGACGGGCGCGAGTTCCACCATGGCCGGGCGGGACGATGGCGGGACGGGGGTCCTTCCGCAATGCTGGGAGCCCGGCCCCCCGCGCACTCTCCCCTGGACGGGCAGCTGTGGAGTGACATGTATGGATGACGGCGGATACCGCGACCTGAGCTTCTGGCACGACTCCCATCCAGGATCCCTGGAACCCCGCCCTTCGCTCGACTCCGATCGGCAGGTCGACGTCGCGATCGTCGGCGGCGGCTACACGGGCCTCTGGACCGCCTACTACCTGAAGGCCCTGGAGCCCGGGATCCGGGTGGCCATCGCGGAGGCCGAAATCGCGGGCTTCGGAGCTTCCGGGCGAAACGGTGGCTGGTGCGTGGGCCTGTTGGCGGGCATCGAGGACCTCGCGGCGGATCCCGCCGAGCGCGATGGGGTGGTCCGACTGCAGCGGGCGGTCTTCGACGCGGTCGCGGAGGTGGGCCGTGTCAGCGAGCGGGAGGGGATCGACTGCCACTACGCGCGGGGCGGCAGCGTGAGCTTCGCGTCGGTGCCTCCGCACCTCGATGTGATGCGAGCCGATCTCGCGCACTGGCGCGATCTGGGCTTCGGCGAGGAGGACGTCCGTTGGCTGGAAGCCGACGAATGCCGAAAGCGGGTGGGAGCGCGCAACAACCTCGGGGGCTTGCTGTTCGAACACTGCGCGGCGATCCATCCCCTGCGCCTGGCGCGGGGCCTTGCCGAGGTCGTGGAGGCGCGCGGTGTCGAAATCTACGAGGCCTCGCCGGTGACCGCACTGGAAGCGGGCGGCGTCCGCACGACCGGCGGGAGGCTTCGCGCCGAGACCGTGGTGCGAGCCACCGAGGGTTACACGCGCGGCCTGCCCGGTCACCGGCGCCGCTTGCTCCCCCTCCACTCGATGATGATCGCCACCGAGCCGCTGCCCGAAAGCAGCTGGGATGAAATCGGTCTTTCCCAGCGCGAGACCTTCCAGGATCCGCGGCGCATCGTCATCTACGGCCAGCGCACCGCCGACGACCGGCTGGCTTTCGGCGCGCGCGGGCAGTACTTCTACGGCTCGCAACTGCGCGATCGCTTCGCGTCCGGCGATCCCCTGCTGGGGGAGGTCCAGCAGGTTCTCGAATCCATCTTCCCCGTGTTGCGCGGACACGCCGTCAGCCACCGCTGGGGGGGCGCAATGGGGGTTCCGCGCGACTGGTGTCCCTCCGTGGGCATCGATTCCAAGCGCGGCCTCGCGTGGGCGGGGGGCTACGTGGGTGACGGCGTAGCGGCCTCGAACCTAGCCGGCCGCACCCTGGCCGATCTGATCCTGGGTCGCGAGAGTGAGCGTGTGACACTTCCGTGGGTTGGAACGCCTTTCCCGAATTGGGAGCCCGAGCCGTTTCGCTGGCTGGGCGTGACCGCAACGCGCTGGACGGGCGAGGTGATGGACCGCGCTGAACTGCAGGGCCGCGTTGCGCCGCGGCTGGGCGCCGCGCTCTTCCGTACGTTCGTGCGCAAGTGAGCCGCGCGGCGAAAAAGGCCGACGAGCCAGCCGTGTCCGATCGCTTCGACGTCATCATCGTGGGTGGGGGGCACAACGGCCTGGTTGCAGCCGCCTACCTGGCGGCCGCGGGGCGCTCGGTGCTCGTCGTGGAGCGGCGCCCGATCCTCGGCGGCGCCTGCGTGACCGAGAGCATCGGTCCCGGCTACCGCTGCTCCACGACCTCCTACGTGTGTTCGCTGCTGCGCCCCGAGATCATCCGCGAACTCGATCTCGCCTCCCATGGCTTCGAGTTGCTTCCCTGCGACACTTCCTTCATTCCCTTTTCCGACGGCCGCCACCTGCTGCTCGGGCTGGGAGAAGAGGAGGACGCCCAGCAGATCTCGCGTTTCTCCGCGCACGATGCCGACGCCTACCCGCGCTTCGAGGAGGCGCTCGGGCGGCTCGCCGATTTCCTGCGCCCCACCCTGGCGATGACCCCGCCGGACATGGGAGCACCGGGCCTGGCGGGTCTCTGGAAGCTCCTCGGGCTGGGAGGCCGGTTGCAGCGAATGGATCCCGCGGACCGGGCCCTGCTCGTCAAGGTCATGACGATGAGCATCGCGGACCTGCTCGACGAGTGGTTCGAGTCCCCGCAACTGAAGGCGATGCTGGCGGCGACCGGCACGATTGGCATCTACGGAAGCCCGCGCACGCCGGGCACCGCCTTCGTGCTGCTTCACCACGGACTCGGCGAGGCGAACGGCGAGCCCGGCGCCTGGGGGTTCGCGCGCGGGGGCATGGGGGCCATCAGCGAGGCGCTGGCTTCCGCGGCCCGGGCGCGCGGCGCGAACCTGCGGACCGACGCGCCGGTCGAGCGCATCCTGGTCGCGGACGGCGCCGCGGTGGGGGTGCGGCTCGAGAGCGGCGAGGAGATCCACGCCCGAGTGGTGGCATCCAACGCGGACCCACGTCGCACATTCTTGGGGCTCCTCGAAGCCTCCGCGCTCCCGGAGGACTTCCGCACCGCCATGCAGAACTTTCGGAGCCGCGGCAACTCCGGCAAGGTGCACCTGGCGCTCTCGGAACTCCCGGACTTCACGGCCCTGCCCGGCGATGGGCCGCACCTGCGAGGGACCCTGCAGATCGCGGGTGATGCCCCCACCTACCTGGAGGACGCCTTTCGCGACTACGAGGTCGGGCGCCCCTCCGCGCGCCCCTACATGGAGATCACCCTTCCCTCCACGGTGGACGACAGCTTGTGCCCGGCGGGCCATCACGTGATGTCCATCTCCGTCAAGTACCTGCCCTTCGAACTCGCCGAGGGGGACTGGGAGAGCCGAAGGCAAGAACTCGCCGACCGCGTCGTCGACACCCTCGCCGAATACGCGCCGAACCTGCCCGGCGCGGTGCTTCACCGGCACGTCGTCACACCTGCGGATCTCGAGAGCGTCTACGGGCTCAGCGGCGGCAACGTCTTCCACGGCGACATGGCCACCGACCAGCTCTTCAGCATGCGTCCGCTCTTCGGCTGGGCGAACTACCGGACGCCCGTGCG
>JABSQX010000095.1 GCA_013215615.1 Myxococcales bacterium | reverse complement strand
CCACCCCCTGTGTTCCATCCAGACCCTCGCGAAGCTGGTCGTCTCCGACCGTCACGACGCCCCGAGCCTGGCGCGCTGGATCCGCGACGAGCAGGTGGTGCACATCTCGGTGGTCCCCACCGTGCTCCACGAGCTGCTCACGAGCCGCGAGGTCACGGACAGCGACCTCGCGAGCCTGCGAAAGCCCCGCACCGGCGGCGCGGGCATGTCGGAAGCCACGAAGCTGCGCTTCGAGGAGCGCTTCGGCGCACGGCCCGCCACCTCCTTTTCGCTCACCGAGGCCCCCAACCAGGTGTGTCGGCAGGACACGGGCGACCCCACGCCGGAGGGCAGTTGCGGGCGCCCCCTGCCCCACATCGAGGTGAAGATCCTCGACGAGGCGGGCCGCGAAGTCCCGACCGGCGAGGTGGGCGAGATCTGTTTCGGCCCCATGCACGAGGGTCCCTGGGCGGGCGTCTACCGCACCATGCTCGGCTACTGGGGGCGTCCCGAGGAGAGCGCGGAAACGCTGCGGGAGGGCCGGGTCCGCAGCGGCGACATGGGGCGCTTCGACGCGTCCGGGGAACTCTTCATCGTCGATCGCAAGAAGGAGTTGATCATCCGGGGCGGTTCGAACATCTACCCCGCCGAGATCGAGCGCGTGCTGCTCGCGGATGCCCGCATCGCGGAGTGCGTGGTGGCCCCCCTGCCCGACGAGAAGTACGGCGAGTTGATCGTGGCCTGCGTGCAACTCTCGGAGGGCTGCCGGGCCACGGCTGAGGAACTGCGGGCGCTCTGCGCCGGGCAACTCGCCTCCTACAAGGTGCCCAGCGAGATCCGCTTCGTGGACGCCTTCCCGCGCAGCCCGCTGGGCAAGATCGCGCGCAGCCAGGTGAAGGAGAACGTGCGCGCGACGCCGCTCAGCGGCGCTCGAAGGGCGTGATGAAGCGCTCGATGTAGTCCGCGAAGCCCGCGCGGATCTCCCCCTCCGCAAAGCCGAAGGCCTCCGCGCTGTAGTCGTGCGCGGGGCGCTTGTCCCGGGCGTTCTCCACCAGCCAGGCCTCCATCGCCGCGCGCGCCTCGGGGATGAGTTCGAGGCCCGAGGCAGCGTAGACCCGCTCCACTTGCGCGAGCGGCGACTGGAGGGCGTCGCGGAACCAGATGTCCGTGAAGCGCTGCGCCTCGTCGGCGATGGAATCTCGATATTGCATGCAGCGCGTGAGCGCCCACTGCATGCGCTGCATCCACTGCCGTCCGGCCTCGGCGGGGTCCGGATCGTCGGTGGTCATCTTCCAGAGCGAAAAGTTGAGGCTGACGCTCGAGGGAATCGTCTCCACCGGGTTGCGGTGGGTCTGGATCACGTGGGCGTCGGGAAAGACCTCGAAGAGGATGTCCAGGTAACCCAGGTGCCCCGGTGTCTTGAGCACCCAGCGCCCGCGGTGCTCCCCGCGCTGCTTCTTCTGCCACTGCAGAAACTGCAGGACCCTTCGCAGGTAACGGTAGCCCGGGCCGAAATCCTGCTCATCGAGCCAACGCCGGTAGGCGGGGATCGAGACGTAACACTCGGGCACGTGGGAGAGGAAGGCGTGCTCGAGGATCATGATCTCCTCGTCGGGGGCCAGGGGATCCCAGGGATGGATGGCGGCCTGCTCGGGGGCGGTCTCGAGGATCTCGCGCACCTCCGCCTCGGCGTCGGCGATACGGGGGTCGCGCTCATCCCATTTCGTTCCCGGCCAGGGCGTGGGGTTGCGGGTCTCCCACCAGAGCGCCGCGTAGTGACGCGGATCGCTGGCCAGCACCCGCTGCAGCATGGTGGTGCCGGTGCGCGTCATGCCCACGACCACCAGCGGCGCCTCGACGTGCTCCTCGAGAATCTCCGGGTAGCGGCGAAACCAGTCCTCGGCGCGCAGGCGGCTCACCAGGCTCTCCAGGATCCGGCCGCGCATGATCGCCGCCCCCGCCTCGTTGAGGGGCGCTTCGCCTCCCAGGGCGGCGAGCAGGGCGGAGAGCGGCGCGCGGAAGTCGTCGTTTCCGAAATCCGTCAGTCCCGCGGCCGCGCAGGCCTCCTCGAGCAGGCGGGCTTCATCGAAATGATTGCTGTGATCCATCGTCACGACTCCACGCCGGCCGCCAGCCCGGAAACCGTCGGCGAGCGAAGACTGCGGTCCGCAGGCGTGCTGGTGCGGGGCACGATACCGTCATCGAGGAAGCCCGCCATGTCCGAACTCTGCTTCAATACCATGAACCGCTCCGCCTACCTGCTGGGCGACGAGGATCCCGATCTCCTCGGACAAATCCGCGCCGCCGCGCGCGCGGGCTTCGGGCTGATCGGCCCGGACGCCTTCTCGATCCAGGCCTTCTGCGCGGGCGGCGGCCGCGTCGAAGAACTCGACGAGGCCATCCGCGCCGCGGGCCTGCGCTGCTTCGAACTGCCGACGCTCGCGATCGGCTCTGACGACGCCGCGAACCGCGAGATGAGCCGCGAGCTCTTCGAAATCGCGAAGGTGCTGCGCCCGGACTTCGTTCAACTGAACGTGGAGTCGAAGGTGGAGACTCCGGTACTCGACGGCCTGCGGCGGGCGGGGGATCTCTTCGGCGCCGAGGGCATGGGGCTCGCCATCGAGTACCTGCCCTGGCTCCCGGAGATCCGCAACATCCAGTCGACGCGCGCGCTCCTCGAACGTGCCGGCGTCGCGTGCGCGGGCGTCCTCGTCGACAGCTGGCATTTCTTCCTGAGCGACGACTCCTGGGAGGATCTCGACGCCCTGCCCCTCGACGAGATCTCCTACCTGCAGTTCGACGATCACCCGCCGCTTCAAAGCGACGACCTGGTGGCAGAAACGCTGGGACGCCGGGTGATGCCCGGTGAGGGTCATTTCGAGCTGGCGCGCTTCTGCGATGCGCTACGCGCCAAGGGCTTCGAGGGCGTGGTCAGCTGCGAGATCCTCTCGGACGCCACGCGACACATGGATCTCGACGAATTCGCAGCCCAGGTCTACTCGAGCAGCCGGCGCTTCTGGCCCTGAGGGTCACCGGAAGCGCGTCACCCGGGCGCGATCCCCGGCGGGAGAAAGGCAGAACCATGAGCACGCGATCCGCACGCATCCGCGCCGAACTCGGCCACCCGGTCATCGACGCGGACGCGCACATCAACGAGTTCTACCCGGGCTTCCTCGACTACATCGAAAAGGTGGGAGGCGGCGACTTCGCGCGCCGCTACCGCGAGGGCTTCCTGCAGTCCGGTACCGGCGGTGGCCACCGGGGCGGTGACTTCTCGGGCTGGGTGGACCAGAGCTGGGAGGAACGCCGGCGCTGGCGCACGCGCCGCCCGGCCTGGTGGGGGATCCCCACCCGCAACCTGCAGGACGCCGGCACCGCGCTGCTGCCCGGCCTGCTCTACGAGCGCATGCCAGAACTCGGCTGGGACTACACGATCGTCTACGGCGGCCTCGGCCTCTTCCTCCCCATCGAGCTCGCGGAGGAAACGCGCCGCATCACGGTGCGCGCCCTCAACGGCCTGCAAGCCGACATGTACGCCGAGTACGCGGATCGCATCTGCCCCGTCGCCGCCATCCCGATGTACACGCCCGGCGAGGCCATCGACGAGCTCGATCACGCGGTCGGCCAGCTGGGCCACAAGGTGGTGATGATCCCCTCCGGCGTGCCGCGGCCGATCCCCGGCCTGCACGAGAAGGCGCCCGAGGCCTTCCCCGACGCGCACTGGATGGATCACTACGGGGTCGACTCGGAACACGACTACGACCCCTTCTGGCAGCGCTGCGTGGAACTCGGCGTCGCGGTGACCACCCACACCGGCACGCTGCCCACGATTCCCTGGTCGGGCCGCTCGATTTCCTCCTACAGCTACAACCACGTGGGCAATCACGCCATGCACCAGGCCCACCTCGCCAAATCGCTGGTGATGGGCGGCGTCACCCGGCGCTTCCCCGACCTGCACTTCGCGCTGCTGGAAGGCGGCATGGGCTGGGGGTTCCAGCAGTTCGCGGAGATCATCAGCCTTTGGGAGAAGCGCCGGCTNGCGGGCCTCGAGGCCACCAATCCCGCGCATCTCGACCGGCGCGGCTACACGCAGCTCGTGGAGCGCTACGCGGGTCGCTGGATCGAGGGGCGGGTCGCGGAGTTCGAGAAGAGCCTCGAAAACTTCCACACCGTCTCGGTTCCGGAAGAAGATCTCGACGAGTGGGCGGCCATGGAGATCGAGCGCGCCGAGGATTTCGTGGATCGCTACGTGGCGCGCCTCTTCTTCGGCTGCGAGGCCGACGACCGCGCCAATGCCCTGGCCTTCAGCCCGAAGCTCAGCCCCTTCCAGGTGCGCTTCAACGCGATCTTCGGCAGCGACATTGGTCACTTCGACGTGCCCGACATGCGCGAGGTGCTCGAGGAAGCCTACGAGCTGAGGGAAGAGGAGTTGATCGACGCGGAGGACTTCCGCGACTTCGTGTTCGCCAATGCGGTGCGCCTGCACGGCGGTATGAACCCGAAGTTCTTCGAGGGCACCGCGGTCGAGAACGAGGCCGCCCAGGTACTCGCCGCGACGTGACGACCCCCGCGAAGGGGCGCTCGCCCCGAACCATCCTGCTGCTGGCCGCGCTGGCCCAGAACGTCTCGATCGGCTTCACGTTTGGGACCTACGGGGTGTTGCTGATGGGGGTGGGCGAAGAGTTCGGGGCCTCCCGGAGCTCCCTGGGCGCCGGCCTCGCCCTGATCACCCTGGTGATGGGCCTGCTCTCCCCCGCGGTGGGAGTGGCGATGGGGCGTTTCTCGATTCGCTCCATCATGATGCTGGGCGCGCTCTGCATGGCGCTGGGCCTGGTGGGAGCGAGCCTCGCAAGCAGCGTCGGAATCTTCCTCGCCGGCTTCGGGGGCGTGGCCGCCGTGGGGGTGACGTTGATGGGCCCGCTGCCCTGCGCGGCGTTGGTCACCCGGTGGTTCGACGAGGGGCGCGGCAAGGCCATGGGCATCGTGATGGCGCCCCTCGGTGTCATGGTGATGCCTCTGCTCGCGGGTTTCATGCTCGAGAGCTGGGGCTGGCGGGTCACCTGCCTGGCGCTGGGTCTCGCGGTGCTGCCGCTGATCCCGACCTTACGGCTCCTCGAAGACTCGCCGGAAGACGCGCAGACTGCGCCCGCCGCGCTCCCGGAAGCCCCCGCGGAAGCGGGAATGAGCCAACGCGACCTGCTCGGCAACGGGCGCTACTGGCTGGTGGCCCTGGCGGGCGGACTGATGCTGGGCGGCAGCAACACCATCATCACCCACATGGTCCCCATGGTGAGCGAGTGGGGGATCCCGCTGACGCGCGCCACCGTGATCGTGGCCGTGCAGGGCGCCGCGGGAATGGTGGGGGCGCTCGCGTACGGGGCGCTCGCCGACCGGATCGGGCCGGGGCGTGCGCTCGTCATCAATGCCGCCCTGCAGGCCGCGGTCTGGACCCTGCTGCTTCTCGAGCCGGGCTTCGAGCCGATGCTGGTCGTCGCCTTCGGGGTGGGCATGGGCGCGGGCTCGGTGTTTCCGGTGATCGGACTGCTGGTCGCGAAGCTCTTCGGAGAGGCCTCTTTCGGCCGCGGCATGGGGCTCTTTCAACTGCTGGTGGTCCCCTTCAACTTCGGGTCGCCGCTGCTCGCAGGCTTCTTGTACGACCAGAGCGGCACCTACGCGCTCGCCCTAGGCCTGCACATGGCCTGCTTCCTGGCGGCCGCGGCGCTCTTCTACGCCCTGGCGCGGGCGGGCGCGCGCGCCACGCCCTGAGCGGCCGGCGCGCGCTTCCGATTCGATTACGCTCCGGAGCGCGCCATGCCTTCATCCACCCCGGACGCGCCGCTCCGCTTGGGAATCTCCGCCTGCCTGCTGGGCGAGCCGGTCCGCTACGACGGCGGTCACAAACGCGACCGTCTTCTCAGCGACCAGCTGGGGCGCTGGGTCGAATGGGTGCCGGTCTGCCCGGAACTGGAGGCGGGCCTCGGCGTGCCCCGTCCCCCCATGCAGCTGGTTGGGCAGGGGCAGTCGATCCGCTTGCTGGAGCGGGAATCCGGCCGAGACCACACCCGCACGCTGCAGCGTTTCTCGACGCGCCGCGTCCGCGAACTTCTCGCGCTGGAGCTGGCCGGCTACGTGTTCAAGCGGGATTCCCCGAGCTGTGGGATCCGGCGAGTGCCGGTCTTCGGCGCACGAGCCCGGCCGCGGCGCGAGGGCCGGGGAATCTTCGCCGCCGCACTCTGCGATGCGCTACCCGATCTTCCGGTGGAAGACGAGGGGCGGCTCCAGGACCCGCGCCTGCGCGAGAACTTCATCGAGCGCAGTTTCGCGTTCGCGCGGCTGCGCGAACTCTTCCGCGGCCGCTGGACGGTCCGCCAGGTCGCGGCATTCCACGAAGCCCACGAATTGCAGCTGATCGCGCACTCCCCCGGCGTCTACCGCGCGTTACAGCGCCAGCTCGCGGCGTTCGCGAAAACCCCTCGCGGCGAGTTCCGCGCGCGCTACCGCGCGGAGTTCATGGCCGCGCTCGCAAAGCCCGCGAGCCGGGCGCGCACCACCTCCGCCCTGCGGCGCGCGGCGAGGCACTTCGAGCGGCAGCTCCCCTCCCGCGCCCGCCGCGAACTCGCCGCATCGATCGACGCGTACAGCGGTGGAGAGATTGCTCTGCGCGTCCCCCTCGCCCGAATCCGGCGTCACGCCCGCCAGCTGTCGGTGAAGCCCCTCGAGGGCCAGACCTTCCTCGAAGCTCGCCTCGACGAGCACCTGGGCGGCAAGCGGGTCTGACACGCGTCGCGGGGCGGTCAGGGCAGGCGGCTGGCGTGGACGTTGCCCACGGACAACAGCTTGTCGTCGGCCCCGCTGTCGCGGAGTTCCACCCGGAAGACACAGTGCTCGGCTGCGACGCGTAGCGGGGTCACCTGGCTGCGAATCGGACCGGCACCGCTCTGACCCACGTAATAGAGGTCGAGGTCCGCGGACACGGCCGCGACGCCCATCCGCGCGCGCGCCGCCAACTCCCCGGCGAATTCCACGAGCAGCGCCACCACCCCGCCGTTCAAGGTCCCGAAGCTGTTGCGCACCCAATCGTGGTTGTCGATCTCCACGACTCCCGCCGCCGCATCGAGCACGCGCACGCCGGCCCGCTCGAGCAGGGGCTCTTTCAGGCGGGACGCCGGGTGCGCCATGCTGGAGACCCGGGGACGCGTTGCGGGATCGGGGAGATCCGGCTGCTCGGGAAGACGCGGGAGCCGGGAGAAACCCAGCAGCGCCTGGGCGGTCGCTTCGCCCCCCGCGAAGTCCTCGGCACCCCCTCCGTCCCGGACCTCCACCGACACGATGAGCTGCCGACTGCCCTTCCGGAGCAGCGAGGAACACGCCATCAGCGGTCCCCGACGCGCGGCACGTTGGCTCTGGAGCGACAGCGAAACCGTCGCCATGCGGTCGGGATGCAGGAGTTCGCCGAGGATCGTGGCCCCCGCGATGTCCACCAGCGCGGCGATCACCCCCAGCCGCACACCCCCCTGGTCGTTGCACAGGTGGGGGTTCATGGGGAGCAGTGCCGTGCAGGTCCCGTCCCCGCCGATGCGGATCTCGCTGGCCAGTGCGCGCAGAAAGTGGTCGTCGGGCGGGTAGATCATGCGAATCGCGCTCGCCGCCTAGCCGACGTCGGCGAGGGGCACCACGCGAGTGGTGGGCAGCGGCGGCTCCTCGGCCGCCCCCACCCAGCGAAGCGCCAGGGCCCCGCGCAGATGCCCCGCCGTGTCCAGCCAGTTGGGCACCCCGGGATCGCGTGCGGCGATCACCACGCGTACCGAGCCGTCCGCCGCGCGCACCGCGGTCTCCTGGTTGACGTGGGTGTCCCGGTGCATGAAGTCCAGGGACTCGAGCCAGTGGTTGCCGATCTGCAGGTTCCAGTAGCTGCAGTCCGCGGGGGGCTGCAGGTCGACCACGAAGGCCTCGTCCTCGGCGATCTGCCAGTAGCTGTAGTTGTAGGAGGTGTTGGGGTCTCCCTGGGCGACCGCCAGCAGCTTGGCGTCGAGGGGGCGGATCTCGTGGGTGTGGGACTCGAAGTTCGCCGTCCAACCCAGGAACTGCCCGATCACCGCCCCGACGGTCTGGCCCGCGCGTTCCAGGGACCGCGCGAAGCTCGCCGGATCCAGCGGCGCGGGCGCCAGAGCCGCACCGAGACGCGTAAGTTCCAGCTGGGCGGGCTGCTGCTCCCGGCGACGCAGCAGGGTCTGGCGGATGTTGAGGGTGTTCGTCTCTTCGCCCATCCGGAGCCAGTTGCCGGGCTTCTCTTCCCGGCTGAGGGAGATCTCGAAGGATCCATCCGGCTCGAGGGCCAGATCGTCACTGCTCAGGTAGGCGTCGCGGATCAAGCCCCGCTCGCTCCCCAAGGCGCCCGAGAAGATCCCGATCCCGAGCAGGTGGGCGTCGCCCATGCTCCCGGTCAACCGATACTCGGCGTCGCTCGCGAGGCGCGCCGATGCGTACACGTAGTCGGGGTTGTCGAGGCCGATCTTCACGCTCGCGGTGGTGATTCGCGCATCCCCCGCGCTCGAAGCCTCGATCCCCGCGTCCAGGAAGTTGCGGGTGAGGCGGCCGAGATAACGCAGGCCCTCGGCGCGATCGAAGGGATCCTCGGGCGCCGCCTCGATGATCTGCCGACCCGCCTGCTTGAGACGATCGCAGAATTCCTCCCAGACCGATCCGTCCATCACCTGCTGGATCGCAGCCTCGTCACCCATGACTCTCCTCCACGTTGGCCGCCGTCGCGGGGCAAGCCCGAGAACTCCGGGGCCCTCACGCGCCCGGCGATACTAGCCTCGACGGCATCGATGCGGTCGCCCTGCACATGCTCGTGGAGCGCCGGCCCGAGAGGCGACTGCTCGACGTCGAGGCTGCGGAACCCATCGGCACGGCGTTGCGCGTCGCCTAACCGGGCTGGACGGGTCCGGTGCCGGCGACCCGCACGTGGTGCATGCGCCGGGGGTGCGTTTCGTCGAAGCCCTCGGCGCGGTGCAGCATGCAGCGGTTGTCCCAGAGCAGCACGTCATCCACCGCCCAGCGGTGCCGGTAGACGGCTGGCTCTCGCGTGCACCAGGCCAGCAGACCGTCGAGCAGGGCGCGTCCGGCTTCGGCGTCCATGCCCTCCACCCCGGAGGTGTGGCTGCTCAGGTAGAGGGCGCGCTCGCCGGTCTCCGGGTGCACGCGCACGATCGGGTGCGTGACGCCCGTCAGGTCCTGCACCTCCATGCCGGGAATCTCGCCCCCCGTACGCCGATACGCCTCCGCGTAGTCGTGGACGGCGCGCAGCCCATGGAGTTCGGCCTGCTTCTCTTCGGGTAGAGACAGCCAGCCTTTGCGCAGGCTCGCGTAGAAGGTATCTCCACCCACCTCCGGGACCCGCTGCGCGGCGAAGATCGAAACCGAGGCGGGAACCTCCCGGAAGGAACTGTCGGTGTGCCAACGCTCGTTGATCTCGATGGCCCGCATGGCCGTCGAATCGCGCGGCATTACTTTGCCGTCGGGGCCCACGTTGGTGATCACGATGACGTTGCGGTTCGGCGAGGCCAGGGTGAACTCGTAACCCTCGAGTTCGCCGAAGCGTCGGCCCAGGGCCACCTGTTCGGGCATCGCGAGCGGCTGCCCGGGAACCACCAGCACGCCGTGCTCGAGTAGCGCCGCGTGCAGTTGCTCGAAACCCGCGTCATCCAGCCCGGCGCCGAGTTCGAGCCCGTGCAGGCGGGCGCCGATGGGATCCAGGGCCTCGATTTCGAGTGTCATGGCCAACTCCGGGGCGCCCGCCCCTCGCGCGGGGGCGGCCGCGTCAGTGACTCGATGGCATCATGGTAGAGGTGGCCG
>JABSQX010000094.1 GCA_013215615.1 Myxococcales bacterium | reverse complement strand
CCGTCTCCTCCTTCGGCGAGGACGATCTCGGGAACCTCTACCTCCTCGATCTCAACGACGGCGAGGTCTTCCAACTCCCCGAGCCCGCAGGGCCGCTCTCCCTCGCGGTAGGGGCACTGCTGCTGCTGGGCCTGCGGCGACGCGCCGGGCCGCAAAGGCGCCGATGACACGATGGGCTCCCGCCCTCGGCTGGACGGCCATCGCGGCCGCTGCGCTGGGCATGTTGCTCTGGGGCTTCGGGACCTGGCCCCACCCCTTCGTGGACTTCGGACGGGAACTCTACGTGCCCTGGCGCCTCGGCGAGGGCGACGTGCTCTACCGCGACCTCGCCTGGTTCAACGGCCCCTTCTCCCCCTACTGGAATGCCGGCGTCTTCGGACTGCTGGGCACGAGCCTGATGGGCCTGGTGGCTGCGAACCTCGCGGCGACGGCACTGCTGGTCTGGGTCCTCCACGCGCTGCTGCTGCGCGTCGGCGACCGCCTGTCCGCCACCGCCGCCTGCGGGGTCTTCGTCACGCTCTTCGCATTCAGCCAGTTCGACCCCATCGGCAACGACAACTACCTGACCCCCTACTCCCACGAAGTGACGCACGGGCTGCTGCTCTCGCTGCTGGCGATCTACGTCTACGCCTGGAAGGGCCGCGAACAGCCCGGCGGCCGCTTCGCGGTGGGCCTGCTCCTGGGCCTGGTCGCACTCACCAAGGCCGAGATGTTCCTGGCGGCGCTAGCGGCCGTACTGGTGGCACTAGGCCTCGACGCCCGCGCGCGCCGGGGCCCGGGCCCGGACGCCCCTCCCCGTCCCCGCTTCGTGGGTCTGCAGACCGCTTTCTGGACGGGCCTGCTGCTACCTCCCGTGCTCGCCTTCGGGCTGCTCGCCCAGGCCATGCCCGCCGCGCAGGCGCTGCATGGAACGCTGGGGGCCTGGCCCGCGTTGCTCGAGGGCGAGGTGGCCTTCGGGCCCTTCTACCAGGCGATCCGCGGCACCCTCGGCCTCGCCGCGAACCTCTACTCGATGGGGATCTGGTCGGCGCTCTGGCTGCTCGCCCTGCTCGTCCCGCTCGCCGCCGCCTTCGGGGTTCGGAGGCCGCAGGAGCCCGCCTCCTCGGATGGCGCCCTCGCTTCCGCCAGCCCGTCTCGGCCACTCCTGGCGGCCGCGACCTTCGTGTTGAGCTTCGCGCTGGTCTACTTCGGCGGCCGCGCCGCCCAACTCGGCTGGCCCGACGCGCTGCGGCCCCTTCCGCTGCTGATGGGAGCGCTCGCCCTGCTCGGCGCGTGGAAGCAGTTGCGTGCCGGAGAGCAGGACCGCAACCAAGAAGGCGATCCGACCCTGCAGGTTGCGCTGTGGGTCTTCGCGGGCCTGTTGCTCGCCAAGGTCGGTCTGCGCGTACGACTCGACCAGTACGGCTTCGCACTCGCCATGCCCGCGACCCTGCTCGGCGTGGTCGCGCTGCTCCACGGGCTGCCCCGCCAGGTGGTCGCGCGNGGGGGAGAGGCGGGACTCGCCCGCGCGGGAGTCTTGGGGGTCCTGCTCGCGCTGCTGCTCTCCCTGCTGCCCATAAGCGCCGCCCACTTCGCGCTGCGCGATCAACCCCTGGGCCACGACGGGGACGCCTTTCTCACCGACCTGCGCGCGCCCATCCTGCAGTCTGCCCTCGCCGTCGTGAACGAACGCCCCGCCGGCGACACGCTGGCGGTGCTCCCCGAAGGCGTGATGCTCAACTACCTCGCCCGGCGCGAGAACCCCACCGGCCACATCAACTTCATGCCGCCGGAGCTGACCATCTTCGGAGAGGAGGAGATCCTGGCAGCCTTCCGCGCGGCACCCCCCACCCTGATCGCGCTCGTCCACAAGGACACCCGGGAGTACGGGGTCGGCTTCTTCGGACAGGGCTATGGGACGAAACTCTACGGTTGGGTGCGTCGCAACTATCGACCCCTCGCGCTCTTCGGCGCTCCCCCGCTCCGCGACGGAAACCGCTTCGGGATCCAACTCCTCGAGCACCGCGAGCCTTCCCGGGCGCGCTGAGGCCCCGGTTTCGAGCTTCTGCTGCCCTCGGGCTTTCGGGTTATGCTCGGCACCCGGGGGCGGGCGGTTCCGCGAGACCGCCCGGAGCGATCCGCGGGCATGCGGCCGGGGGATCGCGACCCGTCGCACACGCGCTCGGAGAAGGGCAGGAGGCACGTCAGACCTTGCCGCGCGTGGTTCTCCTGCTCTTCGATGTCCCGGACACCGACGCTCTTCGCAAGACCCTCGACCGCATTCCCGAGAGCGCGGAGGGTTGGCTCGAAGAAGTGGTGGTGATGGAGGGCGTGCGGGAGCTGCCGGCGCCCCGGCCCGCCCACGAAGCGCGCTTCGACGTGCTCGTGCACCGCAGCCCGGAGCATGCGGGAGAGCCGGGCTACGGGAGGCGCCGCAAGGACGCCCTCGAGTACGCGGTCCGGCGCGGCTTCGACATCGCGGTCCAACTGCGCGCAGGCCTGCATCCGCCAGAACTGCTGCCGGCACTGCTGGCGCCCCTGCTCGATGGCCCACCAGCGCTCAGCGTGGCCCGCAGAACCCTGCGCCGCTCCGCGGCGGACGATTCACGCCGGCCGCTGTGGCGCGGCATCGCCGGGGCCCTTGCGTCCGGCCTGATGAACCGGTTGCTGGGCATCCGTCAACACGACCACGCATCGAGCTACCGGGCAATCCCGGTGCCTGTCCTGTCCCGCATCCCCTTCCAGCTGAACTCGGACGACGTCGCCTTCGAATCGGAATTTCTGATCCAGTGCCGTGCGCTGGGCCTGCCCACCCACGAGGTCGACGCGAAGACGAGCTGGCCCGAACAGCGCGCGCTCTCCGCATCCCTGCTTGCGGGCTGCGCGGCCATCGGCAGCGCCCTCGACTACCGCTTCCACCAGCTGCACCTGACGCGCCGCGGCCGGTACCTGGTGGACACGGGTGTCCAATACACCCTCAAGCAGAGTTCCACCAGCTCCCACGCGCAGATTGCAGCCGCCGTGGCAGCGGACAGCCGCATACTCGATCTCGGCTGCTCCCAGGGCCTGTTGGCGCGCCCCCTCAAGGAGAAGGGCGTCCGGGTCACGGGCGTGGACATTGCGCGCAGCGAGTCACTTGCCGCCGAACTCGCCGAGTTCCACGCCCACGACCTCGAGCAACCCCTCGATCTGCCCCTGGGGCGCGTCTTCGATTACGTGGTGGTCTCCGATGTTCTCGAACACCTGAAGGAACGCCAACAGCTACTGCGCGACACGCGGCGCTATCTCAAGGAAGACGGGCGCCTGATCGTCTCCACGCCCAACATCGCACTCTGGTTCTACCGGCTCTCGTTGCTGGTGGGCCGTTTCGAGTACGGCGCCCGCGGCGTACTCGACCGAACCCACGTCCACCTCTACACGCGCTCCACCTTCCGGCGGGAGATCGAGCGGGCCGGCTTTCGCGTGGTCGACCAGCGCGTCACCGCACTCCCCTTCGAGGTGGTCTTCGACTCCACGGGTCGCAGCCGCCTGATCCGAGGGCTCGCCGACGCCTATCACCTGCTGGCACGCGCCTGGCCCGAACTCTTCGCCTACCAGTTCATCCTCGAGGCCACCATCACCACGCTGGACGAAGAGGCGGTCTCGTCCTAGCAGCGGGCCGCCCCGGCCATGGAGATTCCTTGCAGGGCGAGACTTCAGGAAAGGCGCTCTCCCCGGCATTCCGTTGGGCGGCGATCGCCTGCCTGGGCCTGGGCGCCCTGCTGCGCGGCTACGACTTCGACGCCCACCCCCTGTGGATCGATGAATACGGGACCTCCTGGGTGGTCGCCGCCGAGAACCTGGCGGGGGTCTGGGAGCGAGCGCTGGCGATCCAAGGACAGTCTCCCCTCTACTACCTGGTGGTGCGCGGCTTCGTGGACGCGCTGGGAGACAGCAGCCAGGCCATGCGCCTGCCCTCGCTGCTCGCGGGCGTCGGCCTGCTCGCCGCCGGCTACTGGATGGCGCTTCGCCTCTTCGGGGATCCACGCGTGGCACTGGGCAGCCTGGCAGCCCTCGCGCTCGACGAGCGGCTGATCTTCTACTCGCAGAACGCGCGTCCCTACGCGCTGGCGTTGCTCTGCGCCTGCCTCTCCTTCGGCCTCTATGCGCGGCTGCTCGTGGACCCGCGCTGGCGGGTTCGCATCGCCTGGCTGCTGGCCAGCGCCGCCACCTACTACCTCCACTACCTCTTCGGCGTCGCCCTGCTCGCGCAACTCCTGCACTGCGTGCTGCGACGCCCCCGATCCGCGGCCCGCTTGCGCGCGGATGCCGGCGGCTTCGCGCTGCTGGCCGCCCTGCTCTCGCCTGGGTTCGTGCAACTCGCAGCCCTGCACGCGCGCCGCCACGTGCTCGACTGGGTGCCTGCCAGCCAGGAAGCCTGGGCGGGATTGCAACTCGCACTCTCCTTCTTCGACCTCCGCGTGCTGGGAGCCGTGGGCGCCGGGCTGGCGCTGGCACTGCTGCTCGAACGACCTCGAACGCTGCGCATCGCGCGCTCGGGGCTGGCCGTCACCACGCTCTGGTTCGGCGTACCCCTACTCGTGGTCTCGCTGGGCTCTCTGTGGCTCGACGTCAACCTCCTGCATCCCCGTTACGTGGCGGTCGTGATCCCGGCAGTCGCGCTGCTCTGGGGCGCCGCACTGGCGCTGCCCTCGAACCCCCGCTGGAGCGGCGGCTTGCTGGGCATCTTCGTGATCGCCAGCGTCCTCTGGGGCGTCCTTCCCATGCGCGAGGGAAACGGCGTCTTCGACCATTGGTATCGCGCGCAGCACTGGCAGAGCGCGACCCTTCGCCTCGCCGAGGAATCCCGGGCGGGCGATCTCGTGCTCTACGGCACCCGCTTCGTGGAGTCAGACGCCGTGACCCGGGGCGAGGCGCCCTCCCACCTCTCGGATTTCGTCTCCTGGCCCGTGCGCGCCCATCTTCCGGACGACGCTTCGCTGCGCTTGCGGGCGTTGCCCTTCCGCTACTCGCCCGGGACCGTCGGGCCCCTGCTCCTCGAAATGCAGGGAGCCCGGACGCGCATCTGGATCATCGGCCTCGCCGACGCCTTCGCGCCGTTACTGCCACGCGCAGCTCGCCAACTCGGCCTCGAGGTGAAGAGCCATGAAGAGCACGGCAGCATTCACCTGCTACGACTCGGGCGCGGCGCCCCCTGAGGCCCCCTCTTCCGGCGCTGTATCCGCGGGCCGACGCCCCAGCAGGAAGTAGGCGGGCAACTCGGAACGCAGCACGTAGTGCTCCCTCACCCACTCGAAAATCCTGGGCGCCGTGACCCAGACGCCACGCTCCGGGCGCGCGTCGAAGGCCTGCCGAGGCATCAGCACCAGGGCGGGAGACGCCGCCACGATCCGCTCCAGGAAGACCGACTCCTCCTCGTCGAGCAGCGTGCCGGGCATCAGCAGATCCGAATGACCGACCCCCGAGCGTCCGCTCAGCACGTAGATCAGGGGAGAGGCGCTGAGATCGAGCAGGATGTCGCCCGGGCTCGAGAAGCGATCGATCGCCCGCACGGCGGGATCCACCATCCTGAGCACATCCGGGATCGCCCGGATTTCGCCGCTCAGCGCGGCCACTGGGCGCTGGCCGCGCGTCTCGGGCATCGCGTAGAGGTCGACACCTTTCAGTAGGACCCAGGCGCAGAAGACCGCCCCGATGCGGAGCGCCGTCGCCCACGCTCGCGCCGGCCTTCTCGAGGCACGCGGCTGGACGAGACGAGCGATCAGCAGGCAGACCGGTGGAATCGCGGACTCGAGGTGAGGGATGTCTGCCCGACCAAAACTGCGAAGCAGGTAGACGCCCCCCCAGACCACCGTCGACAGCAGCAGGACGTCATCGAAGGCCTTGCCGGCTCTCAGGGCCGACAGCCAGCGCCAGCCGAGCACGCCCGCGTAACCCAGGTAGAGGAGCGGGTAGAGGCGAAACTCCAGCATCGAAAACGCGTGCTCGAGTTGCCAGCGATCGAGCGACTGCGGGAAGTGTAGGGCCGGAACGGGCAACGCCTGGAGTTCCGTCATCCGCAGCGGCCGAACCACCACCTCGCTCCAGATCACCTCCAGGCCCACGCCGGCAGCGAAATACAGGAGCGCTGGAGCCACGACGACCGCCAAGCCGGCCGAGAAGTACAGCGCATCGCCGAGCCAGCGGCGCCAGGAGCGATCCGCGGCCAGGATTCCCACGCCGATGCCCGCGCAGACCGCGAAGGCGGGCGTCAACCGGAACAGCAAGGCCACCCCGGAAAAACACCCCGCGGCAACCAGCCAACGCGCCTGCCCAGCGCGCAGCCTCTGCGAAAAACACAGTAGCGCCAGCACGCTGAAGAGCAGGTACCGGAAGCCGAATACGACCTGCACGATGTGCGAAAGCGGCGCCGCTACCGCCAGCAGCGCGGCTCCCAGGAACGCGTAGGAGGGTGTCATGAGCCGGCGCCCCAACCCGTAGACGGCCCCGCAGAGTGCAACGTCGAAGCCCGCGTAGATGACGCGGGCAGCCACCACTCCCGGCGGCTCCAGCGCGTAACCCAACCAGGCAGGAAGCAAGGCGCCAGGGGGGAAGACCCAGAAAACGTCCTGGTAGAGGATGCCGCCCGCGTGCAGACGCATGGCCGCGTAGAGGGGCCAACCCTCGTCCAGCAGGTTCAAGCCGTTATGGAGGAAGAGCGACTCGAAGGCGACCGACAGCACGAGCAGTAGGGGAAGCTGCCACCAGGCCGGGTCGCCGAACGTCGAGCGTGTGGGCGCTCCCATCAGGACAGGAGGTAACGCAGAAAGCCCCGCGGCGCCGCGCTCAGCCCGCGGCTTCGGTCCTCGGGGTGGGGTCGAGCCCGTCGTAGACCGGCCCCAACAGCCGACGCAGGGTGTGCTCGCTGCCCCAGATGCGCTCACCGCCCAGCAGCTCTCCCTCCACGTAGAGGATCCCCATGATGAAGTGGCGCTCCAGCGCACCTCCCTTGCGGAGTTCGACCACGTACTCCTGGACCAGCGCATCCTCCCCCACCCACTCGCCCACCAGCTCCGTGGACTCCACGAAGGGCAGGAACTCGTCGAAGAGGTGTTGGTANTAGGCGCGCACCGCGTCCCTCCCCTCGAGGCGGAGACCCACCGGGAAGAAATCGTAGACCGGGTGCTCGACGAGCGTCGCCAGGGTCTCCTCCATGCGACCCGAGGTCTCCTCCTGGGCGTGCAGGTACCCGAGCGCGCGAACCCCCTCGGCATCCAGCCTTCCCGACATGCTCACGCTCCTCCCTCCGGCGCCGGCTTCGCGAAGCCCGTGCAGTACCTCCACGATAGCGTCGAAGCCGCTCGACCCCTCACCCGCGAGGGAGCTCCCACTGCATCTGCTATCTTCGCATCGCGCCCACCGAAGGGCCAGCGCTTCGGGGCGAATGCATGGCCGAACATCGGGGCGGAAGTCCGTATGCTGCGAACCATCCAGTGGCTCCTGTCAAAAGAACCGCTGGTACGCGCCCTCACCCCCTTGAGCGGCGGCTTCAATCCGCTGCTCCCCGCGCACCACCTCGACCCCCACGCCACATGGCGCGCGCTCCGCGAGAAAGAGCCGGTCTTCTACAGCCGGCTCTTCGGCGCGTACTTCGTAACGCGTTACGACGACGTCCTCGAGCTTTTGCGCGGCACACAGCTGAGTGCGGACCGCAGCGACACCGCGGTGATGCGCATGGTCCGTTGGTTCAACCGAAACGAACCGGACTTCGGTGGCTTCATGGAGCGCAATCTCCTGATGTTGGAGGGAGCAGAGCACCGCAAGCTGCGTGGGCTCGTCGGCAAGGCCTTCACGCCGCGGCGCGTGGAGGCCCTGCGCCCGCATCTCGAAGCGATCGTCGAAGACCTGCTGGACCGCGTGGCCAGCGAGGGGCGCATGGAGCTCATCGCGGACCTCGCCTATCCCTTCCCCGTCATCGCGATCTCCGAGTTGTTGGGCGTCCCCACCTCCGATCGCGAGCGCTTTCGCCGCTGGACGGGGGACCTCGTGCAGTTCCTCGACCCACTCCAGGGCAACCAGGGCGCCGTCCCCATGCGGCGCGCCACCCGGGAACTCTACGCCTACTTCCGCCCGCTGCTCGCAGCGCGCCGCAGCGAAGCGCGCGACGATCTGATTTCCGCCATGATCCACGCCGAGACGGGCGCGGATGAAATCGACGACAACGATCTGCTCGCTCTCTGCACGCTGCTACTGGCCGCTGGGCACGAGACGACCGCCAACCTGATCGGAAACGCCGTCGCCGCGCTTCTCGCGCACCCCGAGGAACGCCGCCGCCTCCAGGACGAGCCCGCCTTGATGCCCCGCGCAGTCGACGAGTTCCTGCGCTACGACAGTCCGATCCAGTTCACCGATCGCGCGGTCGCGGAGGACTGCGAGATCGAGGGCCGGACGCTCCGCAAGGGACAGATGGTGGCCCTGGTGCTGGCCTCCGCGAACCGCGACCCCAGGCAATTCGACGACCCCGACCGCCTCGACGTGGGACGCGATCCCAACCCCCACCTGGCCTTCAGCCACGGCGCGCATTTCTGCATCGGGACCCAGTTGGCCCAGATGGAAGCGGAGATCGCCCTGAGCGCCCTGTTGCGGCGCTTCCCGGACTTCAAGGGTCCCGCGGGCCCTCCCGAGTGGCGCGCCTCCATACTGTTGCGGGGGCCCGCCGCCCTGCCGCTCAGCCTCTAGCGGAACTTCTCCACCGCCAAACGGCCGCGCCGCGCTAGAGCCAGTTGCTGATCAACAGGAAGGGCGCCCAGTAGTAGGGGTGGCGGTAGTTTCGTTTCGCGATCAGGCCGCGCTGCGCTTCCGCCAGGGCCACGGCCTTGGAGACATCCGGCACCGCCAGTCCCCGGTAGAAGTTCATCATCAGGTCGTAGGTTCCCTCGTCGGAAACCGGCCACAGGGTACCCAGCGCGCTACGAGCGCCGGCGCGGATCCCCACGCCGGCCAGCCCCAGGCCCGAGCGCTCGTCCCCGGAGGCCGTCGAACACGCACTGAGCACGAGTAACTCGAGGGACTCCTCTCGATCCCGGGGGCTACGCATCAGGTCCCCCATGCGCGTGAGGCTCATGCGCTGGTCGTAGGTGAGCAGGAAGCTGGTGGCGGGATCCCCGGTGAACTCGGCGTGGGAGGCCAGATGCAGCACCGAGGGCTCCAACTCGTCGACGCCCGCGGCGAGCGCCGCAGAGCTGAAGGCTTCGTCGAGCAACACGCGTCCACCGTAGAGAGCGTGGAGGCCATTCAACTCCTCGGGCACGTAGTCGAGGGCCGCAAAACCCTGCACGGGCTCGCTCAGCCCCGCCAGGAGCAGGCGGGAACGCGCGAGATCGAGGCCCTTCGGATCGACGAGCCGCAACCCGGGGACCACCGCCAACGCGTAACGCTCCACGAGAAAGCTCTTGCCATCGTGGAGGGCTCCCAGGGGAACCGTGCGCAGCGGTCCATCGGGTACCAGTACGAGGGTATCGACCTTCGCAGCCCGCAACGCCGCCTCGTAGGGCGCCACCAGCCAGTCGAAGAGCACCCGCGCGTGCCGGCGGTACTCGTGGGTGGTGCGCTTTTCGAGCAGGTAGCGGAATCGAGTCAGCTCGCGTCGGATCTGGGCTTCGGGGACCGCCACGGTGAACTGCTGGAGGCCGCCTCCAAGCGTCACCAGGAGTTCCAGGCGATCGGGCAGCAGGATGGGGTAGACGACAGCCGCCTTCCCGGCCACGCGGTCCAGGTCCACCTGGCTGGTCTCCACGTTGGCGAGGCAGGCACTGCCCAGGTAGTCGCGGAGTTCCGCGGCCTTGAGGGTCTCGAGCACGTTGCGCGCCTCGACGAGCAGGGACTGCCTGGCTTCCGGCTCCGGAGCGGTGCGGGCGCGTAACAGCAACACGTCCACCAACTCGACGTAGACGGGTTCGAAACGCTTCCGGAAATCCACCCGGGCTTCGTCGCCCCCGAAGGCCACGTAGTCGCGCAGGTCCGCGAGGGTGCCCACCGCCTGGCGGTAAGCGCGCAGCGCCGCATCTTGGTCTCCCGCTGCCCGCGCCAGCCGACCGAGCTGCCACTGCCAGCGGTACAGGGATTCCGGGGCGTCGGCGAGTTGGGCGCTGAAGCTGGCGCTGTGCAGCAGGCGGGCCGCTTCTTCGTTGCGCCCCGCCGCGGCATAGATCTCACCCCGGTAGCCCGCTGCGAAGGAAGTGAGCCTCGGATCCCCGGCCTCCTCGGCGGCACGCTCTGCGGCCGCGAAAGCCGAGGCAGCGCGCAGTTGGCCGTCCGGCATTTCTCCCTGGGCCGCGCGCATCTCGTAACTCCGCCCCAGGTGGAGCCAAAGACGCGCACGGTCATTCGGCCCCGGGAGCGTCGGGATCGAGTCCGCCAGCCGGGTGTACTCGTCATTCGCGATTTTGCCGGGGTCAGCGCGCACCGCGTCACGAATCGAGAGCGCGCGCTCCCATGCAACGAGGGCCGCACCATCCGGCTGCCAGGCCGTGGCAACCCCTCCCTGCAATTCGCACTCCGCCTCCGCGGCATTCGCGATGACGGCCGGCATCCAGCAGACGAGCAGCACTAGAACCCACGCCCGCAACGGCAACACGACCCGCGTCATTCCCCCGCCCGGGCGATCGCCCGTTGCCGACGCCACGAGAGACCCAGCAAGAGCATCACGCCCGCACACCACATGGCGCCTCCAGCGGGCTCGGGGAGACGCACGAGCGGGACCGTGTCGTTGAGTTCTTCGACCGAAAGGTCCGCTCGCACGATCTTTGCCGATGAGACATTCAACGCTCCACACCACGGGAGGCCGACACAGGATGCTGGGCAACCAGATTCGCCGTCCGCCCTCTCCAACGAGATGGTGCCTACGAATACGGGAAGGGCATCGGGGAAGTCGGTGTTCACTCCATTGATCCGCAGCGTCTCTTGATCCCCGGAAAGATTCGATGCGATCGCGTAGCTACCCAACGTTTTATCGAACTCTTTGATCCGAAAAGATTCACTCGAGAGTTCCGAAACGTTCCCGACCGATACCGTGAGATCGAACCCGCAGATCTCATCGCCGGTGCCGTCCTCACAGATAGTCCCAACCGAAGGCGTGCCCGGTCCGTCGGCCCTCGCGATGTAGAGGTTGACGTCCGCGAGGGCGACTCCTCCGCACTGATAGTCATCCGCGATATCCGTCGACGTCGTCTTCAAGGTCGTCGTCATAGAAACGTAGCGACCGGGCTCGTCGGCGGTCACACCGTTGTAGACATGCATCACGTTCACGGCCCGCGCCTCCGACGAGACGCCGAACATCAACCCGAGGAGCAGCGAGAGGCCAGCCACCGTCCGCAGCATTCGAGCGCCAACTCCCTTCATTGCAGCGTCTCCTCTCCGAGGCAGGGGGAAGTTCCGGCGGCCGGCCGCCATGCCGCGGAGACATCCGGGGGGAGCGGGGGAGCGAGACGCCGCTGAACCTGGAAGCTGGCGCCCTGCACCGCGTCCGGGCCGCAGGCGCTGGCCACCAGCGCCGCCGTATCCAGCAATTCGACGGGAAGGGCCGCTACCTCGGAGATCAGATCGTTGGCGGGCGCGCGAACGACGATCTTCCCGTCGATCGAATCGTCCGAGGAGGCATCCACGACGCTATCTCCCGAGGGCAGGTAGCCTCGCGCGACGATCGAAATATCCCCGCCGTTACCTTCCTTCGCGGTGGAAAGGATCTTGCCATCGTTGAGCATAATCGCCCCGACCGGCGATCCGGGTACTTCGCTACCACGAACCGTGATCTCGCCCGCGTTTCCCCTGCCCGTGTTGACCTGGGTCTCCACGGATGCGGACACGAGTTCGATAGTCTCCGATGCCTCGACGATGATGTC
>JABSQX010000093.1 GCA_013215615.1 Myxococcales bacterium | reverse complement strand
GTCTTGGTCACGGACTCGATGGCGCCCTTGGCGGCCGTGTAGTCCACCTGGCCGATGTTGCCGTTGCGGGCGCTCACCGACGAGAAGTTGACGATGAAGCGGTTCACCCCGTCGGCCAGGGGCTGGTTGCCGTTTTCCTTGAAGAGCGGGTGCCAGTGCTGTGCGGCGATCTCGCGGGTAAAGAGGAAGGTGCCGTGCACATGCACGGCCATGACCGCCTCGAAGTCCGCCAGCTCCTTCTTCGCGATGCGCATGTCGCGCGTGATCCCCGCCACGTTCACCATGCCGTTGATGCAGCCCGAGGCCTCGAGGGTGGTGGCCACGGCGCCCTTCACGTCGTCCTCGAGGGTGACGTTGCCCGCCACCAGCAGCGGCTTCGGGCAACCCAGGCCCGCGATCTCGTCCCGCGTCGCCTCCAGCCTGCCTGCGTCGAGATCGAAGAGGGTCACCTGGGCGCCGTGGAGTGCCAGCGCGCGCGCTACCGCGTTGCCGATCCCCTGCCCCGCTCCGGTGACGATGTGGGTCTCGCCCTCGAAGGCTCCCTCGCGCAGTACCCGTTCCATGCCGCTTCCTCCGGTGACCGTCCCGGGCAGGCTCACCCCGCCGAGCGCCTGAATATCGCGGCCCGGGCCGCACACCACAAGCCGACCGCCGGCTCCGGGCGCGAGCCGCCGCGGCAGGCCGACCGCGGTATCCTTCCACGACGGACGCCATGCGACGCGACGATTCGACGCAGATCCCGGAAGGCCCGGAACCCCAGTACGACAAGGTCGTCTCGGGCTACCAGAGCTTCCATCACCCGAGACCCTTCAAGTTCGAGTGGGGGGGCGAGCTACCGGAGTTCAGCCTCGCCTACGAGACCTGGGGGACCCTCTCCCCAGCCCGCGACAACGCGGTGATGCTCCACACCGGCCTCTCCGCTTCCTCCCACGCCCGCAGCCATTCGGAGAACACGCACCCGGGCTGGTGGGAGGAGTTCGTAGGACCCGGGCTGGCGGTGGACACGGACCGCTTCTTCGTGATCTGCAGCAACCTGCTGGGCGGCTGTTACGGGAGCACCGGCCCCTCCTCGATCGACCCGCGCAGCGAGCAACCCTTCGCGACGGACTTCCCGATCCTCAGCGTGCGCGACATGGTGAGCGCCCAGCTGCTGCTCCTCGACCACCTCGACATCGCGCGCCTGCACGCCTCGGTGGGCGCCTCCCTGGGCGGCATGCAGTCGCTGATGCTGGCGGCCCTGGCCCCGGAGCGCGTGGATCGCATCGTGAGCATCTCGGCGGCCGCCTGCTCCCACCCCCAGTCCATCGCGATGCGCTTCGTGCAGCGCCAGGCCGTGATGGCCGATCCGGACTGGCGGGAAGGCCGCTACTACGGGCAGAGCTTCCCGCATCGCGGGCTGCGGGTCGCCCGGGAGATGGGCACCCTCACCTACCGCTCCGGACCCGAGTGGATGGAGCGCTTCGGGCGCGCCCGCAACGAGGGGCCGCCGAGCCTCGCGGAGGACTTCCAGGTGGAGAGCTACCTCGCCTACCAGGGCGACAAGTTCTGCCTCCAGTACGACCCCAACTCCTACCTCTACATCTCGAAGGCCATGGACCTCTTCGATCTCCAGGGCGAGGAGAGGGATGCGCCCACCTTGGCGGAGATCGAGTGCCCGGTGCTCGTCATCGGCATCAGCTCGGACATCCTCTTCCCCGTGTGGCAGCAACGCGAGCTGGCGCGGCTCCTCGAGGAACAGGGGGGCAAGGTCCGCTTCGTGGAACTCGACGCCCCCTACGGGCACGACAGCTTCCTGATCCTTCGCGAAGAGGTCGGCGAACCCATCCGCGAACACCTGCAGGGCTAACGCGCTCAGGCTCCGGCGGGACCGTCCGCGTAGGTGGGCATGTGGCTGCCAATGCCGCCGTCCACGGAGATCACCTGGCCGGTCACGAAGGCCGCGGCGTCGGAGGCCAGGAAGGCCACCATCTCTGCGATGTCCTCGGGCTCACCGCTGCGCGGGGTGAGCGTATGAGCCTCGATCCGCTGGATGCGCTCCGGGGACATGCCCTGCCGCACGCCCTCGGTCTTGATGAGGCCCGGCGCGACGGCGTTGCAGCGGATGCCCTGCTTGCCGTGCTGGGCGGCGACGTAGAGGGTGAGGGTGTTGACCGCGCCCTTGGAGGCCCCGTAAGCGGTCAGCGTGATGTCACCCGCCAGCGCCGATCCCGAGGAGGTGTTGACGATCGAGCCGCCGCCGCGCCGGCGCATGGCGGGCACCGCGTACTTGCAGCCCAGCATCACGCCGCGGGCGTTCACCGCGAAGGCGCGCTCCCATCCCTCCAAGGTGAGTTCCGTGATGCCGCCGTCGCCTTCCCCCAACAGGTAGGCGGCGTTGTTGTGCAGCACGTCGAGACCCCCGAAGGCCGCCTCACAGGCCGCCACGGCAGCCTCCACTTCCTCGGCGCGCGTCACGTCGCAGGCCCGGAACTCTGCGCGGCCACCCGCCGCGCGGATCTCGGCAGCCACCGCCTCACCGCGCTCCGCCGCAATATCCGCCACCAGCACCGCGGCACCCTCGCGAGCCAGGGCCCGGGCACTGGCCCGGCCGATGCCCGCCGCGCCACCCGTCACCATCGCCGCCCGGCCCTCGAGACTCCCCATGCTCTCCTCCTCGCACGCACGCCACCGCGACGCGCGACCACTCTACCCGCTTGGACCCGGGCGTCGCGACGAAGTGGCGTCGTTCCCCCGCGAAGTCGAGATCAGGCCCCGGGGCGCCCCAGGGTCGAACCCGCCGCGGCCAGATCCTCGCGCAGCGAGCGCGCCGCCAACAGCAGCAGGAGACCCGCCAGCGCGTAGGCGACGCCGATGCCGCAGAGCGCATAGCGCAGCGACTCCTGACCATGGCGCGCCTCCAACAGGTCGCTGAGCGCGCCGGTGAGCAGGGGGCCGAAGCCCATCCCCACCATCGTGAGTACCGCGGCCAGCAACGCACCCGCCATGGCGCGCATGGAAAGCGGTGCCAGCCCCTGCACGATGGCAGCCGCGGGTGGCCCGAAGAACATGGAGCCGAAGGAGGGCAGCGCGAGCCAGGCAACGGCGCCCAAGGGCTCGGGCCAGAGGAAGGCCACGATGAAGAAGGGCGCAGAGGCCAGCGAGGCCAACCCGGGCACCCACGCGTACCAACGCAGATCTCTTCGGGCCATGCGGTCCGCAAGTGCGCCGCCGAGCAGCGAGCCGAGCGCGCTCGCCACCCCGACCCCCGCGAGCACGAGCCCCGCGCGCGAAAGCGGCATGCCGTGCACGCGCTGCAGGAACCCCGGCGTCCACTGCGCCTGGCTCATCGCCCCCATACTCGCGAAGGTGACCGCCACGATCAGGTATCGAAAGGACCGCAAGCCCAGCAGGTGTCGCACCACCGACCCGATGCGAGGCGCTTCGAGCACCTCGCCGCTCCGCCCCTCCGAGAAACCACGCGGCGGCTCGAAGAGGAAACGCGCGAGCACCCCCGCCACCAACAACCCCAACACGCCGCTGCCCACGAAGCAGGCCCGCCAACCGAATCGCTCGATCGCGAACCCCCCCATGGCCAACGCGACCAGGATCCCCAGCGGCGCCCCCATTACCACCACGCCCACCAGCGTGGCGCGACGCTCGGGGGGAAAACCGTCGGCCAGCAGGGCCTGGGCGGAAGGCATCATCCCGGCCTGCCCGGCGCCCACCCCCATGCGCGTGGCGGCCAGCGTGGCGAAGGAGGTCGCAGCCGCGCCCAGGGCCGTCATCAGCCCCGCGAAGGCCACACCGAGNGCCAGGATGCGGCGGCGGCTCATNCGGTCCGCCAACTCGCCNAGCCANAGCGCGAGCAGCCCGTAGGTCATGCCGAAGAGCATCAGCAGCAGTCCGAGTTCGGTGTCGTCGAGGTCGAGTTCGAGGCCAATCGGCACCAGCGAAAGGGCCAAGACCTGTCGCTGGAAGAACTCGTTGCCGGTCGCCAGCAACAGCAACAAGACCATCGACCGGCCCGTGCCGGCCGGAAGCTGATGGACTCCCACGCTCAGGAGGAGACGTTCCGGAGGTGGCCGAGGGCCTGGGCGTGCAGTTCCGGGTTGGCGGCTGCCACGATGCGGCCGCCCGCGTGCGCCGCGCCGCCCTCCCAATCGCTCACCACGCCACCCGCTCCCTCCACGATGGGGATCAGCGGCAGGATGTCGTAGGGCTTTAGCTGTCCCTCGACGACCAGGTCGATGCACCCCAGGGCCAGCAGGCAGTACGCGTAGCAGTCGCCGCCAAAGCGCCGCATGCGACAAGCCCCGACCAGCGCCTCGTAGGCGCGTTGCTCCGCGGGCTCCGGGAACATCGAGGGATCCGTGGTGTAGAGAAGGGCGTCGCCAAGGCGCGCCGACGCGCGGGTCTGCAACGCCCGCGTGCCCCGAGCGTCGCGCACTTCCGCGCGGCCCCCGGCACCCGTGAAGGTCTCGCCCAGGAAGGGCTGATGGACCACGCCGGCAAGACAGCGCTCCCCCTCCACGCAGCCCAGCAGGATCCCCCAGGCCGGCATGCCGCTCATGAACGCGCGGGTGCCGTCGATGGGGTCGATGATCCAACGCAGCCCGGAGGCGCCGGCGCGTCCGCCCTCTTCCTCTCCGTAGATGCCGTCCTCGGGGTAACGCGCCGCAATCTGCTCACGCATCTGGCGCTCGATCTCGCGATCCGCCGCGGTCACCGGGTCGAAGGCGCCGCCCGCAGACTTGTCGTCCACCGCGAGCGGCGAGCGGAAGTAGTTGAGCGCGATGGGCCCCGCGGCCTCCGCGATGGAGACCGCCGCCTCGAGGCGCTGATCGAGTTGTTCGGCGTCCACGCTGGCTCTCTCCCCCGGCCACGATACCCCAGCCCCCCGGTGCCAAGCCCGCGAGACGAGCGGTCGCCGCCGTGAAACTCCACTAGCCTCCTTCTCATGCCGACGCGGGACAGTCCCCGGACCGCGACTCTCTGCGCCGCCGCCCTGCTGGGCGCGCGCCGCAAGGTCACGCTTCCCGAGCTCCGCGAGGCCCTCGCGGCCAGCGCCGCTGCGGGCTTCTCGGCGGTTTCGCTCTGGGCCGTCCACCACCAGACCCTGGTGGCGGGCGGGCTGGATCCCGACGTACTCGTGGCGCTCCTCGACGAAGTCGGGCTGTCGGTGCCCGTGGTGGAGGCCGCACTGGGCTGGGCGAACCCCGATCTCGACGCGGTGGATGCCGCCGTGGGCCCGATCCTCGAAGTGGCCGCCCGCTACGGCGCCGAACAGGTGCTCGCCGTCTTCATGGAGCCCGAGGCCCCGGAACCCGCGGCCTGCGTGGCGGGTTTCGCGCGACTCTGCGACCTCGCCGCCGAGCACGACCTCCGGGTGAGCCTGGAGTTCCTACCGTGGTCGGGGATCCCGGACCTCCGCAGCGCCTGGCAGCTCGTCGAGCGTTGCGAGCGCGACAATGCCGGCCTCACCCTCGACACCTGGCACTGGCAGCGACAGCCGGGCGGGCCCGATTTCGAAACCCTGGCCGGCATTCCCGGCGCGCGAATCCACTTCCTGCAACTCAGCGACGCACCCGCCCAGGCGGAAGAGGACCTGGTGGACGAGACCCTGCGCGCCCGGCGTTTGCCGGGCGAAGGCGATGTCGACTTCGCGGGATTGCAGAAGGCCCTCAACGCCATCGGCGCACGGCCCCTGGCAGCCCCCGAGGTCTTCAACGCGGAGTTGCTGGCGCTGGGACCCGCCGAGATGGCCCGGCGCATCGCGACCCGCACCCGCGCTGTCTGGGGTTGAGGGTGCTCCCGCCACGACACGGCTGATGTACAGTGAGGCCCCTCCGGCGCGAGCCACCGCTCGCCCCCCAGCGCAGGAGTCCCGCATGGAAGGCCTCGGCACCACCGGTTTCTGGAAGATCGCGGAAGAGGATCGCGAACGTCTCGCCGTCGCGGACCCCGACCACCGCGAGTACTCGTTCGGCGAACTCTACGACCTCGTCAACCAGGTCTCCCACGGCCTGCAGGCCCTGGGCCTCGAGCGCGGCGACCACATCGCCACCACGCTCCCCAACTGCATCGAGCAGATGGCACTCTGCATGGCCGCCAACCAGTCGGGCTTCTACGTCACCACCATCAACTGGCACCTGGTGGGGCCCGAGATCGCCTACATCCTGGGCGACGCGGAGACCCGGGTCTTCGTGACCCACGAGCGCTTCGGCGAAGAGGCCCGGCGCGCGAAGGAGGAGGCCGGCCTCGACCCGCAGCGTTGCTTCGCGGTGGGAGGGGCCAAAGGCTTCCGCCCCTTCGACGAACTGGTTGCCGATCAGCCCACGAGTCGCCCCCAGGAACTCTCCGCGGGCTCGATCATGTTCTACACCTCGGGCACCACGGGCCGCCCCAAGGGCGTGCGCCGCCCGCTCTCCGATGCGCATCCCGACGACCTCGCCAAGGTGTCCGGCATGCTCTTCCTGCTCTTCGAGATCCTGCCCCACGACGGACACGTGGAGATCACCCAGGCCCCCCTCTACCACACTGCGGTCAACACCTGGTCGACCACCGCGCTCCACTGGGGGCACCCCGTCATCCTGATGGACCGTTGGACGCCCGAGGGCGCCCTCGAGCGCATCGAGAAGTACCGCGTTACGTACAGCCACATGGTGCCCACCATGTTCAACCGCCTCCTCAAGCTGCCCGCCGAAGTGCGCGAGAAGTACGACGTTTCCTCCCTGCGCACGATGATCCACGCTGCGGCGCCCTGCCCGGTCGAGACCAAGTGGAAGATGTTCGACTGGTGGGGGGATGTGATCTGGGAGTACTACGCGGCCACCGAGGGCGGTGGCACCCTGGCGCGTCCCGAGGACTGGAAGACGCACCCCGGCACGGTGGGAAAGCCCTGGCCCACCTCCGAGGTGATCGTGGTCGACGAAGCGGGTGAGCGCCTGCCTCCGGGCCAGAGCGGCACCATCTACATGAAGATGCAGGGCAACGACTTCGAGTACTACAACGCGAAGGAGAAGACCGACAAGGCACGCCTGGGAGATTTCTTCACCGTGGGCGACATCGGTTACTTCGACGAGGACGGCTTCCTCTTCCTCAACGACCGCAGCAACGACATGATCATCGCAGGCGGCGTCAACATCTACCCCGCGGAGATCGAGGGCGTGATCCAGCAGCACGACAAGGTCCTGGACGTGGCGGTCTTCGGCATCCCCAACCCGGACATGGGCGAAGAGATCAAGGCCGTGGTGGAACTGCTGCCGGGCGTCCCCGCCGATGAAGCGACACGCTCCGACATCGAGGCCTTCTACCAGGACAAGATGACCAAGCAGAAGTGGCCCCACAGCATCGACTTCACCACCGAGATGCCCCGCGATCCCAACGGCAAACTCTATAAGCGCAAGCTGCGCGACCCCTACTGGGAGGGTCACGAGGGAAGGATCGTCTAGGGCGCTTCGCGTCGAAGAGGAGAGCAACGCATGAAGGTCGAAGCCACCCTGATCACGCGGGATATCAAGGATTCGGGCAGCGCCGCCGCGGCTATGGAGAAGGAGGGCTTCGACTGCGCGATCTCCTTCGAGGGCCCCCACGATCCCTTCCTTCCGCTGATGATGGCGGCCCGGGAGACGGAGCGGATCGAACTGGCCACCGGGGTCGCCATCGCCTTCGCGCGCAACCCGATGATCTGCGCGCAGATCGCTAACGACCTCCAGTCGATCTCCGGCGGCCGCTTCATCCTGGGGCTCGGCACCCAGATCCGCCCCCACATCGAGCGGCGCTTCAGCCAGGTCTGGTCTCGACCGGCGGCGCGCATGAACGAGTTCGTGCGGGCCATCCGCGCCATCTGGAAGAGTTGGGAGGACGGCTCCCGCCTGGACTTTCGCGGCGAGTTCTACACCCACACGCTGATGACCCCCATGTTCAATCCCGGCCCCAATCCCCACGGAAGCCCGCGCATCTTCCTGGCCGGAGTCGGGCCGCGCATGGTGGAGACCGCGGGCGAGGTGGGCGACGGCTTCATCATGCACCCGCTCCACACGCCTTCCTTCGCGAAGCAGCGGCTGGTCCCGTGGCTCGAGAAGGGCCTCGAGCGCGCGGGCCGCAAGCGCAGCGACTACGAGATCTCCTGCCAGACCATCGTGGTGGTGGGGGACAGCGACGAGCAGATCGAGGCCGGGCGCAACAAGGCCCGGGGGCAGATCTCCTTCTACGGCTCAACACCCGCCTACAAGGTGGCGCTCGACCACGACGGCTGGGGGGACCTGCAGCCCGAACTGAACCGCCTCTCCAAGGAGGGCAAGTGGGGCGAGATGGCACAGCGCATCGACGACGACATGCTCGACGCCATCTGTGTTTCGGGACGCCCCGAGGAGGTCGGCCCGCGCCTGCGTGCCCGCAACGACTTCGCGGATCGCACCACGCTCACCTTGTACAATGAGGCGGGTCCGCACGCGCGCGCCGCGCTGATCCGCGGGATCAAAGGCAACTAGGCGGCACCCCCCCCCTACCTATAGGAGGCCCCATGCGCACGGAAATCTGCGACCGCCTCGGCATCGAATTCCCGATCTTCGCCTTCACCCACTGCCGGGACGTGGTGGTGGCGGTAAGCGAGGCCGGTGGTCTCGGCGTGCTGGGTGCCGTGGGCTTCAGCGCCGAGCAACTGGCCGCCGAGTGCCGTTGGATCGACGAGCACCTGGG
>JABSQX010000092.1 GCA_013215615.1 Myxococcales bacterium | reverse complement strand
ATTCGCATGCCCGGCTGTGGGGGGTTGGAGGTACTCACGCGGCTGCGTGCCATGGGAACGGGCACCGCGGTCGTGATCATCACCGCGCAGAACACCTTCGAGAACGCCGTGCAGGCCATGAAGCGCGGTGCCTTCGACTACCTCGTCAAGCCCTTCGGGATCGAGGAGGTCAAGGCGCTGGCGGAGAAGGCGACGCGCAGTCGCATGATGGAAGAGGAACTCCGCGAGTTGCGCCGTGAGACGGCCCGGGGCCCCACTTCGGGCCAGCGCCTGGTGGGCGGCCATCCCTCCATGCTCGAACTCTTCAAGGTGATCGGGCGCCTGGCGGATCGCGACATCTCCGTGCTGATCACGGGGGAGAGCGGAGCCGGCAAGGAGGTCGTGGCCCGCGCGATCCACGGCGCCAGCGATCGCGTGGACTTTCCCTTCGTGCCCGTCAACACCGCGGCCATCCCGCGCGATCTGCTCGAGAGCGAACTCTTCGGTCACGAGCGCGGCGCCTTCACGGGGGCGGTGGCCTCGCGCACCGGGCGCTTTCGGGATGCCTCGGGGGGCACGCTCTTTCTCGACGAGATCGGCGACATGCCGGTGGAACTGCAGGCGAAGCTGTTGCGGGTGCTCGAGGAGGGAGAGGTCACCCCCGTGGGCGGCAGCGTCCCGCAGCGCGTGGACCTGCGCATCCTCGCCGCTACGCACCGGGATCTCGACGCCGCGGTTTCGGACGGCGTATTCCGCGAGGACCTGTTGTACCGCCTGCGCGTGGTGCCCGTGCACATCCCTCCCCTGCGCGAGCGCAAGCAGGACATCCCCGTGCTCGCCAGGCACTTCGTGGAGCGTTACGCGGAAGACCTGTCCGGGCGCGCGCGGCTGCTCGGCGAGGCCTCGCTCGAGATCCTGGTCTCCTACGCTTGGCCCGGCAACGTACGGGAACTGGAGAACGCGGTGAAGCGAGCGCTGGTGCTCTCTTCGGGCGAGGTGCTGGTACCCGACGATTTCGCGTTTCTGCGCTCGGCCCGCCCCAGCGCAGCCCAGGGCCGCGTGCTCGGAGAACTCGTCGAGCAGGAGGTCAAAGGCGCGCTGGATTCGGGGGAAGTCGATCTCTACGGCCGCCTGCTGGAGCGCGTGGAGCGCCCGCTGCTCGAGACGGTGCTGGCGCGCACTTCCGGAAACCAGATCCGCGCGGCGGCCATGCTGGGTATCAACCGAAACACCCTCCGCAAGAAGATCGCCGATCTCGGCATCCGCATTCCGGGTCGCGAGTGAGCCGGGCCGTCCCCAGACTCGCCGGCCTCCACGTGATCGCGGACGACTCGCCGGACTGGCGGCTCGGCCCCGTCGACCAGGCCCGGGCCGCCTGCGAGGGCGGGGCAGCGGTCGTGCAGTTGCGCGCGAAGCACGCCAGCGATGGCGAGGTACTGCGCTGGGCGCACGAGATCCGAAAACTCACCCGCGACGCGGGCCTGTTGCTGATGATCAACGACCGCTTCGACCTGGCGTTGGCGAGTGGAGCCGACGGCGTGCACCTGGGGCAGGACGACCTGCCGCTGGGGCGCCTGCCCGCGGAGGTGCGTGAGCGGTTGCTGGTGGGCCGCTCCACGCACAGCGCCGACCAATTGCGTGGGGCCCGGAGCGAAGCGCCCGACTACCTGGCCTTTGGCCCGGTCTTCGGCACGACCTCGAAGCAGTCGGAGTGGTCGCCGCGCGGTCTGCCGGCGTTGCGCGAGGCGGTCGCCCTTGCCCGCCCGCATCCGCTGATCGCCATCGGCGGCATCGACCTCGCCAGGCTCGCGGAGCTGCGGCACAGCGGAGCCGCGGGAGCTGCCGTGATCTCGGCGGTCGCCGCTGCCGCGGATTCTACTGCGGCGGTGCGCGCGCTCTGCGCGGGCTGGCTCGAAGCGGAAGCCGCCGGGTGAGTGACCTGGCACTGCGTGGCGTCTCCGCGCTGGGTTTCGTGGTCATGCTCGGTATCGCGTGGCTGTGTGCCACGGAGCGCAGGCGCCCGTCGTGGCGCCTGCTCGGTTGGGGGGTGGGCGCGCAACTCGCCCTGGGCCTGCTGCTGCTGGAGAGCGCGCTGGGGTCGGCGTTCTTCGCCGCCATGAACGCCGTGGTCGGCGCCCTCGAAGCCTACACGGATGCCGGGGTGCGCTTCCTCTTCGGCTCGCTGGCGGATACGGGTTTCTCGTTTGCGCTTCGGGTACTCCCCACCATCGTGGTGATGGGGAGCCTGTTTGCGGTCCTCTACCACCTGGGCGTGGTGCAGCGCGTGGTGAATGTCCTGGCCGCGCTGTTGGCGCGCAGCATGGGGATCTCTGGGGCCGAGAGCCTGGCGGCCGTGGCGAACCTCTTCGTGGGAATGACCGAGTCGGCGCTGGTGGTGCGCCCCTACCTCGCACGCATGACGCACTCGGAACTCTTCCTGCTGATGACCGTGGGGATGGCCACCGTGGCGGGCTCCGTGTTGATCGCCTACGTGGGGATGTTGGGGGGCTCCGCGCATGCGGGTCACCTGGCGACGGCCAGCCTGCTCTCGATACCCGCGGCGGTGCTGGTCGCCAAGTTGATGGTGCCCGAGACGGGCACTCCCGCGACGGCCCACGGCGGCGGCAGTGCGGTCGAGCGCGAATCCGTGAACCTGGTGGATGCCGCCGCCCAGGGNGCGTTGGCGGGCTTGCGGCTGGCCGCCTACGTGGGCGCCATGCTGCTGGCCTTCGTGGCGTTGATCGCGCTTTGCAACGATCTGCTGGCGCGGCTAGGTGGGCTGGTGGGCCTGCCGGAACTCAGTTTCCAGGGGATCCTGGGAACGTTGCTGGCGCCGCTGGCCTTCCTGATGGGGGTGCCCTGGCAGGACGCTTCGCAGGTGGGGGCGCTGCTGGGTGTGAAGACCGTGCTCAACGAGTTTCTCGCCTACCGGGATCTCGCCGAGCTGATGGCGGCGGGAGCGTTGGCGCCGCGCTCGGCGACCATCGCCTCCTACGCGCTCTGCGGTTTCGCGAACTTCGGCTCCCTGGCCATCCTCTTGGGGGGGATCGGGGGGCTGGCGCCCGCCCGGCGCCCGGAGGTGGCGCGGCTGGGCCTGCGTTCCATCCTGTCGGGCTCACTCGCCACCTTCATGACCGCCTGCGTGGCGGGAATGTTGATCTGAGCCGCGGGCCGCTCTACGGCGCGAAGAGGGCTAGACTCGGCGCTCCGGGGGGAGGTCGCGAGGCGTCCGCGCCGGGCAGTCGCCTGAAACCGACGAGGCCGTCTTCGACACGATGCGATGCGCATGTAGCCGGCTCTCGTCCCTGCTCGTAGGTCTCCTGATCCTGCCGGGCCTGTGGCCGCTGGCGGCGACCGCCCAGCTCTACGGCCCCACCTACCCGGTGAGCGAGTTCGAGATCGAGTACGCGCTCGAACACCCCCGCCACATCCCGGCCTGGGAGGTACTGAACCTGGAGGTCGGGCTGCGCGCCTCGCCCGAGGGCTTCCGAGCGCCGCGGCCCGTGGACAGGACGGTGCGCATGCGCCTCTCCTCGCTGCCGCGCAACGCCGAGTTCTCCGTAACCGCCCTGCAGCACATCGCCCAGTACATCGTTTCCACCTTCAACTGGCGCGGTTATGACGGTGTCATCGTGACGGTGCCCGAGATCGAGGCGGGCAGCGGAACGGACTTGCGAGCGCCCGGCGACGAGACCCTCACGCTGCGGATCTGGACCGGTCGCGTCGCGCGGCTCTCGAGTGTCGCGGATGGCGAGCGTTTCGCCGGCCTCACGGTGGATGAGCGCACCGACAATGAGACCCACGAGTGGATCCGCGAGCGTTCTCCCGTGCAGGCCGGCGGCAAGCGCGGCCTGCTCGACGGGCAGGCCCTCGAGGACTACGCGGCGGAAGTCTCCCGCCACCCCGGGCGCCGGATGGAGGTGGAACTCGAGCCCGGCAGCCTGCCCGGTACCGCGGACGTGAACCTGCGCATCGCGGAGAGCAAGCCCTGGTACGTCTACGCCCAGTACTCGAACACGGGTACCGGCGCGACCACGAAGAATCGCGAGCGTTTCGGCGCCGTCCACAACCAGCTACTCGGCAGGGACGACATCCTGCGCGTCGATTACGTGACGGGTGACTTCGACAGCGTGCAGGCCGCCCGGCTCAGCTACGAGGCGCCCTTCAGCCTCGACTACCCGGCGCTGCGTTGGCGGCTGGGCGGTGGTTACAGCGAGTACGATGCCTCCCAGGTGGGCTTCGTGGATTCCCGCTTCACGGGGGATCAGTTCTCTGGCGACGCCCTGTTGGTGTGGAATGCCTGGCAGTATCACGAGTTCTTCCTCGACCTGGTGGCCGGAACCCGCGTGCAGCAGATGCACGTGGACAACCAGCAGTTCGGCTCCTCGGCGCGCGCCAGCTACGTGCTGCCGCGCGTCGGGGTCGAGGCGGAACGCAACACGCTCACGAGTTCGCTCTACCTGAATCTGAACGTGGACGTGGGCCTGACGAACGCCGATCGCACCGAACTCGCGCTGTTGGGCACGCCGGATCCCACCAAGAACTTTGCGCGCATGAGCTGGGACGGCAGCTGGTCCGCCTACCTCGAGCCCCTCATCGACCGGCAGGCCTGGGAGGACCCCAGTACGCCGGGGAGTTCCACGCTGGCCCACGAGGTGGCGGTGATCTTTCGCGGGCAATACGCCTTCGGGGACCGGCTGGTCCCCCAGTACCAGCAGGTGGCGGGAGGCTTCTACAGCGTGCGCGGCTACCGGCAGGCCCAGGCCGCGGGCGACGATCTCTTCCTGGGCTCCCTCGAGTACCGCTTCCACCTGCCGCGCATCCTGCGGCCGGATCCCGCGTCCGTCGAAGTTCCCGGCATGGGGAACTTCCGCGCGCGACCCGCCCAGGTCTGGGGGCGTGCCGACTGGGACTTGATCTTCCGCATCTTCACGGATGCCGCTCACGTGATGACGAGTCGCGCCAACTCCACGGAGCCCGACGAGACGCTCTGGAGCATCGGCGGCGGCGTGGAACTGCAGTTCCTCCGCAACCTGACGGTGCGCTTCGACGCGGGTCACGTGCTCGAGACGGTGCGCAGGAGCAAGCGCGGAAATACCCGGGGCTACGTGGTGGCCACCCTGCTCTACTGAGGATGCCCGGCATGCGAGAACGACGAGCCCGACGCAGCGAGCCCTGCCGCCCCTGGCAGGCGGGCTGGGTGGGCGTGCTTGCCGCCTGGCTGGTGGTGGCGCCGCC
The DNA here is from genome assembly GCA_013215615.1 of Myxococcales bacterium. Classification (GTDB taxonomy): domain Bacteria; phylum Myxococcota_A; class UBA9160; order UBA9160; family SMWR01; genus JABSQX01. Next base: position 2,327 of record JABSQX010000092.1, on the reverse strand, counting down.
GGGCTTGCCCCGGGTTCTCGCCAATCCGGAGGGCGAGCAGGTGGTGGTGGGCGATGCGAGCTTCCTGCGCGACGCAGGCGGTCAGCGCCTCGACATCCACACCGCCACGGATCTCACCGTGGTGGACTTCGAGCAGGCCAGCGTGGGGACCGGGGAGGCGCTCAACGTCTTCCAGCCCACCGACCAGGTCTCCCAGTTCTGGGCGCGCGACGGCTCCGGGGCCGCCACCCACATCGACGGCAGCGTCTGGTCCAACGCCCAGGTCGGCTACCTGAACCCCTACGGGATCTTCCTGGGCGGCGAGGCCCTGCTCGACGTCTCGACCTTCGTGGCGGGGGCCGGTGAGATCTCCAACGAGGATCTGCTGGCAGGCCGCCTGCACTTCCGCGAGTTGACGGGCGAGGTGGGCGTCGCGGCGGGTGCCGAAATCCTCGCCAGCGAAGCCGTGTTGCTGGCGGGCCGGCGGGTGGCGAACTACGGCCACATCCAGGCGCCGGGCGGCCTGGTGGCCTTCGCGAGCGGTGGCGAGGTGCGGCTCTCGAAGATCGACGGCCGCCTGCGCGTGCGCGCCGAGGCCCCCGCCCTCGATGCCGGCGAGTGGGCGATCGAGCAGGCGGGCCAGGTGGATGCAGCGGGGGGTTACGTGTCGCTCACCGCGGGGGACCACTACTCGCTGGCCCTCAACCACAGCGGCATCACCCGTGCTCGGGACATCGAGCTGGCGGGCGGCGATGGGGGTCTCGTCACGGTGGCGGGAAGCCTGGATGCAAGCGACGCGACCGAAGGCGCCCGCGGCGGCCGCGTGCGGGTGCTGGGAGAACGCATCGCGCTCGAGGCCGCGCAGATCGACGCATCGGGCGAGGCGGGTGGCGGCGAGATCCGGCTGGGAGGCGACGTGCGCGGCGGCCCGGCCCTGCCCACGGCGCACCGCACCTTCGTGAGCGCGGATTCGAAGTTGCGCGCCGATGCCCTGGGCGAGGGCGAGGGCGGCAGCGTGGTGGTGTGGGCAGAGGAGCGCACCGGTTTCTACGGCGAGATCTCGGCTCGGGGTGGAGTCCGGGGCGGCGACGGCGGCTTCGCGGAAGTCTCGGGGAGGGCACTCAGCGCTCCGGGTGCGGTCGATCTCGGGGCTGCGCGGGGTGACAGCGGCACGCTCCTCTATGACCCCACCGACATCGTGATCGAAGGCGGGAACCCCGAGCCGCCCCTCGATCCCGACCTGCCGGGTTCCGGGGAGATCCTCTACGCAACGGCGGGCGACGAGGATTCGGTCTTCACCATCAGCCAGCACGCCCTCGAAACCACCGACGCCAACATCCTCCTCGAGGCCGCCCACAGCATCACGGTGAGCGGCAGCTTCGAGGTGAAGGCGGGCGAGGCCCAGCCCAGCGTGGACCTGCTGGAAGGCAATTCGCTGAGCCTGCGGACCCGGAATGACGCAGGGGATGGCGCGGCGTCGAGCGCCGATCCCGGCATCGACCTGGTGAGCGGCGGCAGCAACAGCGAGCAACTGAGCTTCCGCACCACCGACGCGGACATCTCGCTAGCGACCGGCACCGGGGGCGGTTCGTCGGACGTGGAGGCCGCGATCCGGGTCTTCGGGCTGGAAGCGGACGGGGGCGCGGTGAGTCTCACCGCCAACAACGCGGGTGAGCGCGCCCCGGCAGCGGGCGAGCCGGATCTCGGCGTGCACGCGGAGCAACTGGTTGCGCGCGGTGGCGGGGAGGACGAGACGTACGGCGGCTCGTTGGGCGTGAGCATTTCCGTGGCGGCGGGCGACATCGTCGTGGGCGAGATCAGGACCGACGGCGCGGGTACTCGGGCGGGCGAGGGCGAAGAGATCCTCGCTGCCGAGGCGGGTGGCAACGTAGTCGTGCGGGCCGATCGGGGCGACGTGGTGCTGGGGCGCGTCTCGGCTCGCGGCGGCGACGCGGAATCGGTTTCGCCCGGCGATGGCGGCGGGGGTGCGTTCGTCTCGATCGTCGCAGGCAGTGGCGAAGCGGGCGTCGGCGGCGACGTGTCCGTTGGCATCCCGGATGGTTCCGGAGGGCCCTTCGGGATCGACGCGGGCGGCGGTGCGGGTGTGCTCTTGATCCAGACCAGCGGAGAGGGCGAAGAGGCCGACACCGAGTTGCTGGGCGGTCGGGGCGGGAGCGGCGGCGTCGTGACGATCGACGGCCCGGGCCAGGTCACGGTGGGCGCTGTCGCGGTGGACGGCGGCGACTCGGCAGCGGCTCCTGGCGAGAGCCCGGTCGTCAACGGAACGATCCTCGTCGAGACGCGATTCATCGCCCAGGCGGGCGCGGGCGGTCAAATCAAGATCGACG
>JABSQX010000091.1 GCA_013215615.1 Myxococcales bacterium | reverse complement strand
CCCCTTTGGCGGACTCGATCTCGACGGGATCGAATCCCGGCACCATCGACGTGATCAGGTATTCATCGTAGAGCTTGGCTGTTTCCATGCGGCCTGCCTCCTTCGCTTCTCGATGAGTGCTCGGCGAGCCTGTGCCTGCGATTCGGCGCTCGGGGCCCCGGATTGGGTCGAAATTCCGCTGCGGTGACTCTCAGTGTCTCCCTGTTTATTTTTATTAACAAGGGGTTACCTGGGACGAACTAAGTGATTGAAATCATTGTATCGCATGTCTAATATACTGAGAACTCTAAACAATTAAACAGCCCCCTCATAACGGGCTCCTTCGGATCCCCCAAGCAGGCCTCGACATGCAACCCGACATTGGCCCCCGTCTGCGCAGCATGAGACAACAGAATGGATTGTCACAGCGCGCACTCGCCAAGAGAAGTGGCATCAGCAATGCGACGATCTCTTTGATCGAGTCGCGAAAGCTCAATCCGTCCGTTGCCGTGCTCAAGAAAATTCTCGACGGCGTCCCGTCGGATCTCTCGTCCTTCTTCGCCGAGGAAAACCCCACACCGGAACCCGCGGTCTTCCGTTCTGACGACCTCGTCGAGATCGCGCGAGGAAAGATCTCGTACAAGCAAGTCGGTCGCAACCTGTCGGGGAAGAACATCCAGATCCTTCACGAACTCTACGCACCCGGCGCCAGTACCGGCAAGGTCACGCTTCACCATGGTGGTCAGGAGGGGGGCGTGGTGATCCGTGGACATTGCGAGCTGACACTAGACGGTGAACGATTCGTGCTTGGGCCGGGCGACGCTTACTACTTTGACAGCTCACGCCCGCACCGATTTCGCAATGTCGGATCCGAAGAGTGCGAGATCGTGAGCGCCTGCAGCCCACCGAGCGTATAGCTCGGTGACGCCCGAGGATTCTCATCGCTACCTGCGAGGTGGGGCGATCGATCACGTAGCGGGCGAGAAGATTCCTATCCGCAAGACGACTCGAAGACGAGGTCGAGCGACCTCACCGACACGACAAGGAGGCGCCATTCCGCTATTCTGGCTCGAAGGAAGAGCGCTCGAATCTGATCCCGTTCCGATGAACGGCCATTGCCAGGGTTCCCCCCATTCATTGCCAGGTTTCTCCCCATGGATGCTCTTGGATACCCCAATTCGCCGCGTCGCTGTGCGGTCGAATTCCTTCATAGGACGCTTGCGACCGCATTATTAATCGCGCTGTGCTCGCTTCCCACTCCATCCCGCGCAGTCGAAGCGTCGACGGATCACGATGTGGTGATCGTCGGGGCCGGAGCGGCTGGCCTCTACGCCGGGTACACGCTGAACAACCTCGGCTTCAGCGTTCTCGTTCTGGAAGCCACCAATCGACATGGCGGCCGAGTCTATTCGGGCACTCTCGGCGACGTGGGAATCGAACACGGCGCAGAGGAACTCTACGGCGCGTCGAACAACTTCGTGTTCAACGCCATCGCGGCCGAATACGGTAATGGCGCACAGATCCGGATCTTCAGGGAAAACGCCACCCAGGACCAGTTGCTCGTGATGGACGCAGATGGGATGGGCGGAGGTAGCAGCTGCTGGGTGGAGACCGGGAATTGCTTCTTGGATGCTGACATCGTCGACTACTGGGACTTCTACTACCAGATCGGGGATCACGACAATGCCGTCACGGATCAGTCGGTGTCCGACTTCCTGGACACCAGCTGGGGCGTCCCTTCGACGAGTCGCGGCTACCACCTCTACGATGCGGCATCTCCCGGGGGCGAATATGGAACGACCGTGGAGCGCCTGGGGCTCCGCTCGCTGTCTCGAGAGTGGAACACCTTCTCGCTGACCGGCGCAGTGTACGGTCTCAGTCCGACGGGATATCTCGACGCACTGAACACGCTGTATTTCGATCAGGTGACTCCTTTCGTCGCCTACAACAGCCCGGTCACGGTCGTCGACACCGGCGGCATCAAGCCCGTCGCGATCGATGGCAACGGTGTCTACCACTACGGCGCTGCGATCATCGTGACCGTGTCTGTCGGCGTACTCAAGGCTGAGATCATCGACTTCATCCCCGATCTCCCGGCAAACAAGCTCGACGCCATCGCCACGATCGGCATGGGGAAGGGCATGAAGATCTCGCTGCGATTCAGCAGTCAGATCTGGCAATCGAAGATGATGAACGTGCTCACCGACGGCCCCACCGGAAATTGCTGGACGCCAAACAAGTATCAGCCAAGCGCCACGGACCACGTGCTGACCTGCTTCCTGATGGGAAGAAACGCCGAGGTGATGGCGGCACTGGCGGATGACACCGCCCGAATCGATCAGGCGTTGATCGATCTCGATGCGGCCTTCGGGGGCAGTGCTTCGACCAGCTTCATCGAGGGCGTCGTGCAGAACTGGAGCGCCGAGCCCTACATACGTGGGAGTTACTCCTTCCCCGCGCCGGAAACGCGTCCGCTCGTGGGACTCAGCAAGCGCGAAGTGCTCGCGCAACCCGTCGGAACTACGCTCTACTTCGCCGGCGAAGCGACGCATAATACGGCGGCGTCGACAGTGCCGGGCGCGATGCAGTCCGGCGAGCGGGCCGCCGGGGAAGTCAACACCGATCTTGGGGGCCCGCCCGCCCCGGGTACCCCCACGGCGGACTTCTCAGCATCGGTGACCATCGGCGCTGTGCCTCTCGATGTCTCGTTCACCGACCTGTCGAACCAGCTACCGACGGGATGGTCCTGGGACTTCGGCGACACGGGTACATCGGACGATCAGCATCCCAATCACCAGTACACGACGCTCGGGACCTACACGGTGAGCCTCACGGCGACGAACCCCAATGGCTCTCACACCCGGGTCCAGCCTCTGCTGATCACTGTTCCAGAGCCCTCTGTTCACAGTATCCTGGCCAGCGGCATCTTCGGCTTGTTGCTCATGAAAGCCCGCCGAAGACAGCTGGCGATGCGGCGCAGGTGAACTCGAACGCATCTCGCTGCTTCGTTTTCCTCTGTTTGCTCAGCTTCGGGCTTTCCGAGAGCGCAGGCGGTGAGCCGAGCGACGGCGAGAGGGCTAGCCCGCCGACCCCCTCCACCTCCGCTCCTCGGAGCGAGGCCGAGCTGATCGAGCAGCTGAGTGCCGTCGGCTATCTCGCGGCTACCGAGCAAGCGGGCGATTCCCAAGGCGTCACCCTTCACGACCCCCGACGAAGCGCGCAGGGGCTGAACCTGATCACCTCGGGCCATGGCCCCGTTGCCCTGTTGATGGATATGGACGGCACGGTGCTTCACGAATGGCGGGCTGAGTTCGCGCAGGTATTTCCCGAGCACCCGAGGTCAGAACGCGCGAAGGAGCCTCGACGGAACTTCTGGCGCGACACTCTGCTCTTCCCGAATGGCGACATCGTCGTCATCTGGGAACTGTTCGGGCTCTTCAAGCTCGATCGCGATTCGCGGCTTCTGTGGTCGGTGCCGGAACCGGCCCATCACGATCTTCAGCTCACCGAGTCTGGAGAAATCATTCATCTGCAGTCGAAGCGAAAAATGATCCCGGGGATCGAGAAGAAACCAGCGATCGAAGATTTCATCATCGTGCGCGACGGCAGCGGAGAGGAGCTGCGGAGACTCGCGATGTCTGACGCACTGCGCAATGTCGACTGGCTCAGGCTCCGTCGATCGTTCTGGGCTCGCGCCAGAGAGCGCGGCTACGGACTCAACGAGAATACTGTCTTCGATCCCTTTCACACCAATTCCCTCTGGTTGCTGAGTACCGCCGAGGCGGCTCGCCTGGGAGACTCGTTTCAGGCTGGAGACGCACTCGTCTCGATGGGCATGCTCGACACCGTCGCGATCCTCGACATGGAGAAGGGAGTGACTCGCTGGTCACAACAGGGGCCCTTTGGCATGCAGCATTCCCCGCGCCTTACGGCCGACGGTGGCATCATCCTTTTCAACAACTTCCTCACCGCGGAGCGGTCGAGCGTATTGACGCTGGACCCACGGACTCGCCGCGTGATACGGGAGTACACCGGGCCGAAGTCGGAGCCGCTCTATTCGAGACGATCGGGCCGCGTCCAGATGCTGCCGAATGGGAACACATTGGTGGTCGAGACGGACGGCGGCCGGGCCCTGGAGCTGACCGAAGACCGCGAAGTCGTCTGGGAGTTCCGCAGCCCCTACCGGGTACGGGAGGGGGTAGAAAAAGTCGCGAATCTCTATTCCCTCAAGCGAGTGGACGAAGGGCAGGCAGCCTGGCTCACCTCCAAGAAGCCGAGCGGTATCAAGGACTAGACCTTCAGACTTCTACGTCGTCGCAAAGGAACCCGGAGCCGGTTGCCGATCCGACTCGCATCCCCCGGGCCCTGCCAAGATCCATCTTCTCGGGTGCATTGAGGGCCGCAACGCGAGCGCTTCCGGCCCCTTGCCTGGCCGCGCAGCACGATGCCCCGAACGGCGGCGCTCCACCTCAGCGCAGTAGACGCCTCAGCGAAGCCTCGAGGCGGGCGCGGCGGCGCTCCGCACCGGGCTCGGGGGGCAGTTCGAAGAGTACCTTGAGCACATCGCGCACCGCGGCTTTGGGCACGTCGTTGCCTCGCAGCTCGGCTGCGGCCTCGAAGATCGCTGACTCGATGGCGCTGGCATCGCTCGACGCAGCCACAGCCCGCACGCGGAGCACCCAGTCCCCGGGAGTGCCGGCCGCTGCCACGAGGAAGTCGGCGAAGCGCAGCGCATCGCGGGCCTCCTCGGGCGTGGGATCCTCCAGCCGCCAGGCGATGCGCATCCGCAGGGCGCCAGGGTAGAGGGCTTCGCCCGGGCGCACGCGCGCCAGGCGACCCTCGAGGGCGCGCAGGCCCGCGAGATCCCCCCGCGCGTCGGCGCGCCAGGCTTCGAGCAGGGCCGCCGCCGGATCGCTGAGGCCGGCCGCCAGCGATTCCAACCGGTCGGCGTCGCGGATCATCGCGGCNGCCTGTACGGGCAGCAGCGCTTCGCGCACTTCGGAGGCGAGGGGCGTCGACTGCAGGGCTTCCTCGGCCTCCTCGCGGGCGCGCCGGGACTGGCCGTGCGCGGCGGCGATCAGGGCCCGCGCGGCTGTGCGCTCGGCACCCTCTTCTCCGGCCTCGGCGATGCGCTGGGCGCGAAGTGGGAAGCCGCGCGCCAGGAGCACCTCCACCACCCGCAAGCGGCTGCTGCCCGGGGCATGGGGGACGAGCGGGTCGTACTCGCCCAGCGCCTCCAGGGGGCGGCTGCCGCCCGCGCGCGCCACCCGCCCACTGCGCATCTGCAAGAGGTTGTGGTCGTCTCGGTTCGCGACACCACCCGCTGCCAGCGCGCGGCTGCCGGATTCGTCGAGCAGCCAGGCGGCGCGCACGTCCTCGGGCCGGTGGATGCCCAGTGCCGCGAAGCCCTGGGGGCTCGCGCGCAGTGCGCGCCCGGCCCCCTCCTCCACCCGAAGCGGCGCCTCCGAGGCGAGGAAGAGCAGCCCCCCCGGCACGGGGTGGTAGACGCGAACTTGCGGGAAGACCTCGAGCAACGTAGCGAGCATCCCCCGAAACAACTCCTCGTCCAGAAAACGCGCCGCCATCCACTGGCACAACACACCCCCTGGTGTCATATGTGCGCGCAGCAACTCGAAGAACTCCCGGCTGAAGAGCGGCCCCGAACCTTCGGTCCAGGGGTGTGAGGGCTGGGAGACGATCACGTCATAGCGCGCGCTGCTGCGCGACAAGGCTCCGCGCGCATCGCCGAGCACCACGCGCACGCGCGAATCGGCGAGTGGGTCGCTGCGTCGGTGCGGCGCAATGGCGCGATTCGCCGCGAGTATCTCCGGCTCGATCTCCAGTACGTCGATGCGCTCGATGGATGCCGGCACCGACTCCAGGACCACGCCTCCCCCCAGTCCCACCACCAGCATGCGACGCGCCTCGGGCCGGGCCAGTACCGGCAGGGTCGCGGCCCACTGCGCGAGGGGGTTGCCGCCGGGACGCGTGCCCGGAGCCGTCACCTGCGACTCCGGCAGGCCATCCGCGTACAGGCGCCAGCCGCGCGGCCCCGCGCTGAGCAGGACTCCCGCGCTGCGTCCCAGCCCGTAGTATTCGACGCGCCCGCTGGCCGCCTCCCCCGAAAGGCCCGAAGTCCGCAGCAATCCCCAGGGTGTCTGGGGAGGCAGCGCGATCAGGGCCAGCAACGCGAGTCCGCCCAGGCCCAGCGCCGGCCCTCGGCTTCGCGGACAGGCCCAGAGGGCGCCCGCGGCCACCACGAGATTCAGCCCCATCAGCCCGCTCGCGAAACCCGCATGGCCCAGCGCGGGCAACAGGAAGAAGCCCGCGGCGATGGCACCGAGGATCGAACCCAGCGTGTTCCAGGCGAAGATGCGAGCACTGGCGGCGCCCGCCTGCTCGGCGCTCCGCGCCAACGCGCGCACCGCCATGGGAAAACTCGCGCCGATGCAGAGGCTGGAAGGGAGCAGCAAGCCCGCAGCCAACACACCGCTGAGCGCTGGGACGCCCTGCCAGCCGAGTCCGCGCAAGAAGNCGGGCAATTCGCCCAGGGCCGCAAAGGCGGGCAGCGAGCAGAGCACCACGCCGGTCTGCGCCATCGCGAAGACGCGGAGTGCGCGATCGGGGCCGCCCACCACGCGCGCGGCCAGCGCCGCACCCGCGGCGATGCCCGTCAGGAAGCTGGCCAGCATGATCGCGAAACCCGCGATCCCACCCCCCAGCAGCTGACCCAGCAGCCTCGACCACAGCACCTCGTATCCGAAGGAGGCCATCCCGGCGAGGCAGACCAGCGGCAGGATCCAGCCGCGCCGCGGCCAGTCGTCCCCGGCTCCGGCAGCTTCGGGCAAGGTTTGGCGGAGGGGGCTGGACGCGTCGAGCGCCGCACGCCGCGTGAGCGCTAACGCCGCCAGGCCCGCCAGCACGTTGGCGCTCACCGCGACCCACACGCTGCGACCGAGGCCTAGCTCGGGGAGTAGCAGGAAGCCCGCAGCCAGCACCCCGCAGACGCCGCCCGCGGTGTTGAACGCGTAGAGGGCGCCCACCCGCGAGGCGATCTGGACCTCGTCCCGAACCACCTGGCGGACCAGCAGCGGGAGCGTCATGCCCATCAACGCGGTCGGCACGCCCAGCACCACGAAGGCGGTCGCTAGCTGAAAGAGTGTCGCCGCTGCGCCCGTTTCCGCGGAAAGCTCCGGGAGGCCGCCGAAGAGCCAGGCCTGGAGCGCCGCAAGCGCTCCGAGGGCGGCGGGCACCGCCAGCGCGGACACGGCGACGCCCGCTTCGAGCAGCGCGTAGGCGAGCAGCGGACGCCGAACGCGGCCCACCCAGCGACCCGCTAGCGCCGCCCCCGCCGCCAGCCCGCCCATGTAGGCGGCCAACACCGCGGCCACCGCGGTCGGGGCCGCACCGAAGACCGCGGCGAACTGCCGCGTCCAGACGATCTGGTAGACGAGGGCCGCGAAGCCCGAGAGGAAGAAACAGAACAGCAACCATCCGAAGCGACCAGCAGGAAGGCGGACCGCCACGGATCGCTGGGCCGGGCTCAGCTCGGGCGCAGTTCGAAGAGTTCGTCTCGCGGCTCGAAGCGCTTGTAGGCCCGTGCCACCAGTTCCGGTGCCATGTCCCAGACGAGCTCCTGCGGGCCGATGGCATCGGTCTGCATGCAGTCGGCCATCGCGTCGTCCGCGGAGCTGAAGCCCGCGCGACGATTGAACTCCCACTCGTCCTCGAGACAGCGCCAGCCGAGATCCGAAATGGCCTCCCGGCTCACCTCACAGCCCAGGAAGTGGCCGAAGAAGGCGCGTACCTCGTCGAGGTTGGGCATCAAGAACTGGCAGAAACCCGAGGAGTCCACCACCGCGTTGAGGATCTGGGACTCCTGGGAGGCCCGCACCGCCTCCTCGTAATCCTGGCCCGGCTCCACGATCAAGCCCGCGGTGTGGTCGGCCCCCATGGCGCTCGTGCAATAGGTGACCCCCGCCGCCTTGAGGGGGCGCGGATCCCAGGCGGGGATGGCCTGCCCCTTCACGGCGGGGACGCGCGCGTGACCGCTCTTCCTGCCCGTGGCCACCGCGCCGTTGCCGATGGTCCGGCCCAGTTCAGTGCCTTCGGCGATCTCGCCCAGGATACGCTTGGCGCCCTCGGCGTCCCCGAACTCCATGGCACCGGAATCCATGTAGATCGCGATGGCGGCGCCGGTCTCGATGGTGTCCAGGCCGATCTCGTCGCAGAGGCGGTCGAGATCCGCCACGTCCTCCCAGCTGGCGATCCCGCAGTTGGAGCCCAGCAGGGTGAGGGTCTCGAACTCCAGCGCGGAGGTCTTGTAGTTGCCCTCGGCGTCATGGACGATGTTGCTGCACTGCACGATGCAGCCAGTCAGGCAGTTGTGCATGCCGCCGCCGCGCTCCTCGAAGCTCTCCACGATGCGCATGCCGTCGAGCGTCTCGGCGTCGGGCGAGCGGCCCTCCACGCGGTTCTTGTAGGGGAAGGTGTAGATCTTGTCAGCCTCGCTCACGCAGACGCTGGTCCCCCACTTCGGGAAGGGCTCCTGGGCGGGGCCTTCGAGGTAGGTGCGGGTGAAGCTCTTGCTGAGCGCCATGAACTCCTTCCTGCGAAGCGGCTTGCGGGCGGGGCGGCGCCCGGCGTCCAGGCTCACGTACTTGAGACCCTTGCTGCCCATCACCGCTCCGAGCCCGCCACGGCCCGCGTGGCGGGCCGGATGGCGCTCCTGCTCCTGGTCCGTGCAGGCCACCGAGGCGCCGCTGAGTCGCATCTCGCCCGCCGGCCCGATGGAGATGAAAGAGGCCGTGGCCGGGTAGTGGGCGGCGAGATCCTCGATCAGGCGGTAGTTCCACTTGCCGCGGTGCTCGTCCGCAGGGCGCAGCGAGGCGCCCTCGGCAGTGACGTCCAGCGCGAAGCGCGCCTCGGAGTCGGCGGGCTGACCGGTCACGACGATGGCCCGGTAGCCCAGCTTCATGAGATCCTGACCCGGGTTGCCGCCCACATTGGCCTCTTTGATGCCGCCCGTGAGCGGGCTCTTGGCCCCCACCGAGAGCCGCCCCGAGGTAGGCGCCGCGCTGCCCGCCAGCAGGCCCGGGGCGAAGATCAGCAGGTTGTCCGGACCCAGGGGCTCGCAGAGGGGATCGCAGTCCTCGAGCAGGATGCGGGCCGAGAGCGCCCGGCCGCCGAGCATCTGCCAGGCCTCGGGCACGGGCTCGATCTCCACACTGCCCTGCGTCATGTCCACGCGGATCAAACGATCGGTCCGGGAGTCGGGCACTGGAGGACCTCCTAGGAGTACCGGCTGAAAGGGTATCGCAGCTCGTAGGGGCGTCGGAACATGACGATCCGCTAGCCCCCCGCCGCCGCCGCCGCGATCGAGATGCGGTCGGGGCCGGCGACGGCGATGTCGAGCGCGTCGCGCGGCAGTTCCTCGTCGTTCACGAAGATGCTCACGAAGCGGTGCAGCGAGCCATCAGCATCGACCACCAACTCCAGGAAGCCCGGGTGCCGGGCCTCCACGGCCTCGATGCAGGCACGAACGCTCTCGCCGCTCACCTCCACGTTGGCGGCCCCCCCCGTGGGACCGCGGTAACGGCGCGGAATCTCGACCTGCGGCATGGGGGCTCCGGTGGCGGGGAGATCGAGAAGGTAGCGAGTTGCCCAGCGGCATCGCGTGCCACCCCGGCGGGTCCGCGATGGCGTCCCGTGCCATCGAAGGGGTTCCCGAAGCTGCGGTAGCCTATAGCTCTGCCACGTCCCATCCCGGCGCGGCGCCAGCATCGGAGATCCCCCCATGACCAGCATCGATGGCAATACCCTGGTCGCCCGCAGCCTCAAGGAGCAGGGCGTCGACACCATGTTCGGAATCGTCGGCTTTCCGGTCTTCGCACTGGCTGCCGCCGCCCAACGCGAGGGCATCCGCTTCATCGGGATGCGCAACGAGCAGGCCGCCAGCTACGCGGCGGGTGCCGTCGGCTACCTGACTGGGCGCCCCGGAGCCTGTCTCACGGTGTCGGGCCCGGGTGTGATCCACGGACTCGCGGGGCTCGCCAACGCCCAGGAGAACTGCTGGCCGATGATCCTGATCGGCGGCGCGAGCAACAGCTACCAAGAGGGCATGGGGGCCTTCCAGGAAGCCCCGCAAGTGGAGCTGGCGCGCCCCTACACGAAGTACAGTGCCCGGCCGGACTGCGCGCAGCGCATCCCCTTCTACGTCGAGCAGGCCGTCGCACGGAGCATCAGCGGCCGCCCCGGGGCCACCTACCTGGATCTGCCCGACGATTTCCTGAACCGCGAAATCGACGAGGAGGGCATCCTGTTCCCGCCTCGCTGCGCGGACCCCAGCCGGCCCCAGGCCGCACCCGTGGACGTGCAACGGGCCATCGAGGTGCTTCGCGGCGCCGAGCGTCCCCTCGTCATCATCGGCAAGGGAGCCGCCTACTCGCGCGCGGAATCGGAGGTGCGCGCCTTCATCGAGGCCACCCAACTCCCCTTCCTGAGCTCACCCATGGGCAAGGGCGTGGTGCCCGACGAAGATCCCCTCTCGGTGGCGCCCGCCCGCGGCCTCGCCCTGCAGGATGCCGACGTGGTGCTGTTGCTGGGCGCGCGCCTCAACTGGATCATGCACTACGGGCTGCCGCCGCGCTTCGCGGCCGACGTGAAGACCATCCAGGTCGACATCGAGGAGGAGGAGATCGGCCGCAACGTCCCCGCCGAGGTGGGCCTGGTGGGAGACATCCGGGCCGTGGTCACCCAGCTCAACGAGGCGCTCCACGCCAGGCCCCATCGCTTCCCCGCGGACGCGCCCTGGCGCGCGGCGCTGGGCGAGAAGGTCGCGGAGAACCGGGACTTCGTGCACGGCATGATGCAGGACGACACGGTCCCCATGGGCTACTACCGCGTGCTCCGGGAGATCCAGGAGCAGGCGCCCGAGGGCACGATCATCCAGGCCGAAGGCGCGCTCACCATGGACATCAGCCGCAGCGTGCTGATGCACGACAGCCCCCGGCTGCGCCTGGACGCCGGCAGCTTCGGGACCATGGGCGTGGGTCTCGCCCAGGCCATCGCCGCCGCTGCGGTGCACCCCGACAAGAAAGTCATCTGCCTCGAAGGCGACTCGGCGTTCGGCTTCAGCGGCATGGAGGTGGAGACCGCCTGTCGCTACCAGCTGCCCATCGTCTTCGTGATCGTGAACAACAACGGCATCGGGGGTGGCTTCGACGCGCTCCCCGATGACCGCTTCCAGGCACCGCCTTCCGCCTACACGATCGAAGCCGGCTACGAGAAGATGATCGAGGGCTTCGGAGGCCGGGGCTACCAGGTGCGAACACCCGGGGACTTCTCGACCGCTCTCGAGAAGGCCCTGCACGACTCCATGCCCAGCATCATCAACGTGCTCATCGACCCGCGCGCGCGCGCGAAGCCGCAGAAGCACGCCTGGCTCACCCAGTAGCAGCGCGCTGGGCCCCCCGAGCGACGGCCACCGCCGCGTCGACCTCCACCGAGCCCGCGAAGGCGACACGCGCCTGCCGGGCGCCGCTGGCAGGGTCGAAGGCAGAGTCGTGGACTGCCGGCGCTTC
>JABSQX010000090.1 GCA_013215615.1 Myxococcales bacterium | reverse complement strand
CGGTCTGGCTCGGACAGTTGCAGTGGCTGCAGCGCTTCGAGGAGAGCGGCCTCGAGCTGCTCGTGCGCGGCAGCGCCCAGCTGGCCCTCGACCCGCTGCTGCCCTTCGAGCGCTTCTCGGTGGGGGGCTACTACAGCGTGCGCGGCTACCGGGAGAACCAGTTGGTGCGCGACAACGGCTTCTCCTTCGGCCTCGACGCGCGCCTGCCGCTGCGGCGCACGCCCGCCGGCCGCACCCTGCTCCGCGCCGGGCCCTTCGTGGACGTGGGCCGCTCCTGGAACCAGGGGCGCGAGGTCACAGAGGGCAAGAAGACACTGGCGAGCATAGGGGTCGCGGTGACCTGGTGGCCCTGGCCCTGGTTGCGCGCCGAGTTCAGCTACGGCGCGCGCCTGGTGGATATCGATCGCCCGGAGAACACCGCCCTCCAGGATCACGGCATCGACTTCCGGCTCTTCGCCACCGCCTGGTAGCGCCGGCTCTCAGCCCATGGCCGCCATCACGTCCTTCGCGTAGCGGCGCAGGCCGTCGAGTTTCTCCTCGAGGTCGTCGGTGAGACCGTGGTAGGGGATCCAGGGAATGCTGAGCACGTGGGTGACCCCCGCGGCGCCCAGGCGCTGGAAGTCCTCCACGCTGGCGGCGTCGCTGGCGCTGGCCATCACGTCGAAGGGCGCGTCGCCGCGGCCCAACTCCTCGCGGTAGCTGCGCGCGCGCGCGATGCACTCGATGATCTCCTCGCTGGTCTGCAGGTCCGAGAGCCAGCCGTCGTGTCGCGCGGCGCGGCGCAGCGCGGCGTCCGAGATCCCCCCCACCCAGATGGGGATGCGTTCCGGCGGGACGGGGTTCATCTCGAGGTTGTCGAAGCGGTAGTACTTGCCCTCGTGGGCGACCATCTCCCCGCTCCAGAGCTTGGGGAGGATCGTGAGCATCTCGTCGGTGCGCTTGCCGCGGTCGCGGAAGTTCTGCCCCATCAACTCGAACTCGATGTTCGACCAGCCCACGCCCACCGTGAGCGTGACCCGGCCCCCCGAGAGCACCGCCGCCGTGGAGATCGCCTTGGCGGCCACGAAGGGGTTGCGCATGGCGAGCACGAAGACGTTGGTGGTGAAGCGCAGGCGCGTGGTCACCGCCGCGCAGGCGCCGATGGTCACCCAGGCGTCCACCCAGGGCGTGAAGGCCTCCCAGCGCCGCTTCCCGTCCTCCGTGTAGGGGTAGGGGGTATCGAGCACCTCCGGGTGCACGACGTGATCCGAGAAGCCCATCGCCTCGTACCCGCAGGCGTCGGCCTCCCGGGCCAGGGGGAGCAGGTGCTCGGCGGGGCTGAAGGCGGTGGAGAGGACGAATTTCACGTTGGGGGCTCCCGTCGGGTCCGCGATTCGATGCATTATGCTACGCGCCCGGCACCGTAGCCCTCCCACGGAGGATCTCCCCATGTCCCGCCAGCCCGTACTCCGCGAACTCGACGACTCGGGGGTATTGCTCGTCACCCTGAACCGTCCCGAGAAGAAGAACGCCTTCGACGACCCGCAGTGGGACGGTCTCGCGGATGCGCTGCGGGAGGCCCGGGAAGACGGACGCGTGGCGGCCGTGGTGGTGACGGGCGCGGGCCAGGACTTCTCGGCGGGGCAGGACCTCGGTGCCTTCGCGAAGGCCGCCGAACCCAGGCAGGACGGTCATACCAGCGGCTACCACGCCTGCATGGAGTCGCTGGTTGCCTTCGACAAGCCGCTGTTGGCGGCTGCCCGGGGCGTGGGGGTGGGGATCGGCGCCACCTTCCTCTTCCATTGCGACATCGTCTACGTGGGCGAATCCGTGCGACTGCGGCTGCCCTTCGTCTCTCTGGGACTGGTCCCGGAGGGCGCCAGCAGTTACCTCCTGCAACAGGTGGTGGGCAGCCGCCAGGCCGCGGAACTCTTCTACAGCGCCGAGTGGATCGACGCCCAGCGGGCCGTAGAGGTGGGGATCGCGACGGCGCGCTTTCCCGACGACGCGCTGCTCGAAGCCACGCTCAGCCGCGCGCGCGAGATCGCCCAGTGGCCCGTCGGCGCACTGCGCGCCACCAAGCGCACGCTGCTCGCCGCTCACGCAGCAGGCATCCAGGCAGCTCTCGAGGCGGAAGACGCCGGCATGAGTGTCCAGGCGGGCTCGCCGGAGAACATGGAGGCGGTCCGCGCCTTTCTCGAGAAGCGCCCGCCGGACTTCAAGGCCCTGCGCTCGCGCTGAACGTGCGGGAGCGCGCTCACCGCCCCCGGCCGCACCCGTGCGGCACGGCGGCGGCCGCATCGAGCCACTATGCTCCGCGCCCAAGGCCAGCCATCCATGAACGAGCGCCGCATCCTCGTCACCAGCGCCCTGCCCTACGTGAACGGGCACATCCACATCGGGCACCTCGTGGAGTACATCCAGACCGACATCTGGGTGCGCTTCCAGCGCATGCGGGGTCACGAGGTGCGCTTCTTCTGCGCGGACGACACCCACGGCACCGCCACCATGCTGCGCGCCCAAGAGCAGGACCGCGCCCCCGAGACACTCCTCGAGGAGATGAACGCCGCCCACCAGCGCGACTTCGCGGACTTCGACGTGGTCTTCGATCACTACGGGAGCACCCACAGCCCCTCCAACGAGCGCCTGGTGGGAGAGATCTGGCAGGCGTTTCGAAGTGCCGGGCGCGTGGTCGAGCGCGAGGTCACCCAGCTCTACGACCCCAGCGCCGGGGTCTTCCTCGCCGACCGCTTCGTGCAGGGCGGCTGCCCGCGCTGCGGGGCCGATGAACAATACGGCGACAACTGCGACGCCTGCGGGGCCGTCTACCGTCCGGAGGAGCTGCGCGACCCAGTGAGTACGCTCTCCGGCGCCACGCCGGAGGTGCGCAGCGCGCCGCACTTCTTCGTCACCCTGGAGGAGTTCCACGACTTCCTCGAGAATTTCGTGGAAGCTCCCGGGCGCCTGCAGCCCGAGATCACCAACCAGCTGCGCGGCTCTTTCTTGGGCGAGCCTTTGCGCGACTGGGACGTGAGCCGCCCCGCGCCCTATTTCGGCTTCGAGATCCCGGATGCGCCGGGCCACTTCTTCTACGTCTGGTTGGACGCACCGGTGGGCTACATGAGCAGTACCTGGGATTGGTGCGAGCAGTCCGGTGAGGACTTCGAGCGCTGGTGGAAGAGCCCGGAGTGCGAGATCCACCACTTCATCGGCAAGGACATCGTCTACTTCCACACCCTCTTCTGGCCCGCCATGCTGGAGACGGCGGGCTACCAGCTGCCGCGACAGATCCACGTCCACGGTTTCCTCACCGTCGACGGCGAGAAGATGAGCAAGCGCAAGGGCACCTTCGTGATGGGCCGCACCTACCTCGAGCACCTCTCGCCCGACTACCTCCGCTACTACTTCGCGAGCAAGCTGGGTGCCGGCGTCACCGATATCGATCTCAACCTCGACGAGTTCGCCGCCAAGGTGAACAGCGACCTGGTCGGCAAGCTCGTCAACCTGGCCAGCCGCACGGCACGCTTCGTGAAGGGGCAACGCCTGTGTGAGCGCTATCCCGACGACGGCGGGCTCTTCGCGCAGGGTGTCGAGCGCGCGGAGGCCATCGCCGCCGCCTACGAGTCCTGCGACACCAACCGAGTGTGCCGGGAGGTGATGGCGCTGGCCGACCGGGCCAACGAGTTCGTGGAGGCGCGTGCGCCNTGGGCACTCCGCAAGCAGGAAGGCAAGGAGGAGGAGGTCCGCGAGGTCTGCAGCGTGGCCCTCAACGTGTTTCGGCAGCTCACCTCCTACCTGCAGCCCATCCTGCCGCGGCTTTCCGCCAAGGCCAACGCGCTGCTCGCTGCCCCGGAACAGAGTTGTTTCGACGACGTCCGCGAGCCGCTGCTGGGCAACAAGGTGGGCAAATTCGAGCACCTGGTCCGCCGCGTGGACCCCGAGCGAGTCCAGGCCATGGTCGAGGCCAGCGCGCAGGCGGAGACCTAGCGGCTCGTCCCCCCTTCGAGCTGTTTCGCGTACACCCTCGGGATTCCCGGAGATGGAGCCCGACTTCGAGAGCACCTACTCGGGGGACAACACCCCTCCGGGCGTGGTGCAGAACTACATGTTCTGCCTGGGTCCTTCCATTGCGGGCGGCGCATCCAACATCCAGCGCAACATCATCGGCGAACGGGGCCTGGGTCTCCCGCGCGATCCCAAACCGCTTCGCTGAGCGCCCGCATTCCCGAGGGCGCCTGAAATTGCGATTCGCGGGATTGAGCCATAGCATGAGGCGCGAACCCCCATTCGGCCTCGCGCGGTGACCGGGACCCGCGGGCCCGGAACTCCGCGCGCCAGGAGACCCCCCTTGAGCCAGCTCCCCTACGCGGCATTCGACGCGGACAACCACTACTACGAGGCCGAGGACGCCTTTACCCGCCACATCGATCCGAAGCTCGCCCGACGCGCCATGCAGTGGGCGGACGTCGCTGGCCGCAAGTGCCTGTTGGTCGGCGGTATCGTGAACCGCTTCATCCCCAACCCCACCTTCGATCCGGTCGCGAAGCCCGGTTGCCTCGACGAGTACTTCCGCGGCCGCAACCCCGAAGGCAAGAACATCCGCGAGGTCTTCGGCGAGCTCGAACCCATCAATCCCGCCTATCGCGATCGCGATGCGCGGCTCGCGCTGATGGACACCCAGGGTCTCGAGGCCGCCTTCCTCTTCCCGACGTTGGGCGTGGGCATGGAGGAATCCCTCCAAGCGGATCCCGAAGCGCTGCGCGGTGCCTTTCGCGCCTTCAACCGCTGGCTCGAGGAGGATTGGGGCTTCGCGTACCGCGACCGCCTCTTCGGTGCGCCGTACATCACCCTCAGCGACCCGGACTTCGCGGTGGAGGAGCTCGAGTGGGCGCTCGAACGCGGTGCGCGGGTGGTGGTGATGCGCTCGGCGCCCGCGATCACCGCCGAGGGCCACCGCTCCCCCGCCGATCCCATCTTCGACCCCTTCTGGGCGCGGGTCGCCGAGGCGGGGATCACCGCCGCCTACCACTCCGGGGATTCGGGCTACAACCAGTTTCTGGGCTACTGGGGGAGCGCCCAGGAGTTCCGTTCCTTCGACTTCAATCCCTCCCGGCTCTGCATGTCCTGGAACCCGATCCACGACGTGTTGGCCTCGCTGCTCTGCGGCGAACTCTTCGTGCGCTTCCCGCGCCTGCGCGTGGCCACTATCGAATCCGGGAGCAGCTGGGTGCCCACGCTGATCGCCAAGCTCGCGAAGGCCTACGGGCAGCTGCCCTTCGCGTTCAAGGCCGATCCCGTCGAGCAGCTGCAGCGCCACGTCTGGGTCGCCCCCTACTACGAGGACGATCTCCACGGCCTGCGGGAGAACATCGGCGCTGAGCACATGCTCTTCGGCTCGGACTTTCCCCACGGCGAGGGCCTCGCCGAGCCCGTGGACTTCGTGAAGGATCTCGACGGTTTCTCGGACGAAGACATTCGCCTGGTCATGCGCGAGAACGGCCTGGGGCTTCTGGCGCCGCCGGCCTGAACGTGGTTGCTTTGGGGAGGAGGAGACCATGAACGAAAACAGTGCCACGGGGGACTCCCTCTCCGGCCTTCACGTCCTCGAGTATCCCTACCGCCGATCTCTGGGGCCGGTGCTCTCGCGTTTCTTCACGGACCTGCGCGACCGCAAGCTCACGGGCATTCGCGACGCTTCGGGCCGGGTGCTGGTCCCGCCCCAGGAGTACGACCCGGAGACCGCCGAGACCCTCCACGAGTTCGTCTCGGTGGGGCCCGGCGGCGAGGTGGTCTCCTACAGCTGGGTCGCGGAGCCGCGCAGCAAGCAGCCCTTCGACCATCCTTTTGCGTACGCGCTGATCCGCCTGGACGGTGCGGACACGGCGATGCTGCACGCGGTGGACGCGGGCGAGGAGTCGCGCATCTCGGTGGGCAGCCGGGTGCGGCCGCGTTGGGCCGCCGAGCCCGGCGGCAGCATCCTCGACCTGGCCTGCTTCGAAGTGGAGGAAGAGGGATGAGCGACGCCCCCGAGCCCATCACGTCCATCATTACCCCGGTGCGCCTCGAGTACGACTTCACCGCCGGCGCCGCGGCCACGATGTTTCTGCGCGGCTTGGCCCAGCGCAAGATCATCGGCGCTCGCAGTCGTCCCGGAGAGCCGGTGATGGTGCCGCCCCGGGGCGCCGATCCGCGCACCGCAGAGCTCACCCTGGAGGCCGTGGAGGTCTCCGATCAGGGCACGGTGGTCTCCTACTCGATCGTGCGTGTGCCGTCCGACAACATCCCCTTCGAACTCCCCTACGTCTGCATCAACGTGTTGCTCGACGGCGCGGGCCTCGCCTTCTTCCACGTGCTCCAGGAGTGCCCCCTCGACGAGGTGCGGCTGGGCATGCGCGTGAAGGCACACTGGGCGCCCGACGACCAACTCGACACCTCGGTGACGAGCATCGAGTACTTCGAACCCCTCGACGAGCCGGACGTGCCCTTCGAGGAGATCCGGGAGCACACCTGATGCGAGAGGTCGGAATCGTCTCCTTCGCGCAGTCGAGCGCCCTGCGCGAGCGGCGCAACGAGGTGGAGATCCTGTTGCCCGTCGCCAAAGAGGCCGTGGAGGCCTCGGGGATGAAACGGCAGGAGATCGGCTTTACCTGTTCGGGGAGCAGTGACTTCCTGCAGGGGCAGGCCTTCGCCTTCGTGATGGGCCTCGACGCCGTTGGTGCTTGGCCGCCGGTCGTGGAGTCCCACGTCGAGATGGACGGCGCCTTCGCGCTCTACGAGGCGTGGGTGAAGATCCAGACCGGAGAAGTCGACTCCGCACTCGTCTACTCCTTTGGCAAGACCAGCCCGGGCGATCTCGCCGAGGTGCTCGCACTGCAGCTCGACCCCTACTGCGTGACCCAGTTGTGGCCCGACGCGGACAGCGTGGCTGCCCTGCAGGCGCGGCTCTTCATGGCGCGCGCCGGCCTGGAGGAGCGCGACCTCGCGGAGGTGGCCGTGCGCAGCCGCCGCGCGGCCTCCGACAACTCCCACGCCATCGTCAAGGGCGAGAGTGACGTCGAAACGCTACTCGCGGAGCCCTGCCGCAGCTCGCCCCTGCGTGCCCACGACTGTCCGGCCAACGGAGACGGCGCCACCGCCATGGTGATCGCCACGGGCGATCGCGCCCGCGCGCTCTGCGACCGCCCGGTTTGGATCCGCGGTTTCGAACACCGCATCGATGCGCCGGCCCTGGGGGTGCGCGACCTCACGCGGGCGCCCTCCGCCCAGGCGGCGGCCCGAGCCGCAGGCGTTCACGACGACAAGCTCGATTTTGCCGAACTCGACGCACCCTACACCCACCAAGAGCTGATCCTCCGCGAGTCCATGGAGCTCCCGGAGGATCTCGAGGTGAACCCCTCGGGCGGCTCGCTCTGCACCCGGGTCCTCTTTTCCTGCGGCTTGACCCGAGTGGGCGAGGCAGCCTCTCGCATTGCTTCGGGCGCCGGCGACCGGGCGCTCGCCCACACCACCCAGGGTCACTGCCTGCAGCAGAACTTGGCCGTCGTTTTGGAGGGCGAGTAGATGGCGGAACTCTGCGGGATCGTGGGCATCGGCCAGACCAAGTACGACGCCAAGCGCATCGACGTCTCCATGCCGGGCCTGTGTCGCGAGGCCGCGCTGCGGGCCCTCGAGGATGCGGGCCTGGGTTTCGCGGACATCGACGCGGTGGTGGTCGGGAAGGCGCCGGACACCTTCGAGGGGGTGATGCTTCCCGAGAACTACCTCGCCGATGCACTGGGGGCGGTCGGCAAGCCGCTGTTGCGGGTGCATACCGCCGGCAGCGTGGGGGGCTCCACGGCCAACGTGGCCATGAGCCTCGTGCAGGCGGGCATCCACGACCGCGTGCTCACCGTCGCCTGGGAGAAGCAGTCCGAGAGCAACGCGATGTGGGGGCTCTCGCTCTCCCCGCCTTTCTCGGTATCGGTGGTGGCGGGGGCCGGTGGCTACTTTGCGCCACTCATCCGCAAGTACATCGCGCGCTCCGGCGCTCCGGAGGACACGGGCATCCGCACGGCCCTCAAGGACCGCCTCAACGCCCACAAGAACCCCTACGCGCACCTGCAGATCGAGGGGGTCGACTTCGAGATGATCGCCAACTCGCCGATGCTTTGGGATCCGATCCGCTACCTGGAGAGCTGTCCATCCTCGGACGGCGCCTGCGCGATGGTGCTCGCGCGCGAGCAACTCGCCGATGACGCGCCGAACGCTCCGGCCTGGGTACACGCCACCGCCATGCGGAGTGAGCCCACCCAGTTCCCGGGCCGCGACGCCGTCAACCCACTGGCGGGCCGCATGGCCGCGCAGGATCTCTACAAGAAGGCCGGCATCCAGGACCCTCGGCGCGAGATCGACTGCGCGGAAATCTACGTTCCCTTCAGCTGGTTCGAGGCCATGTGGATGGAGACGATGGGCTTCGCGCCCGAGGGCGAGGGCTGGAAGATGGTCTACGACGGCGCCACGGCCCTCGACGGCGACATGCCGATCAACATGTCGGGCGGCGTACTCTCCTCCAACCCCATCGGTGCCTCGGGGATGTGTCGCTACGCGGAGGCCGCCATGCAGGTGCGCGGTCAGGCGGGCGAGCACCAGGTCGATGGCGCCAAGCTGGCGCTGGGTCACGCCTACGGGGGCGGGTCACAGTATTTCTCGCTGTGCATCGTGGGAACCGAAAAGCCCTGACCCAGCCGACGGGGTGAGAACGATACACCGGTGTCCGCCGCGGCCCGCGGTCGTTGCGCGGGAATTCGCCGTTCCCGGGGCCAACGCGATGCTTTCACGGTAGAATCCCGGCCGATCGCGCAGGCTTCGCGCTCCATGGGATGGGGCGGACGCCTGGGCGCCATCATCAGTCGGGGGGACTCTTTAGATGGACACGATGGCACTCGTCGAAACGCTTCTGCGCTGGATCCACTTGCTGGCCGGCGTCACCTGGATCGGCATTCTCTACTACTTCAACTTCGTGCAGACGCCCTTCTTCGGCACTGAACTCGGCGGCCAGGCGAAGAGCGCGATGACGCGCGGGCTGGTCCCCAACGCGCTCTGGTGGTTCCGCTGGGGGGCCATGTTCACCTTCCTCTCGGGTCTCACGATCCTGCTCATGAAGCTCTTCCACGGCGCCGGCATGCCCTTGGGAAGCGCCTACATGACGATGATCCTCACCGGCGCCCTGATGGGCACGCTGATGTGGGCCAACGTCTGGTTCGTGATCTGGCCCGCCCAACAGGTGGTGATCGCCAACGCCGAGAACGTGGCGGGTGGCGGCGAGGCGGATCCCAGCGCGGCGGGCCGCGCCGCGCGCGCGGGCCTGGCCTCTCGGACCAATACGCTCTTCTCGATCCCCATGCTCTT
>JABSQX010000009.1 GCA_013215615.1 Myxococcales bacterium | reverse complement strand
ACTTCGAGCGACTGCTGTTTGCAGACATGACCGTCCAGCTGACCGAAGGTACGGCTGGCGCCGGTTGCGCGAACAACGCCATCGGCGCGGGCGAGGTCACGGTGACCGGCACCCCGGACATCGGCGAGACGCTGACGGCTTCGGCTGCTGGCATCACGGATGCCGACAACGTATCGGCGGAGAACCCCACGGGTTCGGTGCAGAGCGTTGTCGACTTCACGTGGCAGATCGAGGAAGAGCCTGGAAGCAACTTCTTCCAGGACATCCGCCGGCTCGCGGGTCGAGGACAGAACACGGATCCCTTCATCGTCCATGGCGAGACCATCGTGTTGGCGCCGGAAGACGCCGCACTCAGGATCCGGGTCGAGGCGATCTACCTCGACGACAAGGGTGTGTTCGAAGTGGTGCGTTCGGTGCCGGAGCAGGTGACGATCCCGGCCGGCTTCGTGTTCCCGATTCCGGAATTGGCTCCGACGGCCAACTTCACGGGCACCGCGGCTGACGTCCCGGGTGTGGGTGTCGGGCTCGACGATGCGACCGCCCCCGGCGCTCAGCTCGTCTTCGACAACAAGTCGGTGGGTGGTGCCAACGGCCTGATCCGCTTCGACGTGATCGTCCAGGGCGTGCCTCGGAATCTCTTCGAGAACACGCTCTTCCCGGACGTGATCACAGCCAGCGGCGGCAACGGCATCACGCATGAGATCGCGGTGGACAGCTTCGCGCTGACCTTCACGAACCTCACGAGCGGCAACGTGACCGGGACCTTCTCGGGCGTGGCCACGGCCTTCCAGGACCTGCTCACCGGTACGACATCGCAAGATGCGCTCAACGTGCTGTTCTCGGCCCGCGGAGACGATGTGCTTCCGCTGGTGGCTGGACCCACGAGCGCCGTGGTGACGGTCAACGATGAAGAGGTCGGAAGCTTCTTCCTCAACGGCAACTCGCGGACGAGTCCCTCCGGCGTGCTGATCGCTACCGACGCTCCGCCCGCGGGAGATCCGACGGCGACGGTTGCAGGCTCGGGCACCGTGGACAACCGCGGACGCATCCGCATCCGCGGGAACTGTACTGCGGGTGGCAGCGCCTCCTCGGCGGATGGCCTGACCTGCACCACGGACGCCACGGGCGGCTTCAGCTGCCGCGGTCGCTTCCTCACTCCGGGCGACTTCTACAGCGTGACCTGCGCTGGTGGAGCCGGTGCTGGAGCCGGTGCTGGAGCCGGTGCTGGAGCCGGTGCTGGAGCCGGCGAGGGTACGGTAGATGCCTCCGGGCGCTACCGGATCAACGGGAGCTGCGCTGTCGGGAGCTCCGCGTCGGCCTACGGCCTCTCGTGCCGGACACGCGAAGACGGCAGGTACCGCTGTAGCGGTAGTGGCCTCACGCCGGGTTCGAGCGTCTCGGTAAGCTGCGACTAGGAACGGGTGAATCCCCGGCTGGCCCTGATCCGGACCCCGGATCAGGGTCAGCCTCTCCCGTCCCACTTTTCTCCACGCCCGGCCCTTGCGGAATCCGCAAGGGCCGGGCGCTTTTCTTGCGTAGGATCCGCCCCCGCCGTGAAGCGGGAGCGTTCCCTGCCTCTACCGTGACAGCACCGGGGCCTCGCGAGAACGGCACCTCTCGGCGGCCGTCACTCGCGCGGCCGCTGCACGGGTTCCTAGGCGGAGACCGAGTCCTCGTCCGAAACGCCGGGGCTCGCCGCCGAGCCGCCCTGGATGGCCTTGAGGGACGGCGGGGCTGCACTCTTCTCCACCGGGCCCATGTCGATCCGGCCGTTCAGTACCGCGCCGGGCTCCATCACCAGGGACGGTGTGCTGAGGTTGCCCTCCACCCGGGCGCTCTCGTGCAGCACGATCTGGTCACTGGCCCGCACGTCGCCCACCACGCTGCCACTCACCACGACCCGGGCCGAGCAGATGCTGGCCTCGATCTCACCGGTCTCGCCCACGACCAGGGTGTTCTCGCTGCTGATCTCCCCCGAGAAGCTGCCGTCGATGCGGACCGCGTCCCGGAAGAAGAGCTTGCCCTCGCAGCGGGACCCCTGGTCGATGAGGGGCGTCACGGTCCCGTCCACGTTTGCCGGGGCCGCGCCCTGCCCGCGCTCGTCACTGCTGCTGCGCCCGAATGCTCCGATCGCCATGCAACTCTCCTTCTGGGGGGTGCTCTGGCGATCGACCTTCCCGGGCCCCGACTTGAGGCAGAAGCCGCCCCCGGCGTTTAGAGCCCGCGGATCGAAAAGAGCCGGAGCGCCGGGCTCAGGGCGGGCTCCTGGGCCAGTGAAGCGCGCAGGCGGCGCGCATCCAAGCGGGCGGGGCCCGCGACCAACACCCGGTTGTCATAGCCTTCCACGCGGATGCAGAGCAGCCCGGGAAGAAGGTCCTGGAGGCACTCCCGAACCTCGAGGTGCTCGTCCAGGGTGTTCGCGACCAGCAGGCCCCCGGCCGCCAGGCGTCGCGCCGCCAGTTCCAGGCCCGGCCGGGGCAACCAAGCGGGCTTCTCGAGCGCGCGCGCGGTGCCCACGAAGACGTCTTCGATCACGCAGTCGAAGCGAGCCCGGCTGCGGCGCAGGAAGGCGTGGGCATCCCCGTGGACCACCTCCACGCCGATGGCGTCGAGGTCGAAGTGCTTCCGCGCCGCCGCCAATACCTCGGCGCTGAGTTCCACGCCGACGATGCGAGCCCGCGGGGCGACGGCGCGCACCAGTCGGGCGGCACTGCCGCCTCCCAGCCCCAAGATCAGCACGCGCTGCCGCCGCGCCTGGGGGAGCGCCAGCAGCGGCGCCACCAGGGCGTCCCAGACCGAGCCCGTCGCCGGCTGGCCCGGCCGATACCAGGAAGCGAAGCTGCCGTCCACCCGCAGCGTGCGCCCACGGGCCCCCTCCTCGACCCGCACCCGGCCGACCCCCCCCTCGCGAGCGCCGCCGCCGCGCATACAATCCTGCCATGTCAGCCCCTCTGTTCAGAGCCGCGCGCCCCGACGTGGTGCGCGTCGCGCTGCCCGTCCCGGTGGACGAGCTCTTCGACTACACGCTGCCCCCGGGCGACGCCAAGCTCGCCCAGCCCGGCTGCCGGGTACTGGTGGGCCTCGGGGGGCGCCTGGTCAGCGGCGTGATCGTGGAGTGCGCGCCGGTCCCCCACTACGAGGGAGCCCTCCAGCCCGTCGAGAAGCTCATCGACACCGAACCCGCGCTCTCCTCGCAAATGCTGCGCGTCCTCCGGGAGGAGGCCCAGGAGGTGCTGTGCCCGCTGGGCATCGCCCTCGCCAACGCCCTGCCGGCCGGCTCCACCCCCCGCATCACGCGAGTCTACGCGCTCTCGGCGCGCGGGCGAGCGGCGCTCGCGAGCGGCGCGGCGCGGGGCGGGAGCCTCGCCATCCTCGAGGCCCTGCGAGACGAACCGCTGGAGGCGAGCCAGCTGCGTGTCCGCCTGCGCGGCGCGGGAGACATCCGAGCGTTGCTGGAAGCCCTGCAGCGGGACGGGCTGGTGCGCGCCACCCACCAGGCCCGGGCACCGACCGCGCGAACGACCCGCCGGCGCTGGCTGGTCCCGGCTCCAGGAATCGACACGGAGGCATCCCTCGAAGCACTCGCGCGCGCGCCTCGACAGGCCGCGCTGCTGCGCGAGCTGCTCGAGCGGGGGGAACGCCGGGTCGACGAGCTGGCCGCGCGCTTCGCGCCGCGCCTGATGCGGGAGCTGGCCGCGCGCGGCCTGGTCCGGCTCGAAGAACGCGAGGCCCCGCGCGACGTGCTGGGTACAGCGCCGAAGCGCTCGCCGGAGCTGGAACTGACCGCCGACCAGGCGGCGGCGCTGCGCCCCATCGAGCGCGCGGTCACGCAGGGCGAAGCCCGCACCTTCCTGCTCCACGGGGTCACGGGCAGCGGCAAGACGGAGGTCTACTTGAGGGCCGTGGGGGCAGCGCTCGCGCGAGGCCGCCAGGCGCTGCTGCTGGTGCCCGAGATCACCCTCACCCACCAGATCGTGGCCCGCGTGCGCAGCCGCTTCGGAGACGCGTTGGCGGTGCTTCACAGCGGCCTGCGACCCGGCGAACGCCTCGAGCAGTGGCAGCGTCTGCGCGCCGGGGCCACGCCCATCGCGGTGGGTGCGCGCTCGGCGCTCTTCGCGCCGCTCGAGGATCTGGGCGTGATCGTCATCGACGAGGAGCACGATGGCGCCTACAAGAACGAGGAGGGCTTCCTCTACCACGCGCGCCAGCTGGCAGCGCGGCGCGCGCGCCACGCGGGCTGCCCGCTGGTGCTCGGCTCCGCGACTCCGTCGCTGGAGACACGCTTCGCGTCCGACCGCGGCGAAGTCGAGCGGCTGGTGCTCAGCCACCGCATCGGCAGACGCCCGCTGCCCGCGGTGGAGATCGTGGACCTGAGCCGGGAGCGAGAGCGCGACCCGAAGGGCCGACTGCCGGTGCTCACGGGGCCCTTGAAGCGCGCGGTCTCCGAGGCGCTCGACGAGGGGGGCCAGGCGATCCTCTTCCTGAACCGCCGCGGCTTCTCGACCCAGGTGCTCTGCTTCGACTGCGGGCACGCAGANCGCTGTCCCCGCTGCGACGTGGCCCTCGTCTACCACGCGGTCGGGCAGCAGCTGCGCTGCCACTACTGTGAGCACGCAGTGCCACCTCCCGAGACCTGCAACGGCTGTGGGGCGCCGGACACGGCACTGTTGGGGCTGGGCACGCAGCGCCTGGAGGAAGAGGTCCGCACGCTCTTCCCGCGTGCGCGCAGCGCGCGCCTGGACCGCGACACCGCTGGGCGGCGCGGCTATACGCAGAAGGTGCTCGAGGAGCTGCGCCGAGGCGAACTCGACGTGCTGATTGGCACCCAGATCGTCGCCAAGGGACACGACTTCCCAGGCGTGCGCGTGGTGGGCGTGGTGGCCGCCGACGTGGGGCTCCACATGCCCGATTTCCGTGCCGCCGAGCGCACCTTCCAGCTCCTCACCCAGGTCGCGGGCCGGGCCGGCCGCGAGGGTGCACCAGGGCGCGTGGTGGTGCAGACCTTCGTCCCCCACCACTACGCGATCGCGCCGGTGCGCCACCACGACTACGAGCGCTTCTACGCCGAGGAACTCTCGCACCGCGCCTCGCTGGGCTTCCCGCCCTTTAGCCGCATCCTGCACGTGCTGGTCTCCAGCGAGGACCCGGAAGGCGCCCAGCAAGGCGCCCAGTCACTGGCACGCGCCGCCGACGAGCGACTCGGCCCCTGCGAGCGTCTGGGCCCCGCACCCGCGCCGCTGGCCCGGCTGCGCGGCCGGCACCGCGTCCAGATGCTGGTGAAGGGACCGGCCGCTGCCGTGCACGAAATCGCCCGGGCGCTTCAGGAAAGCGCTCGAAAGCTGCCCGAGGGTGTCCACGCGCATCTGGACGCGCATCCCATCCAGATGCTATGAAAAGCCCCAACCCCCCGGAAAGCCATGGGATCCCGGATCCCCGGCGCGCGGGGAGAAAAGCCGTGAGCCCCACGGCTCGCAGACGGGGAGTGGGATGGCGCTGCGCGAGGTTCTGCAATTTCCCGACGAGCGCCTGCGGCGCGTCTCGAAGCCCCTCGAGCACGTGGATGACCGCATCCGGGAACTCGTGCGGGACATGTGCGACGTGATGTACGACGAGCCCGGCATCGGACTGGCGGCTCCACAGTTGGGTGAAGCCATCCGGCTGGTGGTGGTGGACACCGAGTGGATGGAGGAAGATGCCGAGCGCAACCCGCTCGTGCTCGTGAACCCGGAAATCGTCGAGGCCGAGGGCAAGCTCGTCTTTACCGAGGGCTGCCTGTCGGTGCCCGACTTCCAGGCCGAAGTGGAGCGGGCAGAACACGTACTGCTGCGGGCCACCGACCTCGAGGGAGAGACGCTGGAGATCCGATGCGAGGGCCTGCAAGCGGTTTGCTTCCAGCACGAGATCGACCACCTCGACGGCAAGCTCTTCATCGATCGCATCAGCCGCCTGAAGCGCAGCCGCTACGTGTTGAAGCGCAAGAAGCAGCTGGCCGCCGAACGGGAAGAGGCGGGCTAGTCCCCTGCGCGTCGTCTACTTCGGCACGCCCGAATACGCACTCCCCACGCTCGATCGCCTGCTCGCCGGCCCCCACGAGCTGGCAGCAGTGGTCAGCCAGCCGGACCGGCGCCGCGGGCGCGGGCGGGCGCTGCAACCTTCCCCGGTATCCGCGCGCGCGCTGGAACGCGGGCTACCGCTGTTGCGCCCGGAGCGAGTGGGCGAAGCCGTCGCGGAGGCCTGGCTGCGCGGCCAGGAGCCGGAGATCGGGGTGGTGGTGGCCTTCGGGCAGTTCCTGCCGCGTCGCATCCGGGAGCTGCCCGAGCGCGGCTACCTGATCAACGCCCACGCCAGCCTGCTGCCGCGGCACCGGGGTGCCGCACCCATCGAGCGCGCCATCCTGGCTGGGGACTCGGAGAGCGGGGTCTCGGTGATGCGCGTGGAGCGCGAGATGGACGCGGGAGCCGTGGCCCTCACGGGCCGGGTTCCCATCGACGACACCACGGAGGGCGGCGAACTGTCGGCGCGTCTCGCCACGCTCAGCGCACAGCTCATCGCGGAAACCCTCACGCAGATCGCTGCGGGCGAGGAGCGCTGGACTCCCCAGGATCCCGCCGCCGCAACGCTGGCCCCCAAGCTCGGCCCGGACGATTTCCGCATCGACTGGCGGCAAGCAGCACCGGTGATCGCACGGCAGGTGCGCGCGCTGGCTCCCTCCCCCGGCGCCCATACCCTGCACGCGGGCAAGCGCCTGCGCGTGCTGGCGGCGAGCAGCGAGCCCGGCCCCGCACCGGGCCCGCCGGGACGCGTGAGCCGCGCTCCCGGCGAGCCGCTGCGGGTCGCCACGGGAGAGGGTTGGCTGCTGCCCCAGGTCGTGCAGCGCCCCGGCGGCAAGGCCCTCGAGATCGACGCCTACCTGCGCGGGCGCCCGTTGGCGACCGACAGCATCTTGGGGAGCGAGCCCGACTGAGCACCCGCGCGAAGCGGCGGTCCCGCCCCCTCGATCGGGGCCAGCGGCTAGACTCCCGGGAGTGCAGCAGCGCCGCCGCCCGTCCGATTCCACCCCGCAGCGTCGGCGCGCGCCCAGCCACTCGCGGCTGCTAGCGGTCCGCGTGCTCGAGCGCGTGCAGGGGTCGGGCGCCTACGCGGACCTGCTGCTACACGCCGCGCTGGCGCGCAGCACGCTCTCAGGGCCGGACCGCGCCTTCGCGACGGAGCTCGTCTACGGCACGCTGCGCTGGCGGGGCCGCATCGACTACTACCTCGCACACTGCCTCAACGGCAAGCTCGAGGACCTCGAGCCGCTGGTGGCCTCGGCGCTGCGGCTGGGGGGCTACCAACTGCTCTGCACCGAGCGGGTGCCCCCCACGGCCGCGGTGGACGAATCCGTGCGCTGCGTACGAGCCGCCGGCTCCGAACGCGCCACCGGGCTCGTGAACGCCGTGCTCCGGCGCCTGGCCCGGGAGCACGCGGAGATCACGCCGCCGTCGCTCGAGGAGGACCCGCTGGGCCACCTCGTGCACGCGCTCTCGCTCCCCGCATGGATCGCCGAGCGCTGGCTCGAACTCTTCGGCCCCGAGCAGGCGTCCCTGCTGGCCGAGGCGAGCAACGCACCGCCGCCCCTGGTCGTCCGCGTGAACCCCCTGCACGCTTCGCGCGAGGAACTGCTCGCGGAGCTGCGCGAGCGCTTCCCAGACGCTCGACTCTGCGCGTTTGCGCGCCACGGCATCGAGCTGGGCCGCCGCGGCAATGCCGCGCTGGACCGCGCCTTCCTGGAAGGCCGCTTCAGCATTCAGGACGAGGGCTCCCAACTGGTGGTGGATCTCCTCGATCCGCAGCCCGGCGAGTCCGCGTTGGACGTCTGCGCAGCCCCCGGCGGCAAGGCCACGGCGCTGGCCGAACGCGTGGGAAGCGAGGGCCGGGTGCTGGCCCTGGACCGCAATCCCCGGCGCCTGGAACTGGTGGTGCGGGCGGCACGGCGCCTGGAACTCCCTCAGCTCGCGTGCCAGGAGCGCGACGCCAGCCTCCCGCTCGAGAGCCTCCGGGGCGATACGGGCTTTCAGCGCGTGTTGGTGGACGTGCCGTGTTCGGGGCTCGGCACCCTACGGCGAAACCCGGATGCGCGCTGGCGCCTGCGCGAGGAGGAACCCGCCCGGCTCGCCACGACTCAGTGCGCACTGCTGAGCAGCGCCGCGACCGCGTTGGGGCCAGGGGGCGCGCTCGTCTACAGTACCTGCACGTTGCTTCCGGAGGAGAACGAGCAGGTGGTGGAGGCCTTCCTGGCCACTCACCCCGGCTTCGCACGGGTGCCTCGCTCGAAGCTCCCCGAGAACGTCCGACCGCTCTGCGATACCGCGGGCGACCTGCGCTGTCTCCCCCACCTGCACGATACCGACGGCTTCTACGCCGCGCGCCTGGAGAAAGAACCATGAGCCAACGCGGCATCTGCATCGCCCCCTCGATCCTGGCCGCCGACTTCTCGCGCCTCGCGGAGGAACTCGAGAGCATCGAGTTGGGCGGAGCGGACTGGGTGCACGTGGACGTGATGGACGGGCGCTTCGTGCCCAACATCACGATCGGCCCCCTCATCGTGGAGGCGGTGCGACGCGTCACGAGCTTGCCGCTGGACGTGCACCTGATGATCGTGGAACCGGAGCGCTACGTGGAAGACTTCGTACGGGCAGGCGCTGCCTGCGTGGGCATCCATGTCGAGGCCTGTCCCCACCTGCACCGCAGCGTCGCGCAGATCCGCGAGGCCGGCGCGCGGGCCTGCGTGGCCCTCAACCCGGGCACGCCCGTGCAGGCCGTGGAGACCGTGCTGGCGGACGTCGACCAGGTGCTGGTGATGACCGTGAATCCCGGCTTCGGGGGGCAGAAGTTCATCGAGAGCACGCTCACCAAGGTGGAGACGTTGCGCGCTTGGGTCGACTCGCGGGGTCTCGACGTCCGCATCGAGGTGGATGGAGGCATCGGCTCGGAGACGCTGGGGCGGGCCGCCGCCGCGGGCGCGGACGTCTTCGTGGCGGGCACCGCGATCTTCGGCGCCGAAGACCGCGCGGCGGCCATCGCGGAGTTGCGGGCCAGCGCGAAGGGCTGAGCGCGCCGGGGCCGATCGCGGCTACGAGATCGTCGCCTTGAGGGTGCCTCGCCCAGGCGGCATACTCGCCGGGGACCGCCATCCGGCGGGGGATCTCGGGGCGTGGCGCAGCTTGGTAGCGCGCTTCGTTCGGGACGAAGAGGTCGCTGGTTCAAATCCAGTCGCCCCGACCATCCCCCTCGCCAATCCCCACGGCCTGCGGCTGGCGGCATGTCGGGGGTCCGCAGGTCCAATGAGGATTCTTCTGCACTGCCGCGCGCTGCCGTGGATGCTGCTGCTGCCGCTCTGGGTCGCTTGCGAGCAAGCCGGCTCACCGGCCAACCACGAGGTCCCGGTCACGTTGGAGCGCATCGGCCTGCAGGAGGGAGCGGGGCCCGTGCTGATCCTCGAGGAGCAGCGCGGCTCTCGCTGGATCCCCATCTGGATCGGCCGCAGCGAAGCGGAGTCGATCGCGCGGGTCCTCGAGGGACACAGCGCGCGGCGACCCAACACCCACGACCTNGCGCGCAATCTGCTCGACGTGTTGGGGGCGTCGGTGGAGCGCTGCGTGGTCACCGAGCTGCGCGCGGACATATACTACGCGAGACTCGTCGTGCGCGTACAGGGTGAATTGCTCGAAATCGACTCGCGGCCCAGCGACGCCATCGCAATCGCACTACGCGCGAAGGCGCCCCTCTTCGTGCACGCAAGTCTCTTCGACGACGAGAAACAGTCGGTGCCTTCCACGCGCGGCCAAGAAATTTGAGTCAGAACCGGCAACTCCCCGCCCGAAGACCCGCCCCAACTGCCGAAAAGGACCTTGCGCGCCGTGCATCACATCCGCAAGAGCGTGTGAACCTACACTGCAACTGCGTGCGAAAGTTCGCGCGGAATCGCCACTTCCATTGACACAGGCGAGTTCCCTTGACAGAGTAGAAGTATTACGCGAACGGAATGCCTGTTCGGAAGGGATGATCTGAAGGCATGCGCGGAGAACATCGGCTTACCCGCTCGGAGCTTGCCCTCGAGTTCTCGGAGATCTTCAACGAACTCGACAGCGAGGACTTCGGCGAATTGATCGATAAGAACGTGCCGCTGGAGACCCTCGAGTTCTTCCGCAGCTACGGGCCCCATCCCGAAAATCTGGATCTGACGGCCATGGGTCGCCATCGCGCGCCGAACCTGATGCTACTCGGATACCTGCTCCGGGTGCTCGAGGAACGGCTGTTGTCCCACGAGCCGCTCGACTCCTGAGTGCGAGCCATCGCCACGCGGGACTGAGCGCCCGCGACGACGCTCTCTCACGTCACGCCGCTTGCGGAGGCGACCCGGGCTCCGCGAAGTGGAGCGAGAGCCAGCGCAGGTTCAGGGCGTTCACCACGGAGTGGGTGAGCACCGGGGCCAGCAGGTTTCCGGTGACGTCGAAGAGGGCGCCGAGCAGGAAGCCCGCGGCGAAGGCGTTGGCGGTCCAAGGCAGCAGGTCGCGGCGCGGTGCCAGATGGGCGAGACCAAAGAGCAGGCTGGCCGGCAGCCAACCCGTCTCCACCTGCAGCACGCCCCGGAACAGCGCCTCCTCGGCCACGCCGCTCACGACCCCCAGCCACAGGGCGGCGCGCAGCCCGACGGGCCCCAGCAGCTCGGCGAGCGCACGCGCGCTGCGATCCCCCCAGCGCGTCCGCCGTGTGAAGAGCCGTGACGCGACCACGAGAAGGGCTGCCGCTCCCAGCCCCAGCGCTGCATCACCCCCCCAGTCGACCCCCAGGCGCTCGGCCCGCGCACTCGCGAAGAAGAGGGGGCGGTCTGTCCAGTGCGCCCAGGCCAGGGACGCCGCGAGCATCAGGCCGTAGAAGAGACCCGCGACCGCCACCAGCTCCCGGGAGCGGGCTCCCCGGGTTCGCTCACCCCCCTCTGCTTCGCGTTCCTCGACCCCCACGCGCGCCTCGTTGACAGCGATTTCCCACCCGATAGCCTTCGGCGAGCGTAGCGCCCGCGCGGACCCGGAGCGCCGCCACCCCGTGGGGCAGTGTCGACACATCGCCCCCTACTACGCCGCCCGAATGCCTCTGGGCGGCATCGCGCAGCGGATACCCCATGTCGGATCGAATCCCCATGAGCCGCAACGGCTACGAGAAGCTCGAGGAGGAACTCCGCAGGCTGAAGAGCGAGGAGCGCCCCCAGAACGTCCGCGACATCGAGGAGGCTCGGGAGCACGGGGACATTTCCGAGAACGCCGAGTTCCACGCCGCCAAGGAGCGTCAGAGCCACATCGACGGGCGCATCCGCCAGGTCGAGGACCGCATGGCCCGCGCCCAGATCATCGACACGAGCGCAGAGGAGACGCCTACCGAGATCCGCTTCGGGGTGACCGCGGTGCTGCTGGATGCCGAGAGCGAGGAAGAGGTGACCTACACGCTGGTGGGAGAAGACGAATCGGACGCCTCGGAGGGCAAGATCTCCGTCACCTCCCCGATCGCGCGCGCACTGTTGGGAAAACGCGTCGCCGATAGTATCAGCGTGCGCGTTCCCAAGGGCACCCGCGAGTTCGAGGTGCTGGAGATCCGGATCGACCGAGCGATGTCCCCGTGACCACGGATGCCGATCACGCTTCCGGGTGGCTCTCTTTCTGAATGAAGATGTGCAGGCCAGTGTCCGATACGAGTAGGCGGTCACCCGGCAGAACGCGGGCCGAAGCCATCGGCTTCCCACGCATGCCGTGGTGATTCTCCTAGAGGAGAAGACCCACCCCCTGAGATTCGGAAATACAGCCCGAAGAGCGGCGCCGCGCCCGGGGCGACATCGCGAATGCAGGCTAAAATCCGGCCTCCGCAGATGTTCCCCGGTAGCTCAGTTGGCAGAGCAAGCGGCTGTTAACCGCTGGGTCGTAGGTTCGAGTCCTACCCGGGGAGCCACGCCTGCAGGCTACGCAAGGGGGGCTCGAAGACATGTCCCAGTCGGGAACGAGACAACCGTCCGGGGAGAACACGGAGTGAGCGGGCGCGTTGCCACGCTGCTGATCGCGTTGCTTGCGGCGAGTCCCTTGGCGGCCCAGCAAGCGTGGGTAAAAGACTACCATCGTCTCAACCTGCGCTCAGGACCCGGGGTGGAATTCCGTATCCGCGGCAGCCTCGAAACCGGGAACGAGGTCACGATCCTCGAGCGCGGCGACGGCTGGACCCAGGTCCAGGTGACGGACGTGGGCGAGGGTTGGATCCCGGAGGGCTACCTGCAGTCGGTGGCGCCGGCGCGGGTGCGCCTCGAAGACATCGAGAAGCGCAGCCGGACACTGCGCGGCGAACTGGAGGTGCTCTCCGAACGGGCCAACCGCCTCGAGAACGAGAACCGGGAGTTGCAGGGCCGGGACGCGGAGCAGAGCGCCACGCTCGGCGAACTGAGCAGCGAGAACGTGGTGCTGCGGGCGGGTGCGCGCTGGCCCCACTGGATCACGGGCGCCAGCATCCTCGGGGTCGGCATGCTGGTGGGCATCGTGATACAGAGCCTGATGGGCCGACGCTCGCGGCGACGCATTCGGATCTGAAGCCGCAGGTCGGACCCCCGCGGCCTTCGGAACCCCTTCGCGCGCCTACAGGGGCGCGTAGCGGCGGCGCGTCTCCTCGGGAGACAGGTTGGCGCTCGCCGCCAGGGCCGCCAGCCGCTCGGGATCGTCGAGATCCTGCGCGGTCACGCGCTCCTGGAGTGCCAGGGCGTTGCGGTAGGAATCGGAGCGGATGTCGACTGCGCGCACCCGGGACTTGCCGGTCCTGGGGTCGATGATCTCCGAGAAGGGCACCGGCACGATGGCGCCGGCCTGGCGGGTGATCAGGCTGCTGGAAGTGCCCGCCAGCAGGGTTTCCACGGCTCCCACGCCGAGATCCCGCGTGTAGTCGCGATCGAAGGCACAGGGGTAGCCACAGCGAAGCTCGTAGCCCACGTCCTTCTCGCCGATGGTGACCTTCACGCCCCGACTCGCCAGGGAGTCCGCGACCGCGCCGCGCAGCACCCGCGCCAACGGCACCTCGGCGAGCCGCACGTTCCCGTGCTCGTCCTTCGGCGTGTCGGCCAACAACGGCTCGTTGGGATCCATGGCGCTGGCGACACCCTCGGCGATCACCGCCACGCCATCGGGGCGTCCCTGGGAGAGACGCTTCACGATGGCGCCCTCCAGCGTACGCACGATCTCATCGATGCGGATCGGCGGGTTCGGGAACTCCTCGGGGATCAACGTGATGGGCGCTCCCGCCGCCTTACCGGCACCCAGCGCCAGGTGCCCCGCGGAACGACCCATCATCACGATGAAGAACCAGCGGTTGGTGGTCTGCATGTCCATCGCGATGCGCTCCACCACCGTGGTGCCGTGTTCGCGCGCGGTCTCGAAACCAAAGGTGGGCACGCCCTCGGGCAGGGGCAGATCGTTGTCGATGGTCTTGGGCACGTGCACCACTCGGATGCGGCCGCTGGCCTCCTCGGCGACGCGATTGGCCGAGGAAGCGGTGTCATCACCCCCGATGGTGATGAGGTCGCTGATGCCCAGGCGGTCCAGGGACGTCAGCACGTTGGCGAGGTGCTCGGGCTTATTCTGGGGATTCGCGCGGGAAGTATGAAGGATCGAACCGCCCTGCAGATGGATGCTGGCCACGTCGGCCTCATCGAGTTCGCGGCTGTGGGCGGTGTCGCCCTGCATGATCCACTGGAAGCCGTCCAGAATGCCCACCACGCGGTGCCCGTGCCGCCGCGCCACCAGGGTCGCCGCGCCGATCACCCCGTTGAGACCCGGGGCAGGACCTCCGCCCACCAGGATTCCGAACGTCCTCATCTCGCCTCCGCTCGCGTCCGCCCCCTTCGCCAGGCTCGGCGCTCCGTGATCGGCGCAGACTGTACCCGTCGACTACGCTGGCAGCCATGAGAGTGCTCGGTGTCATCCCCGCCCGCTACGCGTCCTCGCGCTTTCCCGGCAAGCCACTCACGCCCATCGCGGGACGGCCCATGATCCAGCACGTCTACGAGGGGGCCCTGGCTGCGCGCAGCCTGGACGCCCTGCTGGTGGCCACCGACGACCCGCGCATCGCCCGGGCCTGCGCGAGCTTTGGGGCGGAGGTGGCGCTCACCCGCAGCGATCACCCCAGCGGTACCCACCGCGTCCAGGAAGCCGGCGCGGCGCGCGACGAGGAGCTGGTGGTGAACATCCAGGGCGACGAGCCGTTGATCGAGGGCTTCGTGATCGACGCCGCCGTGGAAGCTCTGCGCGACGACCCCGAGGCCTCCATCGCCACGGTGGTGCACGCGCTCGAGCCCGGCGCCGAAGAGGATCCCCACCGCGTCAAGGTGGCACTCGACACGCAGGGGCGCGGCCTCTACTTCTCGCGCAGCCCGATCCCCTATCTCCGCCCCAATTCCGGAGCGCCCCTCACGCGCTGGCAACACGTGGGCCTCTACGCCTACCGGCGAGACTTCCTGGAAACCTTCGTGAAGCTCGAAGCGACCCCGGCCGAAGCCGCCGAGGGGCTCGAACAGCTCCGCGCGCTGGAGCACGGCTACACGATTCGCTGTGCGGTCATCGAAGGCTGGGCGAGTATCTCGGTGGATGTCCCCGAGGACGTGGCCCGGGTCGAAGCCCGCCTCCGCGAGCGAGGGGGCTGAGCGACGAGTCCGCGCTCGAGCGCTGGCGTTCCCCTTCGCATTCCAGGAGGCCCGAGCAATGGACGAGACGCTCACCGCAGACACGGTTCGGAGTTGGGGTCGGCGATACTCGAACTGGGGGCGCTGGGGGCCCGACGACCAGCGCGGCACCCTCAACTTCATCACGCCGGATCGCGTGCTGGCGGCCTGCGCGCTGCCCCGACGCGGACTCGTCATCTCCTGCGCCCTGCCCTTCGACCGGAACGGTCCGCAGCCGGCGGGCGGCCCGCGCCACAATCCCATCCACCTGATGCTGGCCGACGGCGGCGACGCCCTGGCTGGCGCCCAGGACTTTCCCGGCGGCTTCCAGTACGCGGACGACGCGGTCTACATGCCCCTGCAGTGCGGTACCCAGTGGGACGCGCTGGCCCACGTCTTCTACGACGGCAAGATGTACAACGATCGCGACGTGGGCCTCGTCACCAGCCAGGGCGCCCGTGCCAACTCCATCGACCAGATCGCAGATGGTGTGGTGGCGCGCGGAGTGCTGCTGGACTTGCCGCGCGGGCTGGGAAAACCCTGGCTCGAGGACGGCACGCGGATTCGCCCCCAGGATCTCGACACCTGCGCGGAGCGGCAGGGCGTGACGGTGGAGGCCGGCGACGTGATGCTGGTGCGCACCGGCATGATGCGCCGTTGCCTGGAGGCCGGCTCCTGGGAGGGCTACTGCGGGGGCCCCGCCCCCGGTCTCTCCCTCCACTGCGCGGCATGGCTCTACGAGCGCGAGGTGGCGGCGGTGGCCACGGACACGTGGGGGGTCGAGGTGATCCCCAACGAGACCGTCGACTGC
The DNA here is from genome assembly GCA_013215615.1 of Myxococcales bacterium. GTDB lineage: Bacteria > Myxococcota_A > UBA9160 > UBA9160 > SMWR01 > JABSQX01. The sequence continues at coordinate 45,248 of JABSQX010000009.1, read as the reverse complement.
TTCCAACCCCTGCACATGATCTGCCTGCGCAACACCGGCCTGCTTCTCGGCGAAATCTTCCAACTCGATACGCTCGCCGAAGCCTGTGCGGAGGACGGCCGCTACGCGTTCCTCTTCACCGCCCCGCCGCTTCCCATCAGCGGTGCGGTGGGCTCCCCCATCAACCCGTTGGCGATCAAGTGAGGCACCTCGGGCCCCCACGGGGTATTGCTCGTACTTCCCCGCGTCCGATATCCTTCCCATAGGGGACTTCACTCGTTCCCGAGTTTCCCGGTACGGTCATTGGGGCCGTGCGGGGGGGCGAACCGGTGGGGCGGGATCGGCGACCACCCTGGGAACCGGTGCGAAAAGCGGGGTCTGGGCCCTGCTGGGAGTCTCCTACGCCGAGACGGAGGTAATTCGGTGCATCAATCTAGTTCTACGGCGAGTGAGGTGGCGGCGTCCTAAAGCCACGCCGGATTGCAAATCTCGGCGTCGTGGGGGCGAAGGTTCCCAGCGCCACCGCCCCGGGAGCGCGGGTGTCGTAGCCGCACACGGGTCTTCGACCTGCTCCCGGGGCTCTTTTGCGCCCGTAGGGCATCGCCCGTCCGGCAGCGCGCATCGGACCTCCGACCCATGGCCGACTCTTCGCCCGCCGACATCGCGACCCTGCTGGTCTCCTGCCCCGACCAGCCGGGCATCGTGGCCGCCCTCGCCCAGGTCCTCTACGGGCACGGCGCCAACATCCTGGACGCCAGCCAGCATCGCGACGACGTGGCGGGCATCTTCTTCCAGCGCATCCGCTTCGACTACGCGGCGCTCCGCACGGACCGCACCACGCTAGAGCGGGCCATCGAGGAGGTCGCCGGCCGACTCGAAATGGACTCGCAGCTCGCCTACCCGGAGCGGGCCCGGCGCGTGGCGATCTTCGTCTCGCGCACCGACCACTGCCTCTACGACCTGCTGCTGCGGCACCGCGCGGGAGAGCTGGCCTGTGAGATCACCTGCATCGTCAGCAACCATCCGCACCTCGAGCCGGTGGCCGCGCAGTTCGGAATCGACTATCGGNTCTTCCCCATCGACGCCGAGAACAAACACCCGCAGGAGGAGCTGGAACTGGCGCTCCTCGACGAATTGGAGATCGACCTGGTGGTGATGGCGCGCTACATGCAAGTCCTATCCGGGGAGTTCCTCAAGCGCGTTCGTTGCCGGGTGATCAACATCCACCACTCCTTCCTGCCGGCCTTCACGGGCAGCAAGCCCTACCACCAGGCGCATCGGCGCGGCGTGAAGCTGATCGGCGCGACCGCCCATTACGCGACCGAAGATCTCGACGAGGGGCCCATCATCGAGCAGGACGTGGCGCGCGTCTCCCACCAGGACAGCGTGAAGGACCTGGTCCGCAAGGGCCGCGATCTCGAGCGAAACGTACTCTCTCGCGCCGTCCGCTGGCACCTCGAGGATCGGGTGCTCGTCTACGGAAACAAGACCGTCGTCTTCTCGTGACCCAACTGCGCGTCATCGGACTGGTGATCGCCCTCTTCGTGGTCGCCCTCTCGTGGATCGCCACCTGCGCGGCCTGGCAGTTCGACGAGGTGGCCGCGGGCTTCCTGCCCATACCCACCCGCAGCTTCGAGCGCTTCACGCTGATCACCCTGGGCACCGGCGGCGCCTACGAGAACCCCAACCGGCGCGGGCCCGCAACGGCCCTGGCGCTGGGAGAGCAGGTCTGGCTGGTGGACGCCGGGCGCGGCGTCACGGACGCGCTGCGGGCGGCGGCCGTGCCCGTCTCGCAGCCCGACCATGTACTGTTGACGAGCCTGCTGCCCGAGAACGTGGTGGGCCTCGGCGACTTGCTGAGCGTCAGCTGGCTCGAGGGACGCCGAGAGCCGATCCGGCTGCTGGGCCCCCCCGGCACCCGGGCGCTCGCCCAGGCCNTCGAGGCTGCGGTGGGACCGGGCCTCCGTGCGCGTTCGCGCGCGCTGGACCTCCCGCTGGACGCGGTGGGCTTCGAGGTCCAGGAGATCGACGGCAGCTGGACGGAGGGGGTGGGGGCCCTGCACGTCAGCGCCGGCGCGCTTGCCGGCGGCCCTCTCCCCGCCCTCGCCTATCGAGCCGAATGGCGCGGCCGCAGCGCGGTGATCTCGGGCAATGGCTGGGCGGAGGACGCCCTGGTGGATTTCGCCCAGGGCGCCCACACCCTGGTCCACGAGGCGACCTTCGTCCCAACCCCCGAACAGGCCGTGGAGGCGGGGATCGACGAGGAGCCCGAACGCCTGCGGCGGGACGCCGCCTTCCACACCACCCTCCACGCCGTGGGCGGTCTGGCCGCTCGCGCCGGAGTCGACCAACTCGTGCTGGTGCGCCTACGCCCGCCGCCCGTCTACGACCTGCAAGTCACCCAGATCGTGGGCGAGGACTACGAGGGGAAGATCGTCATTCCCGAAGACGGGGATGAGATCACACCGTGACACCCGGGCCTTTTTCGGGCGGCCCGAAGTCCCAGGGCATGCCGGGCTCCGGACGGTCATCGGCGTCGCGCTCGCCCGTGAAGCGTCGGCGCTGTTCGTGGTAGTAACGTTCGAAGGGGCTGAGCGCGATGGCCTCGTCGATGCTCAGAAGCGCCGGGCCGACCGCGCCTAGCTGAAACTGGAGTTCCGCGAGCGTGTCGAGGATGGTGGGCTCCGAACGCTGCGTCTCGGCCACCGCCCGCTCCGCGAGCGCGAGTGCCGCCCAAAGCTGCGCTTCCGTGACGTCGGGATCGATGGCCGTCATCCAGGCGAGGTTGTTGAGTTCCGCGGACCGGACCTCGGGAAACTCCGCGAAGCGCACCAGGTTGTGGGCCACGTAGTCGGGTGAGCGCCACAGTTCTGCAGCCGCCACCAGGCCGGCGGCTCCGGTGACCAGCACCACCGCAGCGCTGGCGATCTTCACCGCGGCAGGCACTCGCGGGGAGCCGACCGGTCGCCCACCCACCAGGGCAGCCACCACACCCCCCGCCACGAAGCCGCCCAGGTGGGCGGCCCCCGCCAGGATCGGCACCACTAGATCCAACAGCAGACTGAGCAGCAGCAACACCACCAAGGGACGCCGCGGGATCCGGCGCCAGGCGGGAACTTCTTCGGGGCGAAAGAACTCGAGCCAGACGACGGCCCCCACCATGCCCGCCACCACCCCCGACGCGCCCACCACCACCGGGTAGCCCGCCAGCCCGCAGGCCAGCATGGAGACGATCCCCGCGGCCCCCATCACGCAAAGCGTGCGTGGCGTGCCCAGGGTGCGCTCCACGAGCACGCCCAGCGCCAGGGCGCTCAGCATGTTGAGGACGAGGTGCAAGGGAAAGCTCGGAAAGGCGTGCAGCAGGTTCGCGGTGAGTAGCCTCCAGAGATCGCCGTGCGCCACCAGGGTCCCGCTGTAGTACCCCACCGCGTGAAGATCCCGGCCGATCAGCAACTGCAGGACGAAGACCACGCCGCAGAGCGCGATCAGCCCCCAGGTGGCCCACAGCGGTGGATTCTGGCTCCCCCGCTCCTCGACTCGCGCCATGCGCGCCAGCTGCGCGGAACCTCCGGGCAGGTCCGCGATGCGCGCGCGCAAGGCCGCCAAGAGCGCTTCCGGAGCCCCGGGAACCTTGAAGATCGAGCGCCGCAGCGGAAGGGAGGAGCGACGGGCCGCCACCCAGAGTGCGCGCGACGAAAGCGAGAGGTGGGTGAGGTCCTCGTAGAGGGTGAAGGCTCTGCCTCCGCCATTGGGTTGGGCGGGGTGGTGGAAGCCTTCGCGGGTGAGCACGATGCCACCCGGCCGACCCAGCAACTCGAAGATCTGTCCCTCGCCGCGCTCCGTCATCCGGCTGCTCCGCTCCGCGTACTTCGCGCCCACATTAGGCGATCAAGAGCCTCCAGCCGGCGAGGTGCCCACGCCGTACGGGACGACCTCAGGAGCGTTCGGGGAGAGGCAGGGTGGGGAAGATCCGGCTGAAGACCAGGTAGACGAGCGTGAAGGCGCCCAGGAAGCCCAGCGCGATGCCGATCTGGGTGAACCCCAGCCACGCCATGCCGTCCTCGGGTACCAGCGACGGCCACACCAGGGCGTTTCGCTCCAGCCAGAAGCCCGCCAACACGAAGCAGGCCACGCCACCCAGGATCACGGGGGTCTTCTTTGGCTCCTGGCCCAGCAGCACCCAGAAGGGGACGATCCAACAGCCCACCCAGGCGCTGAGAGAGAGTTTCACGTAGGGCTCGTCGAGGTTCGCCCATACCCAGAACCAGGAATCTTGCAGGAACTGGGAGCCCAGGCGCGCCTCGAAGAATTGGGTCTCCTCGGGCAGGTTGCCGTACCAGATCACGATGTACTGGCTGAAGAACAGGTACATCCAGAAGATCGAGAAGGCAAAGATCATCTTGCCCAGGTCGTGCATGCGCGGGCGCGTTACCTGCTCCGCCCAACCGGGTGTCGTGGCGCGCAACAGCACACAGACCAGGGCGGTAGCCGCCACCGCGGAGAGGAAGCCACCCCAGAGGTAGTACCAGCCAAAGATGTTCGAGAACCAGGTCGGGGTGAGCGACATCACCTGGTCGAAGGCGATGACGGTGTACAAGAACGCGTAGGAGAGGCAGACGATGGGCGCCAGCGTGCGCAGGCGCGCCAGCGAGGCCTCCTCCTCGGCCTCGTCACCCCGCCAGTTTGCGGTCCAACGTTCGAAGAGTCCCTTGGCGCGCGGACTCCCATCGGCCGCGCTCTTCAGCGAGGGCCGGAAGGAGGCCTTCAGGTAGGCCAGGGTGAGCAGCGTCATCCACAGCATCACGGCGCCGTCCACGCTGTAGACGCGGCCAAACGTCAGCCACTCTTCCTTCGGGTAGGGGGCGCCGTGGATCCAGTTCTGATGCACGTACTCGCCACCGAAGTAGTTGCCCACCAGGAACAGGACGAAGGAGATGGGCACCCAGGCCGCGAAGCCCTCGGCGACGAAGCGCACGGGGCCCGCCCAGCGGGCGCCCACGATCACCAGCGCGCCCGAGAGCACCAGCGCCGCCTGGGCGAAGGTGCCGAAGTACAGGAAGTTGACGTGGAAGGCCCGCCAGACCGTCGCCGCATCGCCCAACGCGAAGGCGACGAGGCCCACCGCGATGAGGCCGATACAGGCCCCCAGCAGGGGTGCGGGAATGTCCCGGGGATTCGCCGCGTAGGCACTCACTGGCCGATTCCCTTCTGGCCGTTGAGGTAGCGGACGTAGTTCACGATGTCCCAGCGATCGCTCGAGGGGATCCGATCGTAGCCCGGCATCCGACGGCGCCCGTTCCGGATGGTCGTGTACAGGTGGCCGTCGCTCCGGACCTTGACGATGCTCGCGGGTCCGGCGATGGGCAGCACACCGAGGAGGGGCCCGCGCAGCTCTCCCATCATGCTCACGGGACCGTCACCCATGCCCCCCATGCCGTGACAGGTCGAGCAATAGCGCTCGAAGTGAAGACGACCGTTGTCGAGCGATTCGAGACTCCTAGCTTGCGGGTTCTGTAGCGCGTTCGCGGAGGCGTCGTCGCTGTCGTCGAGACGCACTTCTCCGCCGGAAACCGGCAGCGTGCCCTCGGGCGGGCTGAAATTCATGGGCAAACCTTCGAGTTCGATGATCTCGAAGGCCTGTACGGCTTTCTGCCGCTTCATCTGGGGAAACCAGTCGTCGGACCACTGCTCCCAGCAGCCCACGGAGAAGCACAGCAGCAAGGCGCTGGCAGCGACCAGCGCCGGCGAGCGGCGGCGCTTAGGACTCGACAAGGCTCACCTCCGCCGCGTGCTGGTCGCGCAGCAGGCCGTCGATCTCCGCCACGTCGCGCTCCTGGCAGCGCACCACCAGCCCGAACTCCTCGCCCGAGAAGCGCGCGCTGTAGCCCGGGTCGAGTTTTCCGTGCGGGAGCTTGCCCACCACCAGTAGGCCGATGAACGTCATCAAGCCGCCGAAGAGGATCGTCAACTCGAATGCGATGATCGTGTAGGGCGGAATCGAGGAGAAGGGCTTGCCGCCCAGCATGATCTGCCAGTCGTTGGCCATCCAGAGCGTGAGCGCGAAGCCCGTCACCACGCCTGTGAGGCCGCCGATCAGCGTGTAGAGCCGTACTCCGCTGGGCTTCTCGATCACCGCATCATCGATTTCCGCGAAGGGCGCGGGCGAGTAGGTCTCGAGGTCCGTGTAACCGCGGCCCTTCAGCTTCCGGACCGCCTCGGCGACGTGCCCCGGCTGCTCGAACACGCCTAGAAGAGCGGGCATCAGTGTCCCTCCCCGTGCGCCCTGGCGTGGATCTCGAGCTCCTTGATCTCCGCGATGGCAATCACCGGGAAGAGCTTGAGGAAGATCAGGAAGAACTGGCAGAAGAAACCGAAACTGCCCATCACGATCAGGAGTTCCGGCCAGCTGGGCGTGTAGACGCCCCAGACCGCGGGAACGTATTCCCGCGACAGGCCCGAGATGATGATCACGTAACGCTCGAACCACATGCCGATGTTGATCAGCACCGACAGGATGAAGAGGGTGGGCACGTGGGTGCGCGCCTTCTTCCACCAGAGGATCTGCGGGAAGACGGCGTTGCAGAGAATCATCACCCAGGTTGAGATCCAGTAGGGGCCGAAGGCCCGGGACCAGAAGGCGGTCTGCTCGGCTTCTACGCCGCCGTACCAGGCGATGAAGTACTCCGAGAGGTACGCGTAGCCCACGATCAGTGAGGTGAGCAGGATGAAGCGCGACATGTTTTCGAAGTGGTACGAGGTGATGTACCGCTCGAGGCCGTAGATGCGGCGCACCGGGATCATCACCGTGAGCACCATCGCGAATCCCGAGAAGATGGCGCCAGCCACGAAGTAGGGGCCGAAGATGGTGGCGTGCCAGCCGGGCACGATGGACATCGCGAAGTCCCAGGAGACCACGCTGTGCACCGAAAGCACCAGCGGCGTAGCCAGGCCCGAGAGATGCAGCACGCTGCGGTTGTGGGCCTTCCATTGCCGCGAGGTGCCCTGCCAGCCCAGAGACAGGACCGTGTACAGCACCTTGCGCCAACCCGTGGCGCGATCACGGGCGATCGCGAGGTCCGGCACCAGGCCCACGTAGAAGAAGACGATGGAGATCGTCGCGTAGGTGCCTATCGCGAAGGTGTCCCAGAGCAGCGGGCTCTTGAAGTTGATCCAGAGGCCGCGCTGGTTGGGATAGGGGAGGATGAAATAGGACTTCCAGATGCGGCCCACGTGGATGCCGAGGAACTGGGCGGCGGTGAGCACAGCGAAGACCGTCATGGCCTCGGCGCTGCGGTTGATGGCATTGCGCCACTTCGCGCGGAAGAGGTAGAGGATCGCGGAGATCAGCGTGCCCGCGTGGGCAATGCCCACCCAGAAGACGAAGGTGACGATGTAGACGCCCCAAAAGATGGGGTGCGCGTATCCCGCGATGCCCAGACCCTTGTAGACCTGGTAGATCCAGACGCCCCCGGCGCAGAGCATGGCGCCGACGGCCAGGGCCAGCACCCCGAAGTAGCCGAGAGAGACCCCGTCCATCACCCCCAGCAGATCGCGGTTGGCCTGCGAATCGCGGGGGATCTCCGCGGGTCGGATCATGCCGGCGACGGATTCGGCCGGAGGCGGCGTCACGCTCGCTCCTTCCCGGCCGCGACTCCGAGCGGGTGGCTACGGGTGTCGGCGGTCACGCCCCGCCCCGCCTGCGCGGGGGAAGCCGCGTGGTCGCGAGCGGCGCCGCGCCGGTCCACCTTGGCGAGGTAGGTGATGCCGGGACGGGTGTTGAGGACGTGGAGGGCGTGATACGCCCGGCCTTCGTTCTTCGCCGCCAGTTCGCTCGCGCGGCTGCCGGGATCCTTGAGGTTCCCGAAAACGATCGCGTCGGTGGGACAGGTCTGCTGACAGGCGGTCTGGGTCTCGTCACCCAGCGCGCGCCCCTCGCTCTTGGCTTGCAGACGATTCGCCTGAATGCGCTGAACGCAGAAGGTGCACTTCTCCATCACACCCTGGCCGCGCACCGTGACGTCGGGGTTCAGCATCAGCGGCATGGGTTCGGGCCAGCCCTCGATCTGGTAGTCGAACCAGTTGAAGCGCCGGACCTTGTAGGGGCAGTTGTTCGAGCAGTAGCGGGTACCGATGCAGCGGTTGTAGACCATGGCGTTGAGGCCCGAGGCCGTGTGGTAGGTGGCAATCACCGGGCAGACCGGCTCGCAGGGCGCCGCCCCGCACTGCTGGCAGAGCATCGGGGAGTTGCGGACGTCGGTGTTGCCGAGTTCCTCGTGGTTCTTGGGGCCGGGGCGACCCGTTTCCAGTTCCTGGAAGCCCTCCCCCACGTAGCGCTCGATGCGCAGCCAGGACATCTGCCGGTTTCGGATCACGGACTCCTCGCCGAGCTGCGGGACATTGTTCTCGACCGCGCAGGCCACCACGCAGGCGCTGCAACCCGTGCAGCGGTCGACGTCGATGGTCATTCCCCAGCGGTAGGGGTCTTCGTCCGTGGAGTCGTCCGCCGGATCGTAGTGGCGACGCATCTCGTGCGGGCCTTCGTGGTGGGCGTCGGCGTGTCCGGAAGCGTCCCCGTTGGGGGCACCCTGCTCCCCTCCGCCGCCGTGGGCGCTGGAAGCCGGCAGTCCCTCGTTGGCCCCGAAGGGATTCTTGCCCGAGGCCAGCGCGGCGAGGGAGATGGACTCGCCGAGCAGGCGGCCGCGCTTGTTGTCCGTGCCCTGGGTGAAGGGCAGGCGCTGGTGTTCACCGGTGGCGCGCAAGCGCGCCCGCGCGGTCAACCAGGCGCGGCCGCCACTCTCGTCGGTGAGCGCGGGCAGCGCGTCGTTGACATTCACGCCACGCGCGCCACCTGGGGTGCCGTCTTCGGAAAGCGACGCGTAGCGCCCCACCGTGTGCCCCTGCCCGATCGCTACGGCCACCACGTCGTCCCGGATGGCGCCCCGCGGCCAGACGGGCAGCTCGAGCGTCCCGTAGGTGGTCTCGATGGAGATCACGTCTCCCGGACCCACGCCGAGTTGCTCGGCACTGCGCGAGCTGATCTCCGCCCAGGACTGCCAGGCGATCTTGGTGATGGGATCCGGGGTCTCCTGCAGCCAGGGCAGGCTGGCGCCGCGACCGTCGGAGAGCAACGTGGAAGGCACGGGCAGCAGCACGTGCGAGCCCTCGCCCTCGAAGTGCGGCTCCGCGAACTCCAGGCGCTCCACCGAGGCCGACACCGGCAGCTGCGCTTCGAAGCGTTGGACGTCGAAGACGCCTCCGTGGGCAAGCGCCTCGTTCCAGTCCAGGCCTTCCGCGGCGAAGGCCGCCTCCAGCACGCCCCGGAAGCTCCCGCCGGGAAGTCCCGCGCCTCCACCCCGAGTGGCGCGAGCGCTCGCGAGCAGGGTGTCGCCCAGGGCCTGCGTGTCATACAGCGGCCGCAAGGTGGGTTGCACGACGGAGCGTACGCCGGGCCGGGGCTCCGCGTCGCCCCAGGACTCGATGGCGCTGTGATCGGGTAGGACCAGGTGCGCGCGCTGGGAGGTCTCGTCGGGAAGAGAGGCGGTGGAGACCACGAAATCCACCTTGGCGAGGGCGTCCGCGAAACCCGCATCCGCGGGCAGCGAGTACAAGGGGTTGGAATCGTGGATGACGAGCACCTTCACGTCGCCGGATTTCATCGCATCGATGAGCTTCACCACGTCGCGGAAATCGTCTACACGGGGCTGCGAGCCCACGGGGGGCAGCTGAACCCCACGCCCCACGGCCCCCACCACGGCGTCGAGGAGCAGCACCGCCGCATTCGTGGCCATGGCCCGCCGGCTGCTGAGCGCGACTCCCGGGGGCAGCGCGACCGCGTTGCCGGCCGAAAGCATCGCGCGGCCCAGGCGCCGGATGGCCTGGGCGGAGACCCCGGTGCTGGTGGCCACCGAGGCAGCGTCGAAGGGGGCGAGCACCCGCGCGAGAAGCTCCGGATCTCCACCCGGCGTGCGCCCTTCGGAGCGGGCGGCATCCAGCGCCACCCGGGCCAGGCCCAGCGCCAGCACTCCCTCGGTCCCCGGGCGCGCGGGCAGCCACTCGTCCGCGCTACTGGCGGTCTCGTCCTGCCGCGGCCCCACGTACACGAGCCGCATCTCCCGGCCATCGCTACCGGAGGCGTCGCGCGCCTCCATGACCTGTTGCGCGTGCTCCACGGGCGAAATCCAGGTGGCGAGACTATTGGCACCGAAGTCCACCACCAGATCGGCGCCCTGGAGGTCGAAGATGGGGCGGCTCTCCACGCCGAAGACCGCCTGGGCGGCTGCGCGCAGGGCCTCGTGGGCGAAGGGCTCGTAGACGACACGCGTGCGCCCGCCCACCGCCTCGAGCCAGCTGTCGATCAGCTTCGACAGGGTGGGCCCGGTGATTCCGCCGAGCACCGCCACGCGCCCAGCGGCGGCATCCAGCTCCTGGGCCAGTTCGGAGGTCGCCGCCTCCCAGCTCACGGCGCTGAAATCGCCCCCCACACCTCGTCGCATGGGGGACTTGTAGCGGCCGGGGTGGTAGGCACGGCCCAGACCCGCCTGTCCGCGCGCGCAGAGCGACCCGTGGTTCACGGGGTGCTCGGGATTCCCCTCGAGCTTGATGGGACGCCCCTCGCGCGTTCGGACGTGCAGTCCACAGGCCGCGGGGCACTCCTGGCAGGTGGAAGCGTAGAGGACGGGCAAGCCGGGCGTGATCTCCTCGGGCTGGATCACGTAGGGGATCAACTTCTCGGGCAGGTCCGAGTAGCGGTAGCAGCCGGTTCCGGCGGCGGCAGTGCCCGCGCCAAATACCTTCAGGAAATCTCGTCGATCAAGTTCGGACATGCGTCCCCAATTTCGAAGCGCCTAGTAGTGGCAAGCTAGGCAGTCCTGCGTGGCGCCGTTCTCGCGGTGACACTGAACGCACCAGCCCATCTCCAGTTTCTGCGTGGGAAGCAGCCAGGGCCACCACTTCGTGTCCGGCGTGAGATAGAGCTTGTCCATCTCCTCGACGGGTCCGTGACAATCCTGGCACTCGAAACCGGCCTGCACGTGGGCGCGATGCTGAAACTGTACGTACTCGGGCAGACGGTGAACCTGCTCCCACTCGATGGGGGCCTTGCGCTCCCAGTGATCCTTCAGCGTGCGGATGCCCTCCAACTCGTCGTAGGCGGGCACGAACTGCTGGTGGCAGCCCATGCAGAGTTGGACCGAGGGGACACCCGCCGACGGCGAGCGGTCCGTGCCCGTATGGCAGTACTGGCAGTCGATCTCGTAGAGCCCGGCGTGGTGCTTGTGGCTGAACTGGATGGGCTGCAGGGGCCCCGGTGCGTCGGGGTCGCCTGCCGCCGCGTGGGAAAGACAGGCCTCCCGGGTAGGCCACGGAGACGCGTAGGCGCCCGGGATCTCGATCTGGAGGTGCGGATCCTGCTCGGCCCGGGCGCGCAGCTCATGGGCCTCGCAGACGCTGCCCGCCACGAGCACCTCGCCGCTGTCGGCAGCCTTCACCGCCTCGGGGCCCGCCGCCAGGATCAGCACCGCAGCGACCAGCAGCGACACGCTGGAGCCCACCACTACGAGGCGCCTGCCCCGGACCCTCCACTTCATGCGCGCAACCCCGAACGCTCCACCATGCCCTGTTACAACCCTCCGAGGCCACACCGGAGCGGAGCCGCTCCGTCGTCACGCGCCGCGCAGCGCGCATCCGAGCACTGTCTAGCTGCTGCTGCCGGCCATGCTCGAGAGTGCCGGCGCGCGGAACCCGTCCGGGGAGATCCAGAGATCAGAAAATTGAAGGAAGGGGAGGAACACCCCGGCGACTCCGCGCTGCGCGGGCGCCGCCCGCAGCGCTCACCCGAAAAGACTCTCGACGCAAGCGCGTCCGAGAACGCGGCGTGTGATATCCCGTCAGCGGGGTCGCGTCAAGCGGACTCTCGGTCATCCCGGGCCCTCTCGCGGCCTACGCGCGCTCCCCGGGAGACTGGCCGGCCGTCCGGAACGTGGATCGGGGGCTCCAGGCAGCGCGGGTGGCCCCCCGCGCCGTGCACGAGAGCGGCTCGACTGGTAGACTGCCTCGTCGATTTCCGAAGCATTTTCAAGCACATCAACGACGGCAGGCAGCCGCACCTTGATCGACTTCGAGCCCACCGAGGAACAGCAGCTCATCATCGAGACGGTGCACCAGTTCGCGAGCCAGGAGATCCGGCCCCGGGCCCGGGAATGCGACGAGTCCCACGAGCCCTCCCAGGAAGTTCTGCAGCTCGCCCACGAGCTCGGCCTGGTCGCCAACGCAATCGACGAGGCGCACGGAGGCGGCGGCGAACTCTCGGCCCTCACCGGCGTGCTGGTGGCCGAGGAACTCGCGTGGGGAGACCTCGCGCTGGCCTTGGCGATCCTCTCCCCCGCCCAGATCGCACTTCCGCTTTCCCTCTACGGCACGCAGGACCAGAAGACGAGGTATCTGGGAGCCTTCACGGAGGATGCCTTCCGGCCGGGATCGATGGCCTGCCTGGAACCGGGCTACGGCGCCAACCCCTTCGAGCCCCGTACCCGAGCCCGACGCAACGGGTCGGGCTGGGTGATCGACGGCGCCAAGTGCCTGGTGGGTTGGCTCCCGGGCGGCGACACGGTGCTGGTGAGCGCCGCCACCGAAGCCGGTGCCGGCGCCTTCCTGGTACCCCGGGACGCGCCGGGGCTGCGCGCCACGCCGGAGCGGAACCTGGGTATCCAGGCGCTGCCCAGCGTCGAACTCGAGCTCAGCGGCGTCGAGGTGCCCGAGGCAGCCCTGCTGCCCGTTGCGGGAGGCGCCACCCTGCGCGCGCTGCTGCAGCGCAGCCGCGTCGCGCTGGCGGCCAGCGCCGTGGGGGTCGCGCGGGCGGCCTACGAGATCGCACTCGGCTACGCGAAGGAGCGCGAGGCCTTCGGGGCACCCATTGCCACCAAGCAGGCCATCGCCTTCAAGCTGGCGGACATGGTGATCGAGGTCGATGGCGCGCGGCTGCTGACCTGGGAGGCGGCCTGGCAGCTGGATCGCGGCGGCGACGCGACGCGCGAGGCCTGTCTCGCCCTGCAACAGGCCCGCCGCGTCTCCCTCGAGGTGAGCGACGCCGCCGTGCAGATCCTCGGCGGACACGGCTACACGCGCGAATACCTGCCCGAGCAGCAGCTCCGCAACGCCCGGGGCTTCGCGTGCTTCGAAGCCCTGGCGATGGTCTGAGGCGCCCGTCATGCCCATTTCCTTCGATCTCGCGCCGAACAGCCAGAAGGCTCGCGACTACTTCCACGAGATGGCGCGCAGCCAGATGCGGCCGCTGTCGCGGCGCTACGACGACGAGGAGCATGGCTTCCCCACGGAGTGGGTCGACTACTACTGGCGGGAGGGGCGCGAGGGCCCGCCGGACATGGACATCCCCGGACCCAGCGACGGTTTCGTGCAGGTCTGCATCCAGGCGGAAGAACTCTGCTGGGGGGACGCGGCGCTCTACCTGCGCATTCCCAGCCCGGCGCTCGGGGGTTCGGCGGTGGCCTCCGCGGGCACCCAGGAACAACGGGAGCGCTTCCTCACCCCCTTCCGCGGCGAGGGCGCACCCGTCTGGGGCGCCATGGCGATCACCGAACCCGGAGCGGGCTCGGATACTGCGGCGATTCAGACCAGCGCCGAACTCGATGGCGATGAGTACGTGCTGAACGGAACCAAGATCTTCTGCACCAGCGGTGAGGCCGCCTCGCAGCACGAGGGAGGCTTCGTGGTGGTATGGGCCACGGTGGATCGCAGCGCGGGGCGCGGTGGCATCAAGGCCTTCGTGGTGCCCGCGGGTACGCCCGGCATGCGGCTCGGGGGCCTCGAGAAGAAGCTCGGCATCCGCGCCTCTGACACTGCGACCCTGGTCTTCGAGAACTGCCGGGTACCCCGGGCGAACCTGCTGGGCAGCGCAGAGGTGAAGAAGAAGAAGGCCGGCTCCCCCGGCGACAAGGGCTTCAAGGGCGCCATGGCGACCTTCGACGCCAGCCGCCCCATCGTGGCCGCCATGGCGGTGGGCGTGGGGCGCGCGGCCCTGGACTTCACGCTGGAAATGCTCGAGGCGGAGGGCGTGCCGCTGCGCTACGACGCCCCCCTTCAGACACAGTCCGCCGTGGAACGCGACCTGATCGAGATGCAAGCGGAGCTGCAGGCCGCGAGGCTGCTCACCTGGCGCGCCGCCGCCATGATGAATCGCGGGCGCCCCAACAGCCTGGAGGCCTCGATCGCCAAGGCCAAGGCGGGCCTGGTGGTCACGCGCATCACCCAGAAGGCCGTGGAGATCCTGGGGCCCGCCGGCTACTCGAAGAAACTGCTGGTCGAAAAATGGATGCGCGACGCCAAGATCAGCGACATCTACGAGGGCACGCAGCAGATCAACCAACTGATCGTCGCGCGGCGTATCCTCGAGTACTCTTCGAGCATGCTTCGCTGAGGAGGAGCCCTCGTGCCGGTGGATCCCGAACTCCTGGAAATCCTGGTCTGCCCCGAGAGCCATCAGCCGGTAAAGGCCGCCGGTGCGGACCTGCTGGCGCGCCTCAACGCGCGGATCGCCGCCAACGAACTGCGTACGCGCGGCGGCGAGGCGCGTGGAGAACCTCTCGAGGAAGCCCTGCTGCGCGAAGATGGACGCATCCTCTACCCCGTGGAGGACAGCATCCCCGTGATGCTGATCGAGGAGTCCATCGATCTCGAGGACAACGGGGAGTGACCCGCCTGCGCCGAGGTTCCGCTACTGCGCGAATTCCCGGCGCTTGAGCTGCTTCACGTACTCCTCGAGTTCCGGGTCCGAAGAGACCAGCGCAGAAATCCGCTCCTCGAACTCGAGCGCGTCGCGCTGCAGCGCGTCCAGTTCCAACTCGAGCTCCAGGCAGGCGATCAGCTTGTCGACCAGGGCCAGCGAACCGCGAGGGTTGGGGCAGGCGCTGATGTAGTGGGGGAGTCCCGCCCAGAGACTCACCACCTCGAGCCCCTCCGCGAGCAACTCGTTGGCGAGGACACTCACGATACCCGTAGGCCCCTCGTAGCCTGATTCCGACACCCCGATCTCCTCGAGCAGGCCCTTCTTGCTCGCAAAGCCGGTGACGGAGACCGGCCGCGAGTAGACGACATCCGCCACGTAGGCGCCCAGCAGCACGACGCGCCGTACGCCCGCACGGCGCACCATGCCGGTGAAAAGATCGCAGTAGCGACGCCACTGCAGGTGTGGCTCGATGCCGCGGGCGAAGACCAGCTCGCCCGCTGTCCCTCGCGAACCGTAGGAGAAGCGCGTGACGGGCCACTGGATGATGCGTTGACCGTCATCGTCCAGCCGCATGCTGGGGCGGCAGACCGTGAGGTCGAGGAAGTCCTCACCATCGATTTCCGCCAGCGGCGCCGAGCCGATGGCGCGCTCCAGGTACGTGACGGCGCCGGACGCCGACTCACCGGCGTCGTTCCAGCCCTCGAATGAGGCTACCAGCACGGCGTCCGAGAGGGTCGGTTCGACGAAAACGCGCAGGGCATCGCTCACGGGAGCTAGGGTGGCACGCCCCACCCCCGAGGTACAACCCCGGCGATATCGCGCGGGGCGGGCGATCAGAACGCCCAGCGCAAGCCCAGGAAGAACTCGTCCCTCCTGCGGATCTCCGAAACCCCGTTCTCTACCCCAACCCGGTACGCGTAACGCCCCGCCTGGCTCGTGGTCGGTTGGATGTCGCGGATCGGCAGCTCCCGGAGCTGGGTGCGCCCGAAGAAATAGGCGATCCCCACGGTGAGGCTCAGGGATTGGCTGAGGTCGAAGCGCAGGGAAGGCATCAGCCCGCCGGAGCGGGAGCGGAAGTCGTAGAGGGTGGTGAGCTTGGGTGTCAGTCGGCCCTGCGCGAAACTGGAGGAGACCCGAAATGTGAAAAGCACATCCACCGGCCCGTTCGCGTGGTAACCCTTCCGGTAATCCGTGAGGTAGCGGAAGAACCACTGGGTGTTGAAAGAAAAGGGCCAGCGCGGGTTGAGGAAGGGGATGAAGGTGGGGCGGTCCACGGAAATCGCGAGGTTCAGCTCATCGCTCAGGGAGAGGCCTGTGAGAGAAAGAGAGTTGCTGTACGGGACGCGGCCGATCCAGCTGAACTCCACCCCCCAACTCGATTTCGTCCAGTCCTCCGCGAAGTCCACCGCGAAGCCGAAGACATTCCGCTTCGCGTAGCGCAGTACGGCCTCACCCCCGGAGTGCCAGATGAACGTGTGCCGGCCGAAGCGGCCGTTGCCCGCGGCGCGTACGGTGCGGCTCGTCGGACCCGCGACCCGGAAGACCTGCTTTACGTTCTTGCAGAAATGCGGGGTCGTGAACGAGCAGCGGTCGCGCTCGTAGGCGAGCTGGGGCGCGAAGCACTCGGGATCGTCTGCCCGGCTCGGGTTTTCGCCTTGCCCGCTGCGATCGAAGCCGGCGAGGTCGGGGCTGCTGGCGTCGCAGGAGGTGACCGCCAGGTAGAGGAGCAGGTTCCAGGAGACCGCGGCCATCTCGCTGTGGAAGATCTGGGCGCTGCCTGCCAGCAGCTCCTCCACCAGGTCCCGTTGCATCCAGCCCTCGCAGGAGGCCAGCAGACCCCGCTCGGAGGAAGCGTGAATCGGGGAGTCGATGCAGCCCGCCAGGGGGTGGATGAGAGGCGCCGACGACAAGGGAAGCGAGAGGGCGTTGCAGAGGCGATGGCCTTCGTCGCCGACCTGGAAGCCCTCGCAGTTGGGGTTCCAGCCGCCGCTGGCGAGGCGAGCGGGCACGGGGCGCTGGCTGCGCGCTCGGTTGCAGAGCGCGAGTTCCGCGAGCAGGCCCTGGGAGGCACCCAGCGCATGCACGGGCAGGCTCGCTCCACCCGTCCGGAGCACGTGGTCACCGATCACGCAGCCATCCACCGAGGGGCGGTAGCCGACATCGAACGCCACCTCGATCTGCAGTGGATTGCCGCCTGCGTCGACCAACACGCGGAAGTGATCGAGCCCGCGACAACCCGGCAACACGGCGCTACCGGGACGGCTGCAGACCGGGCCACCATCGAATCCCGGCGCGATCCCCGACACGGGATCGATGGCACCCAGCGTACCCGGCGCCGGCAGGCGATCCGTGACGAAGTAGCCGGGCTGCGTGCCCTCCCGCCCCGGCCAGGACTCCATCAGGGCGCTGGCCTCCGCGTTCAACAGATCGATACCCCCGAAGGCTCCGTAGATCGCGTCGCCGTTCTCGTTGGCCCCCGCAAACGCGCCCCCGCTGCCCGCGATGGTCCCCGCCCGTGGGCCGTCCGGACGCACGCGATTCGAAGTGTCGCAGCGGCTGCCCCAGAAGGGCCCGCAACCGAGCAGGGCGCGTTGCTCGTTGGTGAGGGTCGAATCCAGGCTGAGCGGGTCGAAGTCCAGGAGAAATTGGCTGTGCAGACTGCGAAAGCCGTCGAAGCCCCCCAGGTCGCAGGCGCCCCCCGGCGTATCGCAGCCACTGTTGTCGCCGGCCACCCCATTGCCATCGAGATCCACGGGGAGCGACTGGCCCGGCCGGGGATCGTTGAAGAGTCGGTTGGTGGCAGCGAGGGGAACCGCGGGGAAGGGTTTCCCCAGCTCGTCGGGGTCACCGAGGCTCGACAACTGCAGGAAGACCTGGCTGAAGACACCGGACTGGTCGCCCGCCAGGATCGTCGAAATCGCCTCGGCGAAGGGGATCGGCAGCACGGGGTCGAGCAACGCCCCGCTCCCGAAGAACGTCCAGCCGCAGGCCCCGGGATCGAGGCGGGAGACGATGCCCAGGGTCCCCAGGCAGCTCCAGGCGAAGATCTGCTGATTGGCATGGTGGTTGTAGAGTGCGTTGGTCCGCGCCAGGAACTCCGGATCGAAGTGGAAGGCGTTGGCCTCTCCCGGCGCGCCTCCCGGCCGCAAGCAGTCGGCGTCCAGCCCCACCCCACCTCGGAAGGCCCCGGGGAAGACCGACTCGACGGCCGGGCCGGAGGCCCCTGCCCGCGCGCGCTCCACCAACACACCGCCCGGAGTCACCGAGAGCGGGTGGGAGGCGAAGCTGCTGTCGTAGCGGAGGTCGTTGGGTTGCTCGGGATGGGCGGGGCCGTTGCCGTGCCGTTGATCTGGCGCGATCTCCCCCGCGAAGCGGCATCGCCCGGTGGGCTCACCCGGCAATCGTGCGGCCAGGGGGCGACCCGTCTCCACGTCCACGCTGCGCTCGAAGAAGAAGATGGGATCCGCGTAGGGGAGATCCGAATAGCCATAGAAGTCGCTGAGCGCGAAGCCCAGGCCTCGCCAACGCCACTGGATCCGGCCCCCCAGCTCGAAACCGCGAACATCGCGCCAGGGGGACTCGGGGCGGTCGATGCCCGCGATACCCGCCCCCAGCATGGCGTGGGCAAGCAGGCCATGAGTAAGCACGCACACCGAGTCGGCCGCGTAGGGCTCCCCGCAAGCCCCGACGTCCGCTGGCTGGAAGCGACCCAGGTTGAGCGCGAACTCGACGCGCAGATCGGCGAGCGGTCCAACATCGTAGAAGGAGTAGACGGCGCGTGCCGCCCACACCGCAATCCGCGAATCCTCGAGGCTCGGCAGCGAGGAAAGCGCCAGGTCCTGGGGATTCCAGGAATCCACGGTGCGAAAGATCTCGGTCTTGCCCCAGACGATGTTCTGGAAGCCCAGCCGCAACCACAGGCTCCCGTCCAACAACTCCGCGTCGACGTAGGCCTCGCGCATCTCCTTGCTCTGCTGCTGACTGGCTCCGCGGTTCCACGCTCGGTCCCGCTCCGAGATGTTGAAGGGCAACGAGTCGAGTTCGCCCCGGGCCAACGTCTGCTGAAGACCGCGACTGGGCAGATAGAGACCCTGGGGCGCGCCCGAGAAGCGCTCCAGGCTTGCCCGGTCGGGAGCCGGGCGAAACGGTGTCTCCCCTTGTCCCCCCGCGATCCGCACCAGCAGGGGCTCTTGGAAGCTGCCCGGGAGCTGTCCCGCGCGGTGGGCGCCCGGCACGCAACCCGCTGACGCTGACGCCGGCGAAGCTCCGCTGCGAACCGCATCCGCCTGCGTGCCCCGCGGCGCCATGCAGGGCATCACTCCGCTGAAGTCCCCCCCGAAACTGGCGGGCACGCTGTCGCGGAAGAGCGGACCGAAGACTTCCGGGAAGTCGTTCAGGATCTCGCTCCCCGCCTGCTGGACGAAGGCGATGAAGGGGTCCCGGGGATCGATGCGAGCTGGCGTGAAGCCCGTGGGCAGTCGCTCCAGGGCAGGATCGCCCCGGTAGTAGCGGATCCCCCCGGCTTCCGTGTCGAGGCGCGGGGAAGCGCCCGCCTGGGACCCCTCCCGCAACGCGCCGGACAGCGCGGTGGGCGCCACGCGCCCGCGCAACGGGTTCGGAACGTCGAAATGCAGGGCCAGCGAGCGTACCTCCTGCCCGGGTAGCCAGGGTCCCAACACCCGGGTGCTCCGTTCACCCCCTGCCGCGCCGGGCACCTCCTGGAGCGCAAACGAGAAGCCCAGCATCTCCCGCATGGCCAGTCGCGCGGGGTCATCGCTGCTACGCGGTGACACGCCGGCGCGCAGCGCCTCGCTCTGCTGGCGGGTCACCGGGTTGAGTCGCGCGCCCACGATGCCCGTGCTCACCTCACCGGCCACGGCGTCGGCTCCGCGCTGGGTGAACAACCAGTCCGAACCCGGGTAGCCCTGACGTGAACCGGGTACGCAAGGACTCTCGCTGAACGCGTCCGCTGGCGGAGCCGAACAGTCCGGGCCGATGCGCGTGGGGCTGCCATCCGGGTGGCGGAGCACGCTGTGCTGGCCGAAGCGGTCCACCGCCGCTTCGGAACCCGCGTAGTTGGCATTGCGCGCATCGCGGAGGTGACGAGGAAGGCGCCCTGCGTGCTTCCCGTAAGCGCTCGTCCCCCCGAAGAGGCGAATGCCCGGGGAATAGATAGCGTCGTACTGGCCCTCCACCCGCAAAGTCGCGCTGAGCCGGTCGAACCACCCCCAGCCTTGGGGCGCCAGGTCCGCTTCGATGTCGAGCCCCAACACGTGCTGCCACTGGGCGATGTCGGCTTTCTCGGAGAACTTCTCGGAGACAGCGCGAACCTGCAGCTCCGCGAAGCCATGCACCTGCAAACGGCCGTCGAGGAATTCCACGGCGTGGGCGCGTGTTGCAACGCAGAGCACCCATGCGAATGCCACCAGCCAACGAGGCCGTAGCCACCCGGGAATCCATCTCCCCGGCCCGCTACCGGAAGAACCCAGGATTCGCATGCCCGGCCCTGCGGACGCGCGTTGCGCGCCGCTCTACTGGTCGCTCACCGCGCCCCGACAGCGAGTGGACACGCTATAGCGGGCAGGAACCCGCTCCGCGCCCTTCGACGAGTCAACCCGCTTTCCTTTTACAGCGAATCGCCCTCTCGTTCCGCCCCCGCGTGCACACGTGGTGCACACGGGGCCCTCGAGGGTCCACCTGCGCGCCCGGGAGAAAACCCGATCCGGGCCTTCCTTGGGGGCAGCCGCTGCCTCAGCCCGTGGCGTCCTCGCCCTCCGAGGAATCGTCGGCCGCGCTCGCCATCATCTTCTTCCCAGATGCGGCTCCCGAGCTGGCCTTCTTGCGGGTCGCCTTCTTGGCCGTGGCCTTCTTCCGGGTAGTTTTCTTCGCGCCGGCCTTCTTGCGCGTGGCCTTCTTGCGCGTGGCCTTCTTGCGCGTGGCCTTTTTCCGGGTGGTCTTCTTCGTGCCGGCTTTCTTCCGCGTGGTCTTCTTCTTGGAGGCACTCGCTGCGGAACCTCCGTCTGCCCCTTCATCCTCACCCTTGCGCTTGCGGGGCGGGAACTCGAAGCCGTGGCGGCCGGTGTCCTTGAGGAAGAGCGTGGCCGAGAAAGGGCGGCCGAAGCGCGAGGTGAAGTCCGTCAGCAACTCGGTGCGGCCGTCCCGGAAGAAGGGCAGGGCCTCGTCCCGGGTGATCTCCCGCTTGCAGACGGTGCGCGGCAGCATCGAACCGCAGTTCTCGGGGATGCCCTGCTCCCGACGCTCCTTGATCTGCTTCTTGGTGAGATCGATCTCCGGCAGCTTGCGCGTGCAGGCGAAGAACTTCGGCGACTCGACGATCGAGCACTCGTGGCCGTGCTGGCAGGCAGACAGGGGCTCCGGATCGACGTCGTATTCGGGCTGATCGCTGGCGGACTCCTGGTTGTAGCCCGCAGAGGTCACCGTGAGCTTCCATTCGTCGCGATCGATTTCCATGATGCCGCGATAGGTGCGGCCACTGCGCGCCGTGAAGCCGTCGATCTCGCCGGTCTTGCCGTAGCGCAGCAGGGTGCGCACCGTGCCCTGGTCGATGTAGCGCCCCGAGGTGTCCTTCCAGAACCGCAGCGGGCAGTCCTCCTCCCGGGGCGGGTCCTCGCGGCAGCGGTAGAACCACGACATCTCGATGACCTCTCTGCCACAGGAGGGGCAAGCACCGAGCACGGTCTCGGAGTCGTTGAGTTCCGCGTAGTCGAAGGTCTTGGCGCGTTCGACGACCTCCACCGTGTAGTCCCGGATCTCCGCCATGAAGTCCTGCAAGCTGCGGTCCCCGCGCTCCACCTGGCTGAGGTGGTGCTCGATCTCACCGGTCAGCTCGGGGGAGGTGAGACGATCCATGTGGATCTTCCGCAGCGTGTCGATCATGCGGATGCCCTTCACGGTGGGGCGCAGCGACTTGCCGAGACGCACCGCGTAGCCCTTGCCGATCAGGTTCTCGATGGTGTCCGCCCGGGTCGCGGGCGTCCCGATGCCCTTTTCGGAGATGGCCGCCGCGAAGTCGTCGTCCTCCACCTGCTTGCCGGCGTTCTCCATCAGCGAGAGCAGCCGCGCTTCGCTGATCCGCGGCAGCGGCTTGGTCTGCTCCTCGAGGGATTCGACCTCCAGGTTCCGCACCGCTACGTCCCGCGCCTCGCTCTCCCCCTCGCGCAGAGCGGGCAAACGCGCCTCTTCGTCACCGTCGCCCGACAGCACCGAGCGCCAACCCGGCTCCATCAGGGCACGTGCACGCGTGCGGAAATGAGCCTCGCCGACCCGGGTGATGCGCTCCACGCGCTCCCAGCGGGCGGGTGGGTGAAAGGCACCGAGGAAGCGCCGCGTCACCAGGTCGAAGAGGCGCTTGTCGTCGCCGCTGAGCTCGCGCTCCGGCAGGTTGCCGGTGGGAATGATCGCGAAGTGGTCGGAGATCCCCTCGTCATCGAAGATGCGCGCGGCATTCTCGAGCCCATGGTCGAGCAGGTTCGCCGCCGCCCGCGCATAGTCCGCGAATTCCCCGCCGCTGCTCGTGGAATCCTTCGGGGCGCCGCCCCGAAGTGCGCCCAGGGTCTCGGTCACCGTGTCCTGGTAGTCACTGGGCAGGCAGCGGGAATCGGTACGTGGGTAGGTGAGGATCTTGTGACGGTCGTAGCAGCGCTGGGCGGCGGAAAGCGTGCGCCGCGCGGACCACGAGAAGCGCCGGTTCGCCTCGCGCTGCAGGCTGGTGAGATCGAAGAGCGGCGGCGCCGACTCCCGGGAGGGCTTGCGGCTCTCCTCGGCGACAGCCTCCTGGCCGCGAACCGCCGCGACGATGCCGGCGGCGCGGTCGCCGTCGAAGAGGCGGTCGTCCTTGCGGGCGGCCTCGTCATCGGCCTGGAAGGACGGATCGAACCAGTGACCCGTATAGGGCTGCCCGGCATGCTCGAAGTTCGCCTCGATCCGCCAGTAGGTCTTGGCTACGTGCGCGAGCACCTCGAGTTCGCGGTCCACCAGCATGGTGAGCGTGGGGGTCTGGACGCGCCCCGCCGACCAGGCGGTCTTCTCCTTGCGGGTCTTCAGGCGCTTGGTGAGCGCGCGGGTGGCGTTCATCCCGATCAGCCAGTCCGAGCAGGCGCGGCCGCGCGCGGAGTCGGCGAGACCCTCGAACTCGTCCCCGGGCCTCAGGTGGTTGAAGCCCTCCCGGATCGCGCGGTCGGTCATGGATCGCAGCCACAGGCGCAGGACCGGCTTATCGCCCTTCAGATTGTCGACGATCTCGCGGAAGATCAGCTCGCCCTCGCGACCGGCGTCGCAGGCGTTGACGATGCGATCCACGTCCTCGCGCTCCAGGAGTCTGCGGATGGTCCGGATGCGCTCACTCTGGCCCTTCTTGGGCTTGTAGCGGAAGGCCTCGGGCAGGATCGGCAGGACTTCCAGCGTCCAGGCCTTGAACTTCTCATCCACCTCCTCGGGGGCCAGCAGTTCGAAGAGGTGCCCGACCGCGAAGGTGACCACGTAGTCGTCGTTCTCGAAATAGCCGTCGTGGTCCGTGAACCCGTCGAAGACCTGGGTGATGTCCCGGGCCACGCTCGGCTTTTCAGTGATGACCAGCGCCTTGGACAACTGACGACCTCATCCCTTGGGGGGCAGCGGTCGGACCCTACCCTTTAGCCCATCGATCTCGCGAATGACAAATCCGGGGCGTGTGCGCTTCGGTCGGGGAAAGCGCTTCGGAACTTGAGCGACTCCATTCCCCTCGGGGGAAATGCGTCTGGGCTTGCAGGGCTGCAGGGCCTCCGGCAGCTTGCCCCGCATGGCCTCGGACACCCTCTTCGCGAAGATCGCCCGCGGTGAGATCCCCGCCGACATCGTCTACGAGGACGACCTCGCTCTGGCCTTCCGCGACATCAATCCCCAGGCGCCCACCCACCTGCTAGTGATTCCCCGCAAGGCCATCGAGCGGCTCTCGTGCGCGGAGGACAGCGACGCGAAGCTGCTGGGGCACCTGATGGGGGTCGCGCGCAAGGTCGCCGCCCAGGAGGGCCTCACGGACTTCCGCCTGGTGGTCAACGACGGAGCGGGTGCCGGCCAGACGGTCTTCCACCTGCACCTGCACGTGCTCGGTGGCCGCCCGCTGGGCTGGCCCCCGGGCTAGCGCGATTTCTCCCCGGGGGCGCTGCGACAGCGTTTCGGGAGGGGACCGGCTAGGAGCCCGGGATCAGCGACGACGGGACCGGCATCAGGTTCCAGGTGAAGATGGGCCGGTCGTCGGGCCGCTCGTAGATCACCTCGCGAACCGGCTTGCCGCCCTGCCAGGTGTAGCGCCGTACCTCCTTGTGCTTATCGCTGGCCACGTAGAGCTCGTCGACACCGTCCTCATCGAGATCGGTCAGCAGCGCGGCGTGCTCGAAGCCCGCCGAGTTGCGGTCGATGAGGGTCGCCTTCCACTTCGCGTCGGGGTCGGAGCCGGGGCGCAGCAACCACAAGCCGCTGCTGAAGGCAGCCGCCACCACCTCCTTGCGGCCGTCGCCATCCACGTCCCCCGCGGTCAGGAAACGCGTCAGCCGATCCCTCAAGATCGCGACCACTCGCCCCGCATCCGCGGGCGTATCGGCGTCATAACGGCGGATCTCCACCGGATCTTCGAGGCGCTTATCGGCACCCATGTGCCCCTCCACGGCCACGTAGAGTTCGTCCCGGCCATCTCCGTCAAGATCCTCCACCAGGATCTCCTTGGCGTGTCGATCGCCGAGATCGGCGACCACCACGCGGCCCTCGCCGGTCGCGGGCACGTAGCGCACCACCTCACCGCGCTGCACCGAACCGTCCAGGCGGTTGGGCTCGCTCGGCGTGGCGTAGACCTCCGGGATGCCGTCGCCGTCGAGGTCCCCCACCTCGATCTCGTGGACGAAGGTGTCCGGCTGCCGGTCGAGTTCACTCACCTCGAAACCATCTGCCACGGGCCGCAGGGTGGCGACCACGCCTTGATCGTGGGTGGCCAGCGCGATGCTGTCGCGACCGTCGCCGAAGAGGTCCGCGACCTCCCCGTCTCGCATGCGGCTCACCTTGCCCCCCCAGTGGTTGGCCCACAGGACCTCCGCGGACAGGCCGTCGTCGCCCGGCGTCCAGAACTTCAGGTGGCCGGGATCCCCGGTGCCGGGCGCGCTACCCGCGAAGGTCAGCAGACCTTCCCCGGAAGGCCCCTCAAAGACCATGGCCTTGTGGAAGACGACGCTGTCGGGGTCCTCGAGGGCAGTCATCCTCCAAGCGCCGTCCCGCAATTGCAGGAACTCGAGGCGGGCGGGCCCCGGGATGGGCTTGCCACCCTCGGTCACGAACTGGGCGAGGGCGAGCACGATGCCCGTGTCCAGGTCCGCCGGGGGCGCGGCCTCGGCGGCCGGCGGCGGCGCCACCTCGCGGGCTTTGGTCGGTGCAGCTTCCTCACCCCCACAAGACAACCCCCAGCCGGCGATTCCCACCAGAAGCAGACAGCGACCCCTCATCGAACCCTCCTTCGACCCCCCGGACCTCGCGCAGCGTCCCGGAATCTACGATCGTGCCCTGCGATCGGCCTTCGAGCACCCTGGCTGTAGCACGCGGCTCCCGGGCTCGCCGTCCTGCCGCGAAGGTGTGATATTCCGGCCGTGGCCGATGAGCAACTGAAGCCCCCTCGCGGAACACGGGACTTCTATCCCGAGGACCTGAGGCTACGGGACTGGCTCTTCGAGCACTTCCGAGCCGTATCGGAGGCCTTCGGCTTCGAGGGGGTGGACGCCCCCATCGTGGAGTCCGAGGAGCTCTTCACCCGCAAGGCGGGGGAGGAGATCGTCGAGCAGCTCTACCACTTCGAGCTCCACGGACGGCGCCTGGCGCTGCGCCCGGAGTTCACCCCCTCGCTGGCGCGCATGGTGATGGCGCGGGCCGGGGGCCTGCGACTGCCGCTGCGCTGGACGAGCATCCCGCAGTGCTGGCGCTACGAGCGCACGACCCGGGGACGGCGCCGCGAGCACTACCAGTGGAACATGGACATCTGGGGCGAGGCCGACGTCAGCGCCGAGGCCGAGTTGATCGCCGCCGTCTTCACCCTCCTCGATCGCCTGGGCGTGCCCCGGGACGCCGTGCGCATCGGGCTCAACAGCCGAGCGCTGCTCGAGGAGACGCTGCGGGGCGGGGTGTTGCGCGAGCGCCCCGAGGTGTTCCCCGCGCTGTGCGTGGTCATCGACAAGCTCGACAAGATCGGCGCCGACAAGGTGGTCGCGGAGCTCTCGCGCGCGGACGGCCCGGTCGGCCTCGCCCCCGCCGACGCGCGCGGCGTGGTGGACTGGCTGGCGCTCCGCGATGTCGAGGAGGCGGCCCGGCAGGCGCCNCCGGATTCGCGCGGTCACCGCGACCTGTTGCGCCTCTTCGAACTCCTCGACGCCTACGGGGTGGCAGATCGAGTGGACTTCGACGCCTCCATCGTGCGCGGCCTCGCCTACTACAGCGGGGTCGTCTTCGAGTGCTTCGACACGCAGCGCGAGCTGCGGGCTATCTGCGGAGGCGGCCGCTACGACGGCCTGCTGGAGACCCTGGGCGGCCCCTCGATACCCGCCGTGGGCTTCGGCTTCGGGGATGCCGTCATCCTGGAGCTGCTCTCGGAGTTGGATCTGCTCCCGGAATGCCCCCGTGCGGTCGACGCGGTGGTCTTCCCCTTCGGAGCGGACGAGCGTCCCGCCGCCATGGCGTTGGCCGCGCAACTTCGCGGCGACGGGGCGTCGGTGGAACTCGTGTTGGGCAGCCCGAAGCTGAAGCGCGCCCTGGCCGACGCGGATCGCGCGGGTGCCGCGCGCATCTACCTGGTAGGCCCCGACGAGGTGGCCCGCGGCGTGGCGCTGGAGCGCGACCTCGCCAGCGGCGAGCAGCGCGAGGTGCCGCTCGCCAGCCCCGGGGAGCGCGCGGGAACCGGAGCGGGTCGCTCCTGAGGGCTCCCGCTCGCATCCTCTCCTGGAACGTGAATGGCCTGCGGGCCTGCGCGCGCAAGGGTTTCGAGGGCTGGCTGGCACGCTGCCGCGCCGAGATCCTGGGGCTCCAGGAGGTGCGCGCGCTCCCCGAGGAGTTGCCGGAGGGACTGCAGCGGCCAAGCCGCTGGCACGTCCACTACAGACCCGCCGAGCGCCGGGGCTACAGCGGCGTCGGCCTGTTCTCGCGCCGGGAGCCCGACGCCCTGCACACATCGCTGGGCGAAAGCCGCTTCGACGCGGAGGGTCGCCTGCAGATCGCGCGCTTCGGCCGGCTCGCGGTGGCCAACGTCTACTTCCCCAAGGGCAGCGGCCGTGACCGCGACAACAGCCGCGTCCCCTACAAGCTCGACTTCTACCGCGCGCTCTTCGATCGCCTGCAGGCCCTGCGGCGAGGTGGCCTGCGGGTGCTGGTGATGGGCGACTTCAACACCGCCCACGCGGAGATCGACCTGGCGCGCCCGCGTCAGAACGTGGACAACAGCGGCTTCCTCCCCGAGGAGCGCGAGGAACTCTCGCGCTGGCTCGCCGCGGGCTACGTGGACAGCTTCCGCCTCTACGAACCGGACCCCGGGCACTACAGCTGGTGGAGCCAGCGTTCGGGCGCGCGCCAGCGCAACATCGGCTGGCGCATCGATTACGTGCTGGCCTCGAAGGCCGCCCTGCCCTTCTTGCGCGGCGCCTTCATCCTGCCGCGCGTGACCGGCTCCGACCACGTCCCGGTGGGCGTGGAGGTCGACCCGGCGATCTTCGACTGAAGGGCAGGCCGCGGGTTCAGGCGGGCACGCGGCAGTGTCGATCGATCACGCGGCAGATGGCCCCGGTGACCAGCGAGAGGTCCGCGCGCTCGATCCCGTAGGGGGGCATGGTGTAGACGAGGGTGCCGAAGGGACGGATCCAGACGCCCTCTTCCACGAAGGCGGGCTGCACGACCTGCATGTCCACAGGCTCGTGGAGTTCCACCACCCCGATGGCACCCAGGGCGCGCACATCCGCCACCTGGGGGAGTTCGCGACAGGGCGCGAGTTCGGCGGCGAGCTGGGTCTCGATGGCGTGCACGCGGCTGCGCCAGGGCGATTCGTCGAGCAACTGCAAGCTCGCCAAGGCCGCCGCGCAGGCCAGTGGGTTTCCCATGAAGGTAGGGCCGTGCATGAAGACGCCGGGCTCGCCCGCCGCCAGGCCCGCGCAGACCTGGTCGGAAACCAGCGTGGCCGCCAGGCTCATGGCGCCCCCGGTGAGCGCCTTGCCGACGCTCATCACGTCCGGCACCACCCCCGCGTGGTCGCAGCCGAAGAACTCGCCACTGCGCCCGAAGCCGGTGGCGATCTCGTCCGCCACCAGCAGCACCTCGCACTCGTCGCAGAGCGCACGCACCGCCCGCAGGTAGTCGGGCGCGTAGAACCACATCCCCCCCGCCCCCTGCACGATGGGCTCGAGGACCACGGCGGCGATCTCGTCCCGGTGCTCGCGGATCAGCCGCGCGAATTCCTCCACGTGGTGGGCCTCGCAGGCCTCGTGGTACGCACAGGCGGGACGCGGCGCGAAGAGATGCTCGGGGAGCGCGTCGCGGAACAGCCCGTGCATGCCCGTCACCGGATCGCAGACCGCCATCGCCCCGAAGGTGTCCCCGTGGTAGCCGCCGCGCACGGTGAGCAGACGGCTTCGCTCGGGTCGGCCGATCGCCCGGGCGTACTGCAGGGCCAGCTTGATGGCGATCTCCATGGCCACCGAGCCCGAGTCGGAGAGGAAGACCCGAGAAAGCCCCGGGGGCGCGAGTGCCACCAGCTTCTCGCAGAGCGCCACGGCGGGCTCGTGGGTGAGGCCCCCGAACATCACGTGGGCCATGCGCCCCGCCTGCTCGCGGATCGCCTCCACGATGGCGGGCTGTCCGTAGCCGTGGATGGCCGCCCACCAGGAACTCATGCCGTCCACCACTTCACGGCCGTCCGCGAGGCGCAGGCGCACACCCTGCGCGGACTCCACGGCAAAGAGCGGCGAGCACTCAGGCGACGCGTAAGGGTGCCAGGCCACCCGCTGATCCCGGGAGACCAGGTCCTGCCCGCGTTCAGCCGCCACCCGGCTCCCGCTCCCGTCGCTCGCGATACTCCGCGTAGTCGACCATTGCACGCAGCGCCCGCACGGCCCGGTGCGCGCTGGGATGGCAGATGCGCCCCTCCTCCTTTACGCCGCGCGGGCCGGAGTTCCCGTAGGCGCGATCGGTGTGCACCAGTTCGGTGGCGCTCAGCACGGGCTTGCCGTGGCGTTCGGAGGCCTCCCGGGCGGCCTGCGCGTAGCGACGATCCTGGCGCACGTGGAAGGCGACGATGCGCTCGAGGCCGTGCTCGGGGTAGAAGGGCCCGCTCGCCAGCGCGTTCGCAGAGGCCGCCTGGATGCCGATCCCCAGGTGCACGACCGCGTCTACCTCCTCGTGGGCGCAGATCAGGTCGAGGACCTCGGGGATGGTGTCCCGGGTCTCACCGCCCGCCAGGTCGATGGGGTTGTTGCGGCTCCAGCGCGCCGGCACCAGCTCGTCGATGCGCGCGCGGATCGAGTCGGGGAGCGGCAGCAGCGTGAGACCCGCCGCCGCGCAGGCATCGGCGGCCAATACCCCCCAGCCCCCCGCCGTGGTGAAGACCACGACGCGCCGCCCCCGCGGCAGCGGCTGGGTCGCGAAGCAGGCCCCCCACTCGTAGGCTTCCTCGACGCTGGGCGCCCGCAGCGCCCCGTACTGGGCGCAGACCCCGTCGAAGATTCGGTCGTCGGTAGCCAACGACCCGGTGTGGCTCGCCGCGGCCCGCGCGCCCTCCCCCGCCACGCCTCCCTTGACGAGCACCAGCGGCTTCTGCGCGGTAAACGCGCGCAGGGATGCGATGAAATGGGCGCCGTCCGAGAGCCCCTCCAGGTAGGCGACTACCACGTCAGTCTCGGGGTCCGCCCGGAAGTAGTCGAGGTAGTCGGCGAGCGTGGTCTGACCGGAGTTCCCGCAGGAGATCGCCTTGCTGACCCCGACCCCGGTCTCCACCGCGTAGTTGAGGAAGGAAGAGACCAGGTTTCCGCTCTGGCTCACCACGGAGATCCGGCCCGGCGGGGGGTAGGGGGCGACGATCTGCGCGCACATGGAGCGGGCCGTGGAAATCACCCCCTGCCCGTTGGGACCCGCCAGCAGTACGCCCGCCTCGTCGGCAGCGGCCACCAACTCGTCCTCGAGCAGCGCGCCCTCCTCCCCCGCCTCTCGATAGCCCCCGCTGGCCACGAAGGCGGCGCGCACGCCCTTGCGGGCCGCCGCCTGGATCAACGGCACGTTCACCGCGTTGGGGGTGCAGACGAAGATCAGGTCTGCGCGGCCGGAGGGAACCTCCTCGATGTCGCGCAGCGTGGGCCGACCCAGTACGTCCGCGCCGTCCCGGTTGATCGCGAAGATCTCTCCCTCGTAGCCGAAGCGCAGCAGGTTGTGGACCGTCACGAAGCCGAACTTGGCGGGGTGCGTGCTGGCCCCGGCCACGATGATGCCGCGCGGGTGGAAGAGCGGCTCGAAGCGCTGGCGCAGCGCTTCGTCTTTGGCGAGTTCAGGTGGAGCGGCGGCCGGGGTCGCGTCCCCCAACTCCACCAGCGCATCCACGGGCAGGGGCTCGGCGCCGCGCACCACCAGTGGGTTGAGGTCGACGCTCACCACGTCCGGTCGCGCCTCGGCGAGACGCGAAAGACCCAGCAGCACCCGCGCGAGCGCTTCGCGATCCACGGGAGGGTCCCCCCGGAAGGGCTGCGTGAGCAGGTGGGCGGTGGCCAGGCGCTCGGGCAACACGAGGGCATCGTCGGGAGAGAGCGGGACCGAGGCAAAGACCACGTCTCCGAGCGCCTCGGCGAGGATGCCGCCCAGGCCCAGCATCACGCAGGGCCCGAGCTGGGGATCGCGCACCAGGCCCGCGATGAGCTCGCGACGTCCCTCCACCATCTCCGCCACCAACAGTCCCACGTCGCCGTCCTCGGGCCGGCGGCGCCCCCACAGCTCCTGCGCGGCACGCGCCACCGCGTCGGCGTCCGCGAGTCCCAGGCGCACCAGGTCGCGCTCCGTCTTGTGCGCGATGCCCGCGCCGCAGAGCTTCAGGGCCACCGGGAATCCGATTTCCGCGGCGGCCCCGGCAGTCTCCGCGGGCGCGGCCACCAGCGCTTCCCGATTGCAGGGCACCCCGAAGTCGGCCAGCAGGCGCTTCGAGGCGTACTCGGAGAGCGTCGAGGGGGCGGGGGACATGGGCACGCGCAGGGTAGACGAGGCCCGGGTCGACGCCAGCGGCCACGCGAATCGCCAGCCCCTGCCGCGCGGGGTATGCTGGTCCCGGGTCGCGTCCCCCCGACATCGCCCGCGAACGGGGGGACAGCGCCATGGAACGCGCCTTGACCTGGCTCGAGTACGCGTTCTCCCAGTACGTGGTGGATCCGCTGGCCACGCTGATCTTCTTCGACGTCGTCTTCTGGGACGATCGATTCGACGTCCCGCTGGTGGTGCTTTGGCTGGTGGCGGGGTCGCTTTTCTTCACGCTGCGCTTCCAGTTCGTGAACTTTCGCGCCTTCCGCCACGCCGTGGACTGCGTGCGCGGGCGCTACACGGACCCCAGCGAGGCCGGCGAGATC
The DNA here is from genome assembly GCA_013215615.1 of Myxococcales bacterium. GTDB lineage: Bacteria > Myxococcota_A > UBA9160 > UBA9160 > SMWR01 > JABSQX01. The sequence goes on along the minus strand of JABSQX010000009.1, from coordinate 13,919 downwards.
TCCCACTTCCAGGCGCTGTCGGCGGCGCTCTCCGCCACGGTGGGCCTGGGAAACATCGCGGGCGTCGCGGTCGCGGTCTCCCTGGGCGGGCCGGGCGCGGTCTTCTGGATGGTGCTCGCGGGGCTCCTGGGGATGAGCAGCAAGTTCGCGGAGTGCACGCTGGGCCAGAAATACCGGGTGACCCGGGACGACGGCCAGATCTCCGGCGGCCCCATGCACTACCTGCAGGCCGGCCTCGCCGAGCGCGGCCACGGACGCCTCGGCGCGGTGCTGGCGACGGTCTTCGCGCTGATGTGCATCGGCGGCAGCTTCGGCGGCGGCAACATGTTCCAGTCCAACCAGTCCTACCTGCAGATCTCCACGGTCTTCCCCGCGCTCTCCGGAACCTTCGGCGCGGCCTCTTTCGGCGGCGTGCTGGCGCTCGCCGTCGGCGTGGTGATCATCGGCGGCGTGCGGCGCATCGCGGAGGTGGCCAGCACCCTGGTGCCCTTCATGTGCGTCGTCTACGTGGCGAGCGGGCTCGCGATCCTGGTCGTGCACGCCGACGCGCTGGGCGCGGGACTCGCGACCATCGTGGAACGCGCCTTCGAACCCGCGGCCGGCCTGGGAGGCCTGGTGGGCGTGCTCATCCAGGGCTTCCGGCGGGCCGCCTTCAGCAACGAGGCTGGCTGTGGCTCCGCGCCCATCGTGCACTCGGCGGCGCGCACCCGGGAACCCCTGCGGGAGGGCATGGTGGCGCTCCTCGAGCCCTTCATCGATACCGTGGTGGTCTGCACCACCACGGGCCTGGTGCTGGTGGTCACCGGCGCCCACGACGCCCCCCAAGCGGGTTCGGGCATCCAGATGACTTCATGGGCCTTCGCGTCGGTCTTCCCCGGCTTTCCGGTGCTGCTCTCCTTCATCGCGCTGCTCTTCGCGTTCAGCACCATGATCTCCTGGAGCTACTACGGCGAGCAGTGCTGGGTGCATCTCTTCGGCGTGAAGTCGATCCTGAGCTACAAGGCGCTGTTCCTGCTCTTCGTCTGGATGGGCGCCATCTTCCAGGCCGAGGCGGTCATCGACTTCGGGGACATGATGATCCTGGGGATGGCCTTCCCCAACCTGATCGGCGTGGTCATGATGTCCGGCAGCATCAAGCGCGATCTCGACGACTACCTGGCGCGCTTGCGCTCGGGCGAGATGCCCCGTTACGGCTGAGCGGCGGGGGCGGGCTCGCCGCTCTCCACCTGGATCTGCTGGACGGGGGTGAAGACCAGCCGGCCGGAGCTGGAGAACATTCCGCCGCGGACCTGCTTCCAACCCGTGGGCGTGGTCGTATAGCCGAGCACCGTGGACTTNTCGGTGCCGTAGAANTAGGCGGCGGCCATCGGGTAGCTGCCCGGCCGCTCCGGGGCGCGCAGGGTGAAGACCACCTCGGCACTGTCCCAACTCCCGGCAGCGGCATCGGAGTGGATCCCGGGAATGTTCACGTAGGAGATCCCGTGACCCATGCTCTCGGGACGCCGCTCGATCCACTCGTCGCGCGGTTCACCATCTGCGCCCGTCACCTCGGGCGCCTCCACCACCGCGAAGCCCGCCGATGCGATGGGCCGCGCGTACCAGCGGTGCGCGGCGTCCACCAACGCCACCCCCACCACGGGTCCCGCTCCGCCCGTCACGCTCACCTTCACCTGGAAGACCCGGCCGGGCTTCACGCTGGCCGGCGCTTCCAGGGAGACCGTGGAGGCCGCGTCCAGCGCCCGGATTTGCTCCGCGAGAGATTTGCGATCGGCCGGTGACAGGGCCTCGTAACCCTTCTCACCCGCCAGGACCAGCGAGAGGTGCTTGCGCTCGGCGACCTCCTTGTCGGCGCGCTCGCCGGCTCCGGCCAGCACCGCGGCGTCCCGCGAGGAATGACAGCTCGCACAGTAGGGGGCTGCGTCGGTCTGGAAACTGGGCGTACCCCCCGGATAGGCCCGGGCGTTGACCACGAACAGGGCCGCCAAGGCAAGCGCGACCCCCACGATGCGTCGGGAAATCATCCGGCATCCTCCTGGTATTCGGCGTGACACCGCGCGCACTGGGAGCGTAGCGGCTGAGCGGACAGGAAGTAGGCGTCGGGATTCCCGCCCAGCTCGTGAACGCTGTGGCACTCCACGCAGTCCACGCCCAGTTCGACGTTGTGGACCGATAGCTGGTGGAAACGCGGGGCCTCCCAGGCGGGGGAATCACTCTCGTCGAAGCGCCCGTGACACTGTCGGCAGTCCGCGTCGAGCAGGGGCCAGGCCATCTGGGTGGGCTCCTCGAAGTGGCCCACCACGTACCAGAAGGCGTCCTTGGCGGCGAGGGCCTTCACGCGCAGCCGGCCGCCGAATCCCGTGCCTCCGTGGCAGTCGATGCAGCGAAAGGCCGGGTCCTCGCGGGCCTCCACGGGCGCGAGCGCGTGGACCGCGGCCAGGGACGCCGGCCGCGCCGCATCGAAGTCCCGCCGGATCTCCTGGTGGAGGGGAAGACCGGGCGTAAGGTGGCAGGCAGTGCAGAAGTCGTTGTCGGCCTCCAGGCGGTCCGTCGCCCACCAGCCGAGCAACGCCATCAACGACGACACCAGCGCCGCCCCCAGCAGCGCGCGCCACGGCCCACGCCCGCCCTGTCCCGATGAGCCTCCCGCACCCGCCATCGCCGCGGATTCTGGCACAACCCCCACGCCGGCCGTAACTTGCAAAACTCCCCTGGGCCCGGCGGCCCGCCACGAGAGAGGAGCCCCCCATGGAAATCGAGGACATCGGGCGCCTGGGTGTCTGGACCTGGTTGGACGGCATGAGCGCTGGCGAAGCCGTGGACTTCACGGGCCAACTGGAAGCCTGGGGCTACCCGGTGTTGTGGATGCCCGAGGCGGTGGGCCGCGAGCCCTTCTCGCTCTTCGGCTACCTGGCGGCGCGCAGCGAGACGCTGATCTTCGCGAACGGCATCTCCAACATCTACGCGCGAGACCCCATGGCCTTGCGTGCCACCCAGCAGACGCTCGCGGATCTGAGTGGGGGCCGCTTCATCCTGGGGCTCGGCGTCTCCCACGAGCCCATGGTCACGGGCATGCGGGGCCACGAGTACGGGAAGCCCGTCACCACCATGCGCAACACCCTGGAAGCGATCTCCAAGGCCGTCTACGTCGGCCCCGTCCCGGACGAGGAAGCGCCCATCGTGATCGCCGCGCTGCGGCCGAAGATGCTGCAACTCGCGGCGCAGATGTGCCGGGGCGCACACCCCTACAACGTCACCCCCGATCACACGGCCAGGGCGCGCGAGATCATGGGGGTGGGGCCCTGGCTCTGCCCCGATCAGAAGGTGATTCTGGAGAGCGACCCGGGGCGGGCGCGCGAACTGGGCCGCAAGAACATCTCCACCTACCTGGAACTCCCCAACTATCGGAACAACTGGCTGTGGCAGGGCTTCGCGGAGTCCGACCTCGCGGACGGGGGCAGCGATCACCTGATCGACTCCATCTACGCCTGGGGGGATGAACAGGCCATCGGCGACCGCCTGCAGGGCCATTACGACGCAGGCGCTGATCACGTCTGCCTCCAGACGGTGCGGACCGACGGCGAAGGCGGCCCGGATCTCCGGGTGCTCGAGATCTTCGCCCCGGCGAAGAACTGAGCGCGGTGGCAACTCGCAGCTTCTGGGGCTGGGGGGTCGAGGGGGCCGGGCCCGATGAAAGCCAGGCGGCGGGGATCGTCGCGGGCCTCGCAGCGCGTCTCGAAACGCCGCTGGAACTCCGTGCCCCGCCGCGCATCGAGGACATCGACCTTCCGGAGACGCGGCTCACGCCCCCGGCAGCCCTCGAAAAGGCCTGCAGCCAGGAACCCCGGGAACGCGCCCGCCACTGCTACGGCCGCTCCTTCCACGACCTGGTGCGCGGTGCGCGCGGAGATTTCCGCTGCGCGCCGGACTTGGTCGCCTTCCCCTCGGACGAAGGAGAAGTGGCGGCCTTCATGGACTGGTGCGGGAGCGAGCGCGTTGCACTCATCCCCTACGGCGGCGGCTCCAGCGTGGTGGGGGGCGTCGAGGCCCGGATCGGCGAGGAGTACGCGGGGAGCCTCTGCCTGGATCTCTCGCGCCTCGACCGGGTCGAGGAGATCGACCGGCAGTCGCGCTGCGCGCGCATCCAGGCAGGCATCTACGGCCCCGCACTCGAGGACGCACTGCGACCCCACCAACTCACCCTGCGCCACTTCCCGCAATCCTTCGAGTTTTCGACGCTGGGAGGCTGGATCGCCACGCGCTCCGGCGGCCACTACGCGACCCTCTACACCCACATCGACGACTTCGTGGAGTCGCTGCGCGTGGTGACACCCATGGGTGTCTCCGAGAGCCGGCGGCTACCCGGATCGGGCGCGGGACCCTCCCCAGACCGCCTTTGGATCGGCTCCGAGGGCACCCTCGGCGTCATCACCGAGGCCTGGATGCGCCTGCAGGACCGCCCGCACTTCCGGGCCAGCACCTCGGTGCGCTTCGAGGGAAAGGAGGGCTTCGCGCGGGGCGCGGAGGCGGTGCGTGCGCTCTCGCAATCGGGCCTGCATCCCGCCAACTGCCGACTGCTCGACGCGGGCGAAGCGGCCAACTCGGGCGCGGGGGACGGCGATGCCGCAATCCTGGTGCTGGGATTCGAGTCCGCGGACCATCCCCTCGAGGCCTGGATGCAGCGCGCCCTGGAGTTGTGCCGCGATTCGGGTGGCCTGGCGCCCGAGCAGGTGGCCACCCGCGAGGATGCGGCCGCTACCCGGGAGGGAGCCGGCGGGGCCTGGCGCAAAGCCTTCCTGCAAGCTCCCTACGTGCGCAACGCACTGGTCCGGGCCGCCTGCATCGTCGAGACCTTCGAGACCGCGGTGACCTGGGACCGCTTCGAGGAATTCCACGCGGCGGTGACCGCCGCCGCCCACGACGCCGTGCAGCGTGTCTGTGGGAGCGGCAGCGTCTCCTGCCGCTTCACCCACGTCTACCCCGACGGACCTGCCCCCTACTATACGATCACCGCCCCCGGGCGCCGCGGCTCCGAGATCGAGCAGTGGGAGGAGATCAAGGCAGCCGCCAGCGAGGCGCTGCTGCGCGAGGGCGGCACCATCACCCACCATCACGCCGTGGGCCGCGATCACCGCCCCTGGTACGACCAGCAGCGGCCCGACCTCTTCGCCCGCAGCTTGCGGGCCAGCAAGCGCGCGCTGGACCCGGGGGGCATCCTGAACCCCGGCGTGTTGGTCGACCCCGGCGACGACTGACGCCGCTGCCACCAGCCTCTATCCTCCACCGGCATGGCACGCATCAACGAGCACTACCTGAAGCTCCAGGCCGGCTACCTGTTTCCGGAGATCGGCCGCCGGGTAGCGGCCTTCGCGAGCGAACACCCGGATGCCGACCTGATACGGCTGGGCATCGGCGACGTGACCCTGCCCCTCGCGCCCGCGGTGGTCGAGGCCATGCGCGCAGCGGTCGTCGCCTTCGGGAATGAGGCGGGCTTTCGCGGCTACGGCCCCGAGCAGGGCTACGACTTCCTGCTCGAAGCCATCCGCGAGCAGGATTTCCGAACCCGTGGCGTGGAACTCGCAAACGACGAGATCTTCGTCTCGGACGGCAGCAAACAGGACTCCGGGAACATCCAGGAGATCCTCGGCGCGGACTGCCGGATCGCGGTCACCGACCCCGTCTACCCCGTCTACGTGGACACCAACGTGATGGCGGGGCGCAGCGGCGCAGCCGACGCCGAGGGCCGCTTCGAGGGCATCGTCTACCTGGCCGCCACCGAGGCCAACGGCTTCATGCCCGGCCCCCCCGAGGAGCCCGTGGACATCGCCTACCTCTGCTCACCCAACAACCCCACGGGCGCCGTGGCGAGCCGGGCAAACCTCGAGGCCTGGGTGGCCTGGGCGCGCGAGCGCGACGCGCTGCTCGTCTTCGACGCCGCCTATGACGCCTTCATCCAGGACTCCGCGCTGCCACGCTCCATCTACGAGATCGAGGGCGCCCGGGAGTGCGCGATCGAGATGCGGAGCTTCTCGAAGCGGGCGGGCTTCACGGGTGTGCGCTGCGCGTACACGGTAATCCCCAAGGAACTCAGCGGCTCCACGGCGAGCGGAGAGCGCGTGGGCCTGAACGGGCTCTGGGCCCGCCGCCACACCACCAAGTTCAACAGCGTTCCCTACGTGGTACAGAAGGCGGCCGCAGCCAGCCTGGTCGGCGAGGGCCGCAAGCAATGCGGCGAACAGGTCGCCTACTACATGGCCAACGCCCGGGCCCTGCGCGAGGGACTGGCGGAAGCGGGCCTCAAGCTGTTTGGCGGCGAGCACGCGCCCTACATCTGGCTGTGTACGCCGGACGGCCTCAGCTCCTGGGATTGCTTCGACAAGCTTCTCAACGACGCGCACGTGGTCTGCACACCGGGATCGGGATTCGGGGCGGCGGGCGAGGGCTACGTGCGCATCTCCGCCTTCAACTCGCGGGAGAGGGTCGAGCAGGCGATTCCCCGCATCCGCGACGCCTTCTGCGGCTGACCCACGCCGCCGACGCGACCCCCCAACACCTCAAAGGAGATACCGTGTTCATCGCCATGAATCGTTTCCGCATCGCGCGGGGCAGCGAGCCCGTCTTCGAGGCGCTCTGGCGCAAACGGGATTCCTATCTCGACGAGGTACCGGGCTTCGTGGAGTTCCGCCTGCTCTGCGGCCCCGAGGACGAGGAAGCCACCCTCTACGCTTCCCACACGATCTGGGAATCCCGCCAGGCCTTCGAGGACTGGACGGAATCCGAAAGCTTCAAGAAGGCCCACGCCCAGGCGCGCGCGCCCAAGGGCACCTACCTCGACCACCCGCGTTTCGAGGGCTTCGAGGTGGTGCTCTGAGACGCGGCGGCACTCGCGCAGCGCCATGACCGATAGAGACATGAACGCCAGCGGAGACTCCCCGAGCGACACCTCTCCCAGCGCCGAAGCCGCTTTTCGCCGGGCCGCGGAGGACGCAATCGAGCGCGACGAGGCGTGGGAACTCGCGGATCTCGTGCTGCGGATCGCCCAGGAGGCAGCATCACGGGAGTGGGCGCAGTCCTGCTGCATTCAACTGTCGCGCCACCACAGCGCGGAGGTGCGCGGTAACGCAGTGACGGGCTTTGGCCACCTGGCCCGCCGCTTTGGACGCGTAGAGCCACAGGGCGTGCGGCGGCGCGTGGAGATCGCCCTTCACGACCCCTCCGCCTACGTGCGCAGCCAGGCGCGCTCGGCGGCACTCGACCTGCACACCTTCCTGGGTTGGGAACTGGAAGTGGACGAGGTCTGATGGCGCGCCAAGGGATGCCCTCGCGCGCGCTCTGCATCGCGCTGCTCGGCTTCGGGCTGTGGGCACTCGCAGCTCTCGCCACGGCCCCTCCCCCCGCGCCCAGCGTGATCGTGATCTCCTGGGATGGGGTACGCCACGACTACCCGGAGCGCGCCGACCTGCCCGCACTCGCGCGCATGGCACGAGAGGGTGCGCGCGCGGAGCGCCTGCTTCCCGTGTTTCCCTCGAGCACCTTTCCCACCCACGTCTCCCTGGCCACCGGTGCCCGCCCGGCGCGCCACGGAATCATCGACAACCGCTTCCGGGACCGGGAGCGCGGGCTCTTCGACTACGAGAGCGACGCCAGCTGGATGCTCGCGGAGCCCATCTGGGTGAGCGCCGAACGCCAGGGGCTTCGCACCGCGGTGTACTTCTGGGTGGGCTCCGAGACACCCTGGCAGAACATCGCGGCCACCTACCGCATGACGCCCTTCGACCCCGGCGTCAGCGAGGCCACCAAGGTCGAGCAGATCCTCGCCTGGCTCGACCTGCCCCCCGAAGAGCGCCCCCGACTGATCCTCTCCTGGTGGCACGGCGCCGACCGGACCGGGCACCTGCACGGGCCCGACCACGAAGCGGTGCCGCGGGCGCTTCGGGCCCAGGACCGTCAACTCGGCGAACTGTTGCAGGGCCTCGACGCGCGGGGCGCTTGGGGGAGCACCACGCTGTTGCTGGTGAGCGATCATGGCATGACGCGGATCAGCGAGCCCATCCGGCTCGAAGCGAAGCTCGAGGCCGCAGAGGTCCACGCCGAGACGCTGCGCGCGAGCGCCGTCTCCCACGTCTTCCTCGAGGACCCCAGCGAGCGGGCGAGAGCGCTCTCGGCCCTGGCATCCCTCGAGGGTGCGCGCGCGTACACGCCCGAAACGCTTCCCGATGCGCTACGGCTGGGACCCGCCTCGCGTGTCGGCGACCTGGTGGTGGTCGCGGAGCCCCCCTACGCGTTTCGTGCCGGGGCCCTTAGCGCGCTCGCCCGCGGACTCGGAAAGAACCTGGGCGCCCACGGCTACGACCCACGACACCCCGACATGGCGGGCGTGCTCTTCGCCATGGGACGGGGCGTCGAGCCGGGCAGCCGACTGGGTGTGGTGTCGGCGCTCGACGTGGCGCCCAGCATCGCGGCACTGCTCGACATCGAGCCACCTCGCCACGCGGAGGGCCGCCCGATCCCCGCTCTCGGAAGCGGCCCCACCGCCCAATGACGGCAACGGGCCTCGGGGGCGCCCCCACACCGGCTGAGCGGCGAATCGCGTGGGATTCTCGGGAAGTTCGCCTAAACTTGCGACTCAGTAGGACCGAGGAGTCGGCCATGGGGGGGTCCCCGGGAATGGGCGATCGATGAGCGAACTCGAGGGGCTGATCCCCAGCGGCGCGCCGCTCTCCATCACCAACCTGCTGATGAACCTGGGCGTGGGGGTGGTGCTCGCAGCGCTGCTGCGCTGGCACTTCGTCCGCTTCGCGTCCACGCTGTCGAACCGCAGCGAGTTCGCCCTCGTCTTCCCCTTCATCCTGCTCACCACGGTGCTCATCATTTCCGTGGTGAAGTCCTCGTTGGCACTCTCCCTGGGCCTGGTGGGTGCGCTCTCCATCGTGCGTTTCCGGACGCCCATCAAGGAGCCCGAGGAACTCGCCTACCTCTTCATGGCCATCGCCATGGGGCTCGGACTGGGCGCGGACCAGACCCTCCCCACGGTGGTCTCGGCGCTGGCGATCCTGGCGGTGGTGGCGGTCTTCCGCTGGCGCAGCCGGAACCTCGAGCAGAAGAACCTCTTCCTCTCCGTATCAGCCTCCGGTGACAATGCGGGCGGCTCGGAGTTCCTGGCGGCGCTCAACGAGGTCGTGTCGCGACACAGCGCCNCGTCGGACGTCCGGCGCGTGGACGTGGGCGACGACGGGNTGGAGGTGGTCTACTTCCTCGACCTCGAGGGCAGTGAAAATCTGAGTTCCCTGATCGACGACGTGCGCAACAGCTTCCCCGGGGTAGGCGTGACCTTCATCGACCAGAACCGCCTGCCCAGCGTATAGATCGGGGACGGCCGTTGCGGCTCGATCCGGAACATCCGCTTCCCGAGACGCCGCGGGGAAAGAAGCGCCGGGCGCTGACGCTCGCCCTGCTGGTGGCCTTCCTGCTCGGCTGGTCGGGCCTGCTCTTCGGCGCGGGCTTCGCGTACCGGGACTTCATCATGCCGAGCCTGCGCTCGCTGACAGGCGCCACCGCGTTCTCCGAGATCGTGGCGAGCCTGGGCCGTGTTCCGGAGCGCTGGCTGCGCGCCCGCTTCGACGAGGTCGAAGTCCCGAAGCTGAGCCTCGACATCAAGTTCAAGCAGCTGCACAAGATTCACCAGAAGCGCGAAGAGGCCCTGGCCCAGGGACTGCTGGTGACCGAAGACGACGATTTCGTGCCCGCCGAGATCCGCCACGGCGAGCGCAGCGTGCCCGTGGAGGTGCGGCTGAAGGGCGATCTCCCCGACCATCTCCTGGGCGACAAGTGGTCCTTCCGCGTCAAGACGCGGGATGGCAAGGCGCTGCTGGGAATGCGCCGTTTCTCCCTCCAGGCCCCGCGCACCCGGGGGTTCCAGGCCGAGCCCCTCTTCCTCGAGAGCCTGCGCTGGCTGGGCGTCCTCGCCCCCCGCTATTTCTTCGTCGAGTTCGAGGTGAACGGGCGGGACATCGGCCTGATGGCCCTCGAGGAGCACTTCGACAAGGTGCTGCTGGAGAGCCAGGGCCGGCGCGAGAGCGTGATCCTGAAGTTCGACGAGTCCATCTTCTGGCAGAACCAGCTGCACGCCGGGCACCACCTCCCCTTCGACGATTACCGGAAGGCGCCCATCGAGGCCTTCGGGATGGGTGCAATCCGCCGGTCCCCGGAACTGATGCGCGACCTGGCCGCCGCGCGAGGACTGCTTCGCGGCTTCGCGGAGGGGAAACTCTCCGCCTCGGAGGTCTTCGACGAGGCGCTCCTGGGGCGCTACCTGGCAGCCTGCGAGGTCTGGGCCGCTCAGCATCCCTGCCGCTGGCACAACCTGCGCTTCTACATGAACCCCATCGACCGGGAACTCGAGCCCATCGGCTTCGATGGCAACTTGCACCTGAGTTGGCTGTCCCCCGCGCTGCTCACCGCCCAGGAGCCCATCACCCGGGAGTTCCTGCGGGACGAGGCGGTGCGCGGGGCCTTTCTAGAGGGCATCCGGGAACTCGCCGAGGGTCTTAACGACGGCGAACTCCTGCCGCGCCTCCAGCGCCTGCAAGGGGACGACCTCGCGATCCTCCACCGGGAGTTTCCCGCGCGTTCAGCCCTCGACCTCGGCGTGGTCGCGGCGCGAGCTTCCGCGTTGAGCGGTCTCGATCCCACCGCGCTCTTCGATTCCTCGCTGCCTTCCCACGCGGAACGCCGCTACCCGAGCACCGTGCTCGCCAACCTGATCCTCGGAGAACACGGCCCGGAGCTGCAGTTGGCCAGCGCCCTCCCCTATCCCGTGAGGGTCGAAGAGGTCCGTCTGCAAAGGGAGGGCACCGCCCAGGCGACGGGTTTCTCCGAACTGCTAGCGGGCTTCCCCATCGATTTGCCCGCAACCCGCGAGGGCGCGGCACCCGCGTGGCGCAGCGTGGCCCTCCCGGTGACGGCGGAGATCGAAGCGCTGCGCGTCAGTGGAGAGGCGCGGGTCGAGGGGCAACGTCACACCCACACCTTTACGGCCCGTCCCAGCCACCCGGCCGCCACCGCACCCGCGCTCCCCCGCGTGACGCCAGCGGAACTCCTGGCGCGCCACGCCTTCCTGCGCGCCAGCAGTGACCCCGGATTCCTCGAGATTCTCCCGGGCTCCTGGCCCATCGAAGCCCCGCTGTGGCTTCCAGCCGGGATGGGCCTGCGGATCGGACCGGGGACCCAACTTCGCTTCGCGCCCGAGGGCCTGTTGGTGGTGCGTGGACCGACGGAATTCAGCGGCAGCGAAGCCCAACCCATCCTCCTCGAGCCGCTGCTCGCCGAAGAGCCCTGGCCCGGCGTGCTGGTACTCGATGCCGGCGCCGAATCCCTCTGGTCCCACGTCCAGGTGCGACAGACCCGCGGCTTCGAGTTGGGGGACTGGCGGCTCACCGGCGCGGTGACCTTCTACCAGAGCGACATCTCCATGTCGCACTGCCATTTCCGAGAGAACAGCGGCGAGGATGCGCTGAACATCGTGCGGTCACGCTTCCTCCTCGAAGAAATCACTGTCGTCGACGCCGCCTCGGACGGCTTCGACGGCGACTTTACGCGCGGCGAGATCCGAGGGGGGCGCTTCGCACGGATCGGTGGTGACGGCATCGACGTCAGCGCTTCGAATCTCTCCGTCTCGGGCACCCGCCTCGAGGAGATCCGCGACAAGGCGATCTCGGTCGGAGAGGGCAGTCACCTCGTGGCCACGGGACTCCGGATCGACACGGTGGGCAGCGCGATCGTCTCCAAGGACGACTCCGAAGCTGCGATCCGCGACTCCACGATCCAGAACGTCGAACACGCGGCCTTCATGGTCTACGTGAAGAAGCCGGAGTTCGGCCCCGCCCGCCTGAAGGTGGAAGACGTCGCGGTGAAATCCGCTGGAGAGCTCGCCATCGCGCAGTGGGGAAGCGACCTGGTGATCGACGGTGTCGCCCAACCCGGGCAGGATTTCGATGCCGATGCCGTCTACGAAAGCGGCTACATGAAGAAATGACGGAAGCGCCGAGAGATTCAGAGCAGGCCGCTGGTCGCCCCGATGGCGGGGCGGGAAGCGATAAAGCGCCGAAACGCGACCTGCGCCACGAGGTGAAGTTCGTGGCCCCTCCCACGCAGCGCGCGAGCCTCGAAGCCTGGCTGCACGGGCATGGCGCTGGATTCCACCGCGCCTATCCGCCGCGCCGGGTGAACAACTTCTACCTCGACGACTTCGACCTCTCGACCTACGAGGAGAACCTCGCCGGCGTGAGCAGTCGCACCAAGGTCCGGTTCCGCTGGTACGGGAACTCCCCGGACGAGGTCGCCGGTACCCTGGAACTCAAGCGCAAGCGCAACCGGCTCGGCTGGAAGGAGCACTACCGGGTCCCAGCGCTTCGCATCCGCGACCGCAGCTGGACCCGGATCATGGCAAGTCTCCGCTCGCAGCTGCCCCTCGAAGCACGCGTCTGGCTCGACAACTACCCCCACCCCACCCTGATCAATCAATACGACCGTCACTACTACGTCTCTCGCGACGGACTCATCCGCGTCACGCTGGACGGCAACCAACGGGTCTTCGACCAGCGACTCGCCCGAAACCCCAACCTGCGCGCCGCCACCAATCTTCCCGACCTCCTGATCGTGGAGTTCAAGGCCAGCAGCAGCGACGCGTTGCGACTCGGCCGCGCCATCCAGGGCATTCCGATCCGCGGCGGTCGCCACTCGAAATACGTGGTGGGCCTCCAGTCGATGACACCCGGCGGCTGAACGCGCGCGAAACCTGTACCGACGCGAAGGTCGCCCAACCCTCGTTCCGGCCATCCTCGCCTGTCGCCCGCACCGCACAGGTCCGCCACCTCCTCTCCCCCCGGGGTGATAATTTAAGCGCCACGGCGGCTTTCCGAGAGCGCTCTGCGGGGCCCTTGGAGCGCTCTAGACGAGTTTCGGTACAAAATCTGGATCTTTCCGCCACGGACGCGCTCGGTTGCCCACTTCCCTTGTTGACCCTTGCAGCCTTGAAGCGGTTCCACACCGCCGCGGAGATTGGACGATCGAGTGTCCCGTCATGCTTCTCTCAACACACGCCCGGGGACCCCGCCCTGGAACGACTACCGCGCAAAGTACGTGGTGAGTTTCTCGTCCACGACGCATGGCGATCACACGAAGAACTCCCGACACGAGGGACTGTCCGGTCGCAGGGCGATTGTGCTGCTGGGGCTGATTTCCTGTCTCTGCTCGGGCGCCGCAACCGCCGAACTTCCCTATCCATGGGGCGTCGGACACCGAGGCGGAAACTACTCACATCCCGAGAACACTCTGGTCGACTTCGAACACTCGCTGCAGCAAGGCGCCGACGGCCTGGAGATCGACGTGTGGCTGAGCGCCGACGGAGTCCCCGTCGTCCACCACGACCCAACCGTGGACCGAACGACAGACGGCACCGGTTTCGTCTACGAAAAGACCCTCGCGGAGCTGAAGGCCCTGGACGCCGGCTCCTACCGCTCCCCGGAATTCGCGGGGGAGCAGATCCCCACCTTCGACGAGGCCCTGGCGGTCATCCAGGGGCACAAGCTCTTCCTGGACATCAAGGCCATCAGCTACGTACCCGACATCGTACAAGCACTGCAGGACTTCGGCTTTCCCCCCGAAGACGTCTGGGTCTGGAACCGCTTCGGAACCGGCGGGCCCTTCTACGCCTTAATGCCGGAGGCCAATGTCGTGTCAGCCTTGGGACCCTCAGCGGACCATGAGAGTCAGATGATTCAGTTCGTAGAACGGGGCTGGTCGGGCGTGGGGTTCGGCTATCGCTCCGTCGACCGGGAATTCGTCGACCTCGCCCACAGCTACGGCCTGCTCGTCATGACATCGACCGTCTTGTCTCCCTTCTTCCAGGAACAGATCGATCT
>JABSQX010000089.1 GCA_013215615.1 Myxococcales bacterium | reverse complement strand
GGCCAGACCTTCGACCGGCAGCAGGGCACCCGGGGCAACACGGACACCGGCCGCGAAGCCACCGTGGACCTGCGCGAGTACCTGGGGGAGTGCGTGGACGCGCGGCGGCGGCGCGGGGGGAACGCGGATCTCATCGACACGCTGCTCGCCTTCCGCTGGGAGGGTCGCGCGCTGCCTCCCGAAGAGGTCGTCTCGAACCTCTACCTGATGGTGATCGGCGGCACCGAGACCCTCCCGAAGGTCTTCGCGGGCGCCCTCTACCAACTCTGGTGCCACCCGGAACAACGCGCCGAAGTGGTCGCCAACCCCGGACTCGCCGCGGACGCCTTCTGGGAGGCGCTGCGCTACGAGATGCCCACCCTGATGCTGGGCGCCACCGCCGAGGCGGACACGACGATCTGCGGCGGCACGACGGTGCTGGCGGGACAAAAGCTCATGCACCTCTGGTGTGCGGCCAACCGCGACGAGCGCGAGTTCCCGGAGCCCGAGCGTTTCGACATCCACCGCCGGGCGCCGCGCATCCTCAGCTTCAACCACGCCCGTCACCGCTGCCTGGGTGCCCACGTCGCCCAGATGGAGGGACGCGTGTTGCTCCGCGAATTGCTGTCCCGGATTCCCGACTACGAGGTCGACGAGGCGCAGGCCGTGCGCATCCGCTCGGAGTTCTTCCGCGGCTTCTCATCGCTGCCCATCCGCTTCGCGGCGCGTCCGGCCCGCTAGCCCTCGGGCTCGAGGATGACCACCGGGATCTCCCGGTGCCCGCGGGCCCGCTCCTGGTAGTCGAGGTAGACGGGCGCTCGCGCGCTGATCTCTCCCCACAGGCCGGCGCGCTCCTCACCCGCGGCGATGCGCGCGCGCTTGCGATGTCGACGCCGCCCGAGGTAGATCTCGCAGCGGGGCTCGGCACGCAGGTTCTTCACCCAGTGCGGATCTTCGGGCAGCCCGCCCTTGGAGCCCACCACCGCGATCGCCGCTCCGGCGGGGAAGTAGGGGAGCACCACGCTGCGCGGCAGCCCGCTGCTGCGCCCGGTGGCGGTGAGCAGCAGCGGCACGTTGTAGGCCTGGCCGCTGCCGCGGGCGAACAGCCAGCTCACCAGGGAGTGACCGAGCCAGCGAACACAGAAGCGGTCGAGCGCCGCGCCGGCTGGCGTCACCGCGAAACCCGTCACGCGTTCGAGAAACGCCACGACCACCTCCCTTCGAGACACCCCGACTCTACCCCAACCGGATTGCGCCGAGTGGCGGCGGTCATCCGTCGGGGCGATGCTGCCCGCGTGTCCACCCCCCCGCAGCTCTCTGGACTGCAACGGCGCTTCCTGCGCGCTCGCGCCAACCCGTTGCGCGCCCTGGTACAGGTGGGGGATGGCGGCGTCTCCCCGGCCGTCCTGCGCGCCATCGACGCCTCCCTCGAGGGCCACGAACTCGTCAAGGTTCGCCTCCGGCAGCCGGAGGACAAGAAGAGAGAGGCCGCTCAACTCGCCGTCGATACGCGCTCCGCACTCGTCGGCCTGGTGGGGCACACCGTGATCCTCTACCGACCGCACCCCGACGAGCCGAAGATCGAACTACCGGACCGCGCGAATGCCTGAGGGCGCGCAGGCAGCGAAATCGCAGCCCGAGCCGTCGCTCGCGACGCGCCTCTACTACGGCGCGGGCTCCGTGGCCTACGGGGTCAAGGACAACGGCTTCTCGGTCTTCCTGCTCTTCTACTACAACCAGGTGCTCGGCCTCCCGGAGCGCTGGGTGGGGCTCGGGATCTTCATCGCGCTGGTCGTGGATGCATTCTCCGACCCCGTGGTGGGCTACGTGTCCGACAACTGGCGCTCGCGCTGGGGGCGACGCCATCCCTTCATGTACTTCGCGGCGCTGCCAGCGGGCCTCTCCTTCTATTTCCTCTTCAACCCGCCCGCGGGCCTCAGCGATGGGGGCCTGTTCGCCTACTTCGTCACGCTGGCCATCATCGTCCGTACCTTCATCACCCTCTACGAGATCCCCAGCACGTCGCTGGTCGCGGAACTGAGCGACGACTACGACACCCGCACCTCCATGTTGAGCTTCCGCTACTTCTTCGGCTGGTGGGGAGGGCTGAGCATGGCAGTACTCGCCTACGCGGTCTTCCTGCAACCCAGCGCCGCCTTTCCCGACGGCCAACTCGACCCGGTGGGCTACGGCTCCTACGGGATCGCCGCGGGCCTGGTGATGGCATTCGCGATCCTGATCTCGGCCGGCGGCACCCATTCCAGCATCCCGAGGCTTCGACCCGCGCCCGAGCGACGCCCCTTCGAGTTGCGACGCACGCTGGGCGAACTGGGCGAGACGCTCCGCAACCGCTCCTTCCTGGTGCTCTTCGCGGCGGGNATCTTCGCCGCCATGGCCNCGGGCCTCTCGATGGCACTCANCCTCTACTTCAANACCTTCTTCTGGGAACTCAGCAGCGGCCAGATCTCGGTGCTGATGATAGGAAGCTTCGGCTCTGCGATGATCGCCCTGGTGGCTGCCCCCCGCCTCGCCACTCGGCTGGGCAAACGCGCCGCCGCACTGCTCAGCGGGAGCCTGGTCGTCGTGATCTCGCCCATCGCGGTGGTGGGACGCCTGCTGGGCTGGATGCCGGAGAACGGAAGTCCCGCCCTGCTCCCCATCCTGTTGGCGCTCAGCGTCCTCGACGTGTCGCTCATCATCATCAACAGCATCCTGGCCTCCTCGATGGTCGCCGACGTAGTGGAGGAGAGCGAACTCGCGACCGGACGCCGCTCGGAGGGCCTCTTCTTCGCAGCGCGGAGCTTCGCGCAGAAGGCCGTCTCCGGTTTCGGGATACTGGGATCGGCATGGATCCTGGCCGCGGTCGCCTTTCCCGAGCAGGCGGTGCCCGGCGAGGTCTCCGACGAGGTGCTGAAGAACCTGGTCCTCCTCTACCTGCCCAGCGTGCTCGGCCTCTACGGCCTCTTCCTCGCCTGCCTGGCCCTCTACCGCATCGACCGCGAATCCCACCAGCGGAACCTCCGCGAGCTCGGCGAGCGGAGGGCGGCAACGGCTGGTCGCAACACCCCATGAGGCGATAGCGTCTCGGCATCCCCGCGACGAGGAGAGAGCCCATGAAGATTTCGATCGGCGTCCCGCCGGGCCGCCAGGCCCGAGACCTCGCAGTCCGAGCCGAGGAAATCGGCTACGACCGGATCTGGATGTACGACTCCGCGGCACTCTACGAGGACGTCTGGATCCACCTGGCTCGAGCCGCCGAGGCCACCGAGCGAATCGGTCTCGGCACCGCCGTCCTGGTCCCCAACCTCCGACACGTGATGGCCACCGCGTCCGCGATCGCCACCGTGGACCGGCTGGCACCCGGGCGCCTCGCCTGCGCGATCGGAACGGGGTACACGGCGCGCCTCACCCTGGCCCAGAAGGCCCTCCCCTGGAAGTTCGTGCGCGAGTACGTGGAGCAACTACAGGCGCTGCTGCGCGGAGAGGTCGTCCGCATTGACGACCGGGATTGCCAGATGATCCACCGCCCGGAACTCACCGGGCCCCGACCCATCCGCGTCCCCATCCTGCTTTCCGCCTTCGGCCCCAAGGGCCAGGGGATCACGCGGGAGATCGCGGATGGCTGGATGGGAGTGACGCCGCCCCCCGAGGCCTTCGACTGGGCGGTCCACATGGTCAACGGCAGCGTCCTCGCACCCGGCGAATCTCCCACTTCGAGTCGCGTGATCGACGCCGTGGGGCCGTGGCAGGCCTTGATGTACCACGGGGCCTGGGAGACCCATCCCGACGCCCTGGCACAGATGCCGGGCGGAGCGGCGTGGCTTGCGCGCGTGGAGAGCGACCGGCCGGAGGGACAGCGACACCTGGCCGTCCACGAGGGGCACTGCAGCCACCTGAGCGATCGCGACCGGATCATCTTCGACGCCTGCGGGGAGGACGTGCCCTGGTTCGGTTGGGTGGGCAGCGCGGAGGAAGTCCGCAAGCGCGCGGAGGCGAGCGCGGCCGCGGGTTCCACGGAGATCCTCTACACCCCGGCGGGCGACGACCTGCTGGGGCAAGCCGAGAGCTTCTACCAGGCGGTGGGCGGGCTGCAGGGCTGAAAGACCCGCAGCGAGGCAGCCCGAAGGTCTGTTGAAGCAAGGAGGCTGATATGCGAATCGGAGTCATGGTGGGGGGCCACGCCCGCCGCATCGGCATCGACGAACTCGTCGCCCGCGCACAGGACCTCGAGTCCCGGGGCTTCGCGACGATGTGGATCCCGCACGTCTTCGGCCACGATGCCATCAACTGCGCGTCCCTGGTCGGGCGTGAAACCGAGCGCATCGAGATCGGGACGGCGGTCGTGCCCACCTACCCGCGTCACCCGACGGCCCTCGCCCAGCAGGCACTCACCGCCGGAGCCGCCTGCCGGGGCCGCTTCACCCTCGGAATCGGTCTCTCCCATCCGCCCGTGATCGAGCGCATGATCGGGCTCTCCTATGCGCGGCGCGCGAAACACATGCGCGAGTACATGGAGGTGCTGGGACCGCTGCTCCGCGGCGAAGCGGCTCACTTCGAGGGCGAGGAGTACCGGGTCGACATGGCGGTCGACGTGCCCGACGCGCACCCCGTGCCCGTCCTCATCGCCGCTCTCGGGGATCGCATGTTGGAGATCGCAGGACGACACGCGGCGGGAACGATCCTGTGGATGGGAGGCTTCGGGGCCATCGAACGCCACGTGGTCCCGAAGTTGCGCGCCGCCGCCCAGGAGGCCGGGAAACCCGAGCCGCGCGTCGTGGCGGGGATGCACATCGCCTTGACGTCGAAACTCGATGCGGCCAGGGAACAGGTCGGCAAGCTGCTCGCGACCTACGGCCAGATGCCGAGCTACCGGGCGATGATCGAGCACGAGGGATCCCAGGGCGCCGCCGATTTCGCCCTGCTCGGGGACGAGAAGGACCTCGATGCAGGACTCGAACGCCTGCGGGCACTCGGCGTCAGCGACTTCGAGGCGTCCCTGCTCGAGACCGAGGAAGGGGCCGAGCAGCGAACGCTCGCGTATCTCGAGAGCCGCCTCTAGCGCGCGGGAGAGCGGATGCCCGAAGCCATCGTCTTCAACCCCTTCGCGTACGAGATCCACGAGGACCCCTACCCCACCTACACGCGTCTGCGCGAAGAGGCCCCGGTCTACCACAACGAGGCGTTGGGATTCTGGGCGCTTTCCCGCTTCGATGACGTGCTGAACGGTTACCGCGACTGGGAGACCTTTACCTCAACGCAAGGGATTGCGATCGGCGAGTCCGGGGAGATCAGCTCCCCATCGATGATCGGCCTCGACCCGCCCGACCAGACGAAGCTCCGCAAGCTGGTCGTACGCGCCTTCACGCCGCATCGCGTGGGAGCCCTCGAAGAGCGCGTTCGCACCCTGGCGACGGGCTTCCTCGACCGCTTCATCGAAGAGGGCGAGTGCGACCTGATCGCGCGCTTTGCGGCCCTGCTCCCTTCGGACGTGGTCTCGACGCTGCTGGGCGCACCCGCCGAGGATCACGACAACCTTCGCATCTGGACCGCGATGCTGCTCACCCGTGACGACGGAGTCGCGCGCCCCCCCGCGGCAGCCCAGGAAGCGTCGCAGCAACTCATCGCGCGTTTCCAGGAACTCATCGCCGAAAAGCGCCGACGGCCCGCGGAAGACCTCATCTCGGGGCTGGTCGCGGTCGAACTCGAGGGGCGACGGCTCTCGGACGACGAAATCCTCGGCTTCTGCATGCTGCTCATCGCGGGCGGCAACGAGACCACCGAAAAGTTGATCGCCAACACGGTCCACCAACTGGCCCGCCACCCCGATCAGCGCGCCAGACTGATCGCGCATCCCCGCCGCATCCCGGCGGCCGTGGAAGAATCGCTCCGCTTTCGCAGCCCCACCCAGTACATGGCCCGCACCACCACCCGCGACGTCGAACTCCATGGAAGGACGATTCCGAAGGGCGAACAGGTGGCGCTGCTGATCGGCGCCGCCAACCACGATCCGCGGCACTTCGAAGTGCCCGGGCGTTTCGACATCGACCGCGTGATGGAGCGGCACCTCGCCTTCGGTTTCGGGGTGCATTTCTGCGTGGGCGCGCGGCTGGCACGCCTCGAGGCGCGGGTGGCACTCGAGGAGATCCACGAGCGGCTGCCGGATTACGAGGTCGATGAGTCGGGAGTCAGCGTCGTGCACGCGACCAACGTCGCTGGACTTGCGACGCTGCCGATCCGCTTTACGCCCTCGCGGCCATCGGGCGCGGCGACCTGACCCATCCAAACGGCGCGTAGCCCGCGCAGCGGGCTAGCATCTCCGCATGAGCGAAGCCGCACGATCCGACTTCCACTTCGAGTTCGAGGACCGCGTCTTGCTGGTGACAGGCGCCGCGCGCGGCCTGGGCGCCTGCATCGCGGAGCGCGCCGCCGCGGGAGGAGCCCGGCTGCTGCTGGGTGACATCCGCGACGCCCAGGGCGAGGCGGTGGCGAAGAAGATCGGCGGGGCCGTCCGCTACCTCCACCTCGACGTCGCCCAGGAAGAGGAGTGGACGCGCTGGGTGGAAGCCGCGCTGTCGGAGTGGGGCCGTATCGATGCCCTCGTCAACAACGCCGCGATCCTCCACATCGGGACACTGGAAAACACGCCCGCGGAGGTGGCCCTGCAGGTGCTCCGCGTCAACACCCTGGGTCCCTACCTGGGCATCCGCGCGGTGCTGCCGGCCATGAAGCGCCAAGGCGAGGGGGCCATCGTGAACATCGCCTCCATCGACGGGATGACGGGCATGAACGGGGTCAGCGCCTACGCGACCTCGAAGTGGGGCTTGCGGGGCCTCACCAAGTCCGCGGCCATGGAACTCGGACGCCACGGCATCCGCGTCAACTGCGTGTGTCCCGCCGGAGGCAACCCCGAGATGTACGAGCCCTGGGCGGAAACACTGTCGGGGATCAGCGAGGAAACCCGGGCCTACACGGACAACCGCGCCATTCCGGGGAACGCGCCCATGGAAGCCATCGCGGACGGCGCGCTCTTCCTGGCCTCGGACGCCTCGCGTCAGTGTACGGGCATCGACCTTCCCGTGGACGGGGGCGCCAGCGTGGGGCACTTCATACCCGGCTTCAACGATTTCTGACTACTCGTAGTGCATGCCCGGAGGCTGGTCGAAGAGGATCAGGATGCTGGCATCCTCGAGCACCGTGTAGCCGTACACCGTCCCGGCCTCCACGTAGGTGAGCGTGCCGGCCCCGTAGACGACGGGTTGCTTGCCGGGTTCGCGCCACTCGATCGCGCCCTCGATCAGGTATTCGGTGCGGTTGGCGCCGTGCCGGTGATCGGGGGTGACGTCGCCTTTCGGACGGCGGATGTGGTAGGCGAAGGGAGGCTTCACGGGGTTCTCGAAATCCTCCCCCGGCAGGCCCAGGAAGCGGGTGCTCTTGGGCCCCGGAGAGGCTTCCGCTGCCTGCCCGGGGCGCTGGATGCGAGCCTCGAGATCCGGAGCCTCGTCGATCTGGATGACGTGTGCGGCCATGTACTCCTCCTCTTCCGGGGCCATTCGGGTCTCGGCCCCGCGCGCCGGTTGAAGGGCGCCTCCTATTTCCCCATCAAGCTGGCATCCAGGGTCACCGCACCCGTCATCAAGCCCCCGGCGGTACCCGCGTCCGTGTAGAGGTTCTCGCCGCTGATGTAGCTCGCGGCGTTGCTGTTCAGGAAGGCCAGGGGCCAGCCCTGCTCTTCGGCCGTAGAGTTCCGGCCCACGGAGCGCGGGTAGGCGGCCATGAATTTCGCGCCCGCGTGCTCGATGAAGGACGGCATCATCGGTGTATCGGTAGGCCCGGGACTGATGGCGTTGAGGCGGATCCCCGTCTCGGAGGTGAGGTTCGCACCGCGCCACAGCGTGTAGGCGATCGTGCAGGCCTTGGAAAAACTGTAGGGCTCGAACCAATCCTCGCCCTGGTGGGCCTCGACCCAGCGCTTCCCTTCGGCGTGCCCGGCCTCGTGGAGTAGCGGCATGATCTTGTCCATCATCGCCACGTAACCCATGCCGCCCGCCGAGGAGATGGTGACGATGGCGCCGTCACCCGGCATGTGGGTCAACGCCTGCTCCACGCAGTGACGCAGCCCCAGAAAATTGACGAGCATCACGTCGAGGGCCGGAGCCGTCCCCGGCAGACCCGCGCAATAGAAGAGACGGTCGATGGGACC
>JABSQX010000088.1 GCA_013215615.1 Myxococcales bacterium | reverse complement strand
GCGGCGCCGGAAGTGGTGTTGATGATGCTGCCACTCCCCTGGGCGAGCATGTGCGGGGCGGCGTGCCGGATGAAGTTGAAGCTGCCCTTCAGGTGGGTGTCGATGGTGAGGTCCCAGCCCTCCTCGTCGAGTTCGAGCAGCGGGCCCCGGCGTGAGACGGCGGCGTTGTTGACCAACACGTCGACGCGCCCGAAAGCTGCGAGGGCCTCGCCCACGCTGCGCGCGGCCTCTTCGTGGTTGGCGACGTCCGCGTAGCTGGCGATCGCCTCGCCCCCCAGCGCCTCGATCTCCGCCACCACCTCGTCCGCGGGGCCGTGGCTCTCGCCACGTCCCTGCAGGCTGCCGCCCAGATCGTTGACGACGACCCGGGCGCCCTCGCGCGCGAAGGCCAGCGCGTATTCGCGTCCGATCCCGCGGCCGGCCCCCGTGATGATGGCGACCTTGCCCTCGAGCCGGCCCTTCTCGGGCATCAGGCGGGTTTCTTTGCGAAGAAGTCGGGGCCCAAGGACTTGCGGACCTTGGCGTCGGCGATCACCTCGGCGGGGACGTCGAAGACCTCTTGGTTGGGGCCGATGGCGTCGGTCAGCATGCACTCCGGGAGCACGTCATCGGCTTCGCTGAAGCCGGCGCGGCGGTTGAACTCCCACTCGTCCGAGAGGATCTGCCACCCGTAGTCCGCGATCTCGTCCCGGCTCACCTCGCGGCCAACCATCAAGCCGTAGAAGGTGCGGATGTCGTCGGGAGACGCGCCGATGAACTCGCAGAAGCCCGAGGCGTCGCAGATGGCGTTCACCATCTGCTTCTCCTGGGAGCGCCGCGCGCACTCCTCGATGGGCACCCCGGGTTCGAGGACGTTGCCCGCGGTGTGGTCGGCCCCCATGGCGCTGGTCGCGTAGGTGACGCCGGTGGCCTTGAGGGGGCGCGGGTCCCAGGCCGGGATGGCCTGGCCCTTCACAGTGGGGACGCGGGTGTGCCCGGTGTAGCGGGCCGTGGCATCCGCGCCGCCGCCGATGGCCCGGCCGATCTCGCTGCCCCGGCTGATCTCGTCGAAGAGGGCCTTCATGCCGGCGACGTCCCCCCACTTCATCTGGCCCGCTTCCATCAGGATGGAGATGGCGGCGCCGGTTTCCACCGTGTCGAGGCCCACCTCGTCGCAGAGCCGGTCGAGGTCTGCGACGTCCTCCCAGTGGACCACCGCGCAGTTCGAGCCGAGCAGCGCCATCGTCTCGAACTCGAGCGCGGAGGTCTTGTAGCGGCCCTCGGCGTCGTGAACGACGTTCGAGCAGCGTACGATGCAGCCCGTCAGGCAGTTGTGCATGCCGCCACCCCGTTCCGCGAAGCTCTCGTGGATCAGGTAGCCGTCGAGGGTATCCGCGTCGGGCGACTGCCCGTCGATGCGGTTCTTGTAGGGAAGCGAGTGAAGGGAGTTCGCGAAGGTGACGCCGATGGCGGTGCCCTCCGCGAAGGGCTGCTCGCCCGCNAGNTAGTCGCTGCCGTAGCGCTTGCAGAGCTNCGTGAACTCGGCGTGCTTCGCGGCGCGGCGCAGCTTTGCGCGCCCGGGCTCCACGGCCACGAACTTGAGGCCCTTGGCGCCCATCACGGCCCCCATGCCGCCGCGCGAGGCGTGGCGTGCCGGGTAGCGGTTGTCCTGGTCCGTGCAGGCCACCGAGGCACCGCCCAGGCGATGCTCACCGGCGGGGCCGCAACAGATGAAGGAGGCCTTCTTCGAGTAACGCTCCACAAGCTGCTCGCAGGTCGCGTAGGTCCAGAGCCCGGCCAGGTCGTCGGCAGCGACGAGCCGGGCGCCGGATTCGTCCACCTCGAGACCGAAGCGCGCCTGGGGGTCCGCGGGCTGGCCGCTGACCACCACACCGCGGCAGCCGAGCTTTGCGAGGTGCTGGGCGGGGTTGCCGCCCGCGTTGGCTTCCTTGATGCCGCCGGTGAGCGGGCTCTTGGCGCCCACCGAGAGCCGGCCGGAAGTGGGGGCCGCGCTTCCGCCGAGAACCCCCGGCGCGAAGATCAGCAGGTTGTCGGGGCCCAGCGGGTCGCAATTGGCGTCGCACTCTTCGATCAGGATGCGCGCGCTGAGCGCGCGCCCGCCGAGCAACGCCCACGCCTCGGGGAGGGGGCTTCGTTCGACGCGCTGGCTCGTCATGTCGACGCGGAGCAGGTAGTCGGTGGAGTCGGGCATGGCTTTCCTCTCGCAGCGCGGCTTCGTGAGTGGTTTCCGCGAAGGTCCCGTCAGTCCCTTCGCTGCTTGGGGACGGGTCGGGTGCTCGCGTGGATGGTGTCGACGCCGGAGAGGATGGCTGCGAAATCGTTGGAGACGAAATCCGCGTAGTGGACGATGGTGCCCTCGACGGTTCCGGGCAGGCCTTCCGACGCGAAGGCACTGTGATGGCGCACCATCTCCGCGATCTCGAGGGGGATGCCGTGGGAGAGGCAGAGGTCAGCGCCCACCGCACCGTGGTCCGCCAGGGAACGCCCCTCCGCGTAGGAGAAGGACGCCCCGTTCCAGCGGTAGAGGATGGGTTTGTCGACGTCGTGCAGGATGGCGGTGGCCAGGGTGACGTCGCGTTCGGGATGGAGACCGTAGTCCTTCTCCGCGACCTCGATGAGTTCCAGTGTGCGCGCGTTGACTTCGTTGACGTGGAGCAAGAGCGGGCGCGCGGGCATGTGGGGCGCCTGGGGGGAGACCGCCAGGCTCTGGTAGGGCGAGCGCGCCAGTGAGTCCGACCAACAGCGTACGATGGCCTCGCGGAGCGCCGGGCTCGTGATCTGCGCGATGGCGGGGAGATCGTCGGGCAGTTTCGGGGGTGATCCGGCCACCCGGGCAGTATAGACGCCGCGGAGATTTTCTGGAGGGGTGTGGGACCACGCGGCGAAGGGGCGCTCAGGCCTCCAGGCAGCGTGCGACCAGGCGCGTCACGCTCTCCTCGTCGGTGAAGTGCCGGAGGTCAGCGACGCGCACCCAGCGCACGTCCTGCGATTCCTCGCTCGGGGCGGGTTCGTCGTCCCGCTCGGCGATGAGCGCGTAGCGCAGGTCGTAGTGGAGGTGGGCGGGTTCCGCGGCGCGGGCGGGAATGCGATGGATGTCGATGTCCACGGGTCCCGTGGCCTCCGCTTCCGCCTGGCTGCGCAACGAGTCGAGGGCGGACTCCTCCCGCGCCTCGCGAAGCGCGCCGGCGAGGGCGCTCTCGTCCGAGTCTTCCGCGTGTCCTCCGGGCTGGAGCCAGCGTTTCAGCTTGGCGTGGTGGACGAGCAGCACCCAGCGACCATCCGCGGAGATCACGCAGGCCGACAGCGTGACATGCCCGGGCTCCCACTGGTCGCGCGAGAAGGGCGCGGGGGTGTCCTGCAGGAGGGAGCGGAAGCGCTGCAACTGCGGGCCTTCGCCGGGATGGCGCGACGCGTAGCCGTCGAGTTCGCGGAGAACCTCGGAAGGTTTCACGCGCTCGGCGTGCCGCGAGGGATGGGGTGGGCGATGGCGGCTCCTCCTCTGCGATCGGCCCAGCATAGCGGCTTCGTTGTCTCGCGATGGCGACTGCGCGGCAGGGCCGTGGGCTCTTCGGTTAGACTTGCGCCTCCACTCACCGCGAGTCGGATCAGGAGGAGAGATGTCTTCACGCGCCGCTCTTTGCTGCCTGCTGGCTGTCTTGTTCTTCGGGAGCGCCTGCAACGTGTATCGGGTCTTCGTGCCCTCGACGCACACGGATTCGGTGGCGCCCGAACTCCCCGCGCAGCTCGATCCGCCCGCCGTGCTCGTCTACAGCAAGACCAACGGCTTCCGCCACGACGAAGCCATCGAGGTCGGGGGGCAGTTGTTGAAAGAGATCGCCGCGCGGCGCGGCTGGTCGATCTTCCACACCGAGAACGGCGCCGTCTTCAACGAGTCGGCCCTTTCGCGTTTCGACGTGGTGGTCTGGCACAACGCCAGCGGCGATTCGCTGGACGCGGCACAGAAAGAGGTCTTTCGCAGCTGGCTCGTGGCTGGCGGCGGCTACGTGGGTACCCACGCGGCCGGCGACTCGAGCCACACGTGGCCCTTCTACGTGGACGACATCATCGGCGCGAAGTTCATCGGTCATCCCGTGGGGCCGCAGTTTCAGGACGCCACGGTGATCGTCGAGGACCGCAGCCACCCGGCCTCCCGCCATCTGCCCGAGCGCTTCGTGCAGAACGACGAGTGGTATTCCTTCGAAGCCTCGCCCCGGGGTCCGGACGTCCACGTGCTGGCCGTGTTGGACGAGGCGACCTACCAGCCCGAGGTCAAGATGCTCTTCGTCGATCAGGACCTGCGCATGGGCGACGACCACCCGGTGATCTGGTGGCGCTGCGTGGGCCGCGGGCGCGCGATCTATTCGGCGCTCGGGCACGGCCCGTGGGTCTACGAGACGCCGGAGGTGCAGGGATTGCTCGAGGGGGCGATCTCCTGGGCGGCGGGACTCGAGGGCGAAGGCTGCTCGTAGCAGTCCGGGAGAGGGGGCGCAGCGTGCGGCCGCGCGAGAGAAGGCCTGCCTTGCGATCGCGGGTCGTGATCCTCCTGGGCTTGTTGACGGCGCTTGGCTGCGCGACCCGGGACATGGAGATGCCGCTCGGTCTCCGCATCCTGGCCGAGGGCTACTTCGCGTACGGGCGCGTCGTGGGCTTCTTCGTCTCGACCGATCCCGAGGGTCTCGAGGGCTTCGAGATCCAGCTCTACCGGGAACTCGGGGAGGTGACCGCGGTGGGGCTCGACGTGGAGCCCGGGGGCGACGTCTACGTCGCGGTCTCCCAACGCCAGCGCCATGGCGTGAGCGACAATCGCATGAAGGCCTACTGGCTGCTCGACGACCTCGCGTCCGACCACGTGGAGGACCGGCAGCGCTACATCGAGAAGTGGGCGGAGCGCGGCGGCGACCCGATTTCCTGGTACACGGAGAACGCGGATTCGCTGCTGCGCGTGCGGGATACCAGCGGCGATGCCCGGGCGGACGAGGTCGTCGAGGTGGCGCGCTTCCAGGAGATCCTCACCGGCATCGGCTCCAGCGTGCTGGTGGCGGGCGACACGATCTGGTTCACCGACGTACCGAACCTCTGGCGCCTGCGCGACGCAGATGGCGACGGCGTGGCGGAAGAGCGCGAGTCCATGGCCCGCGGCTTCGGGGTGACGACCTCCCTGGGCGGCCACGATCTCCACGGTCTCGGCTGGGGGCCCGACGGCCGCATCTACTTCTCGATGGGCGATCGGGGCTACAACCTGGTGACCCGGGAGGGACACACGCTGCGTCCGCCCCTGGTGGTGAGCCGGGGGGCGGTCTTCCGCATGCAGCCCGACGGCTCCGAACTCGAGGTCTTCGCCACCGGCCTCCGCAACCCCCAGGACCTGGTCTTCGACGATTTCGGGAACCTCTTCACCGGCGACAACAACGCGGACGGCGCGGACGAGGCGCGACTCGTCTACGTGGTAGAGGGTGGAGACTCGGGCTGGGCGATGCCGGTCCAGACCCTGGAGGGGGACTACTTCCACGGCCCGTGGGAGGCCGAGCGCCTCTGGGAGATGCAACACCCGGGGCAGCCTGCGTGGATCCTCCCGCCCATCGGGCACCTGCCCCGGGGTCCCGCCGGAGCGGCCATGGATCCCGGCCTGGGCGGGCTCCCGGAGATCTTCCGCGGGCGCATTCTGATCGCCGACTACCAGTACATGAAGGCCCGCAGTGGCGTGCACGCCTTCGGGGTGGAGCCCCAGGGCGCTGGCTTCCGGCTCGCGGACCGCCAACAACTGGTCGGCTCGATCCTGCCCACGGACCTGGTCTTCGGACCCGACGGCGCCCTCTACCTCACCGAGTTCGACCAGTTCGAAGAGACCAGCCGGGTATTTCGCATGGCGGATCCCGCGCACCTGGTCCGCCCCGAGGTGGTGGCGCTTGGGGAGATGCTCGCGGAAGGTTTCGACGGCCGCTCCACTCCCGAACTCGCGACCCTGCTTGGACACGCCGACCGGCGCGCGCGCCGCGGTGCGCAGCACGCCTTGGCCCGGCGCGACGCCGTGGAGGCCCTGGCCGAGGTGGCCCGGGATCCCGGGGCGCCGCTGCTGGCGCGCATTCACGCGCTCTGGGGCCTGGGACAGATCGGCCCCCATGCGGCGGAGCGCACGGGCTGGACGGATCTCGCCTGGAGCCGCGGCGATCACCCCGAAGTGCGCGTGCAGGTCCTCGGCGTGGTGGGTGAGATCCGCTCGGAAGGTTGGGTGCCGGAACTCCTGGTGGCGTTGCAGGACGATTCTGCGCCGCGCGCCCAGGCGCGTGCCGCGCGCTCCCTGGGCCGCGTGGGCGGCCCCGAAGCCGTCGGGCCCCTGCTGGAAGTCCTGCGTCGCAATGGGGACCGCGACGTCTTCCTGCGACACGCCGTGGTGTACTCCCTGGAGCAGATCGACGCGTTCGAGGAGTTGCTCGCCGGGTCCGCGGACCCCTCGTCCTCGGTGCGCATGGGTGTGCTGCTGGCCTTGCGGGGGTGGGAGGACCCGCGCATCGAGATCTTCCTGCGCGACCCCGACCCGGGACTGGTGGTGGAGGCGGCGCGCGCCATCTACGACGCCGATATCGAGGACGCGTTGCCGGCCCTGGCCGCCATGGCGGGGACGCCGCTCCCCCTCGACGAGGAGGGAGATCGCCAGGCCAGCGAGGCACTGCACCGGCGGGTGATTGCCGCCAATCTCGCGCTGGGTGGGAGCGAGAACGCGCTGGCCGTGGCCCGGCACGCCATGAATCCCGCCACCCCGCCTTCGATGCGGGGGCTGGCCCTGGCCACGCTGGCGGACTTTTCCGAGCCGCCTCCCCGGGAGCCCGTCTTCGGCTTCTACCGCGGCTGGCCGCAGCGTCCGCCGGAGCGCGTGCACGCGGCCCTGGATCTGCTCGTGCCCGCACTGGTGGGGACGCAATACGAGGGCCGCGCACTGGAGATCGCCCGAGCCTACGGGCGCGTCCCGCTCTCCGACGAGGATCTGCTGGATCGCGTGGAGAGCTGGTTCGAGCCCATCGACCTGAAGGTCGCAAGTCTCCGGGTGCTTGCGGAGAGGCGCTCGCCGCTGCTTTCGCCCGCGATCGACAGCGCCCTGGAATCGCGCCGGCCGGAGCTGCGCGCCGAGGCCCGGGACGCGCTCGCCGGGCTGCGCGCCGATGCGGCCGTAGCGTCGGTGGCCGCACTGTCCGCCGGCGCCCCACGGCTGGAACGACAACGCGCGTTCGCGACCCTGGCCGCGGCCGCCACTCCTGCCGCGGACGCCCTGCTGCGGGAGGAACTGCTGCGCCTCCAGCAGGATGAACTCGACCCGGCACTCGCCCTCGACCTGGTGGAGGCCGCGGAGGCCCGCGGCCCGGCGTTGGCCCCGGACCTGCTCGCCTACCGGGAGAGCCTGCGCCCGGGTGATCTGGTGGCGGGCCGCCGCATCGCGCTCATGGGGGGAGACGCGGAGCGCGGTGGGCGGGTATTCGAGGGACCGGGCGACTGCCAGCGCTGCCACGGGGCGGGCGCCGCGGGTAGCCAGGGAAGGGCGGGGCCCGACCTGGCGGGCATCGGGCGGCGCCGCGATCGCGAATCCCTGCTGCGGTCCCTGGTGGATCCCCAGGCCGAGATCGCCCCGGGCTTCGGGGTGGTGCGGGTGGAACTGCAAGGGGGAGAGATCATCGAGGGGACCCTGGTGGAGGAGGGCGCCGACGCGCTCACACTCGAACGCGGGGGAGACCGGATCCGGCTGGCGCGTGGCGACCTGCGAGGGGTCTCGCTTGCGTCCAGTCCCATGCCGGCCATGGGGCTGGTGCTGAGTCTCCCCCAGCTTCGCGACCTCATCGAGTACCTGGCGACCCGTTAGGAGACCCGCGCCGCGCGCGGTCCACGGGTACGGGTGCGATGCAACGGACGGGTCGGCGCCTTCAACCGATCCGGAGACGAAAGGGGGCCCCATCTCGCCTAGGGGAAGGCGATGGGGCTATGCTGCCGGCGACCTGGGATGCGCTGGCGCGCGGCAGGACCTGCCGCGTCGGGCGGAGGGGCCGATGAGCTGTGCGGACAGGGGGGGCTTCGGGGGACTTTCGGGCCATGGGAGGCGTCAAGGCCCGAGCGCTTTCGTCGCGGGCAGGCTCCGAGGGTGCCGCCCGGCTTGGCTCCGGGGACTGACCGCCGCGTGGCTGGGCGTCGTCGCCCTGTCCGCGGGCGCACAGGAGACCGGGAGCACGGCTCCCGCGGCGGGCGCCGCCGAGGCCGAGGTCGAAGAGGCTTCCGCCGCGCGGAAGACCCGTGGCATCGAGGAGATCCTCATCACCTCCCAGGGGAGAGAGCAGCGGCTGCAGGAAGCTGCGATCTCCGCGGCGGTCTTCAACGACGATTACATCGACGCCATTGGCGCGCAGAACATCGCGGACATCTCCCAGTTCACTCCGAACCTCGAGATCCGCACCGTCTTCGCCGCCACCAACCCCACGATCTTCATTCGCGGCGTGGGGCTGCGCGACTTCAACGCGAATTCCTCGAGCTCCGTCGCGGTCTACAACGACGACATCTACGTCAATTCGCCCGCCGCCCAGCTGGGTCAGCTCTTCGACGTCCAGTCGGTGGAAGTGCTTCGCGGACCCCAGGGTGCGCTCTACGGTCGCAATGCTTCCGCGGGCGTCATCAAG
>JABSQX010000087.1 GCA_013215615.1 Myxococcales bacterium | reverse complement strand
ATGACGCGGCTGCCGCGTTTTCCAGCGTGTCCGGCTGGGCAGCCTGAGGGGAGCGTTCATTACACCTACGAATCGCGTTCGGCTGGCTGTGGGTGCACGCAGTGCTTTACGTTGGCCGCGCATGGCGATGTGGATGGAGACGGCGCCATCTCATCGGTTCTCTACGTGCATCCCGAGCTCGACTCGGCGGGGAATGTAGTGGGCCAGTGTTCCACCTATCTGGGCGGCGGCTTGACCGCGCCCCTGCGCCCCGGCTCTGGGAGCCCCATCTTCGACCAGGTGGCTGTGAATCCCCTCAACGACGACTACTAGGCTGCCGATGCGTCTCCGTGGAGACTCCGCGAAGCGGAAGCCACGGGGGACAAGCCAGCCGATGCAAGGGGTTTTCGCCAAACGGGCGCTCGTACTCGTCGTGGCCGTGATGTTGACGGCCGCTGCGCACGCACGCCTGGACACCCGCAGCGCCGCCGAGGCGGGCGTCCTGCAGGTGCCCAGTCCCTCTTACGCGAAGCTGTTGGCGCTGGGCTTCGAGCCCGTGCTTGCCGACTACTACTGGGTGCAGGGACTGCAACTGGTGGGGGGCTCGCAGGGTCCACTGGGAGAGCGCGCCCACACGGTGGGCGACCTCATCGACGTGGTGACCACCCTCGATCCCTGGGTCGACCACCCCTACCGCTTCGCGGCGCTCTGGCTCAACGAAAGCCCCGAGCAGGTGGCGCGGGGCAACGGCTTGCTGCGCCGGGGCATCGAGCGCCACCCCGGCGAGTGGCGCAACCGCTTCTACCTGGGCTTCAACCAGTTCTTCTACCAGGGCCAGAACGCGGCTGCCGCGGCGACCCTCGAGCCCGCCATCGATCTGCCCGGCGCGCCCCCCTACCTGGGCGCACTGGTGGCGCGCCTGCGCGCCGAGGGCGGCGACCTCGACGTGGCCGCGGCCTTTCTCGCGGAGCGACTCGAGGGCAGTCACGACGAGGGGCTTCGCGCCCGTTACCGGGCCAGCCTGGCGGAGATCGAGACCGAGCGCCGCGCGCGCTGGCTGGACTCCGCGCGGGACCGCTTTAACGAGCGTCACGGCCGCGACATCCGGACCCCACAGGAACTCTGGACGGGAGCGACGACAGTCGTCGACCGTGCGCCCGCTGCGCACCCCGACGACGCGGATGCCTCCTGGCAGCTCGACGAGCACACGGGGGAGATCGTCTCCTCCCACTACGGGAAGCGCTATCGGCTTCACATGCAGCCACAGGACGTCGCGCGTCAGCGTCAGTGGCTGGAAAACACGCAGCCGCGGGAAGAGAGCGGGGAGTGAGGGAAGAACGCGCGCAGGTGGTGGTGGTAGAGGGGCTCGAGGTCGAGTTCCGGCCCGGGCTCGGGCGGCGCAGCAAGCGTATCCTGGATGGCGTCTCCTTCTCGGTGCGCGAGGGCGAGATCTTCGGCTTCGTGGGCCCCAACGGTGCCGGCAAGACCACCACCCTGAAGGTGCTGATGGGCCTGCTGCGCGCCAGCGCCGGTGCTGCGCGCATCCTCGGCCACGACGTGGGCGAGACGGCCTTCCGGCGCCACGTGGGCTTCCTGCCCGAGAACCCCTACTTCCACGACTACCTTTCCGCCCGGGAGACGCTGGACTTCTACGCGCGGCTGTCGGGCGTGCCGGTCTCGGAACGGCCCGAGCGCATCGAGCGCCTGCTCGACTGGGTGGGTCTCCGCCACGCCGCGGATGCCCGCCTGCGCACCTTTTCGAAGGGCATGCAGCAGCGCGTGGGAATCGCCCAGGCGCTGGTCCACGAGCCCAAGGTGATCTTCCTCGACGAGCCCATGAGCGGCCTCGACCCGCTCGGGCGCGTGGAGGTGCGGGACCTGATCCTGCGCCTGCGCGCCGAGGGACGCACGGTGCTGATGAACACCCACATCCTGTCGGACGTGGAGACGCTCTGCGACCGCGTAGCGATCATCGCGGAGGGTCGGATCCGCTACCAGGGATCGGTGGAGGATTTCAGCGCGGCCGGCGAGCGCGCCAGCGACATCCTGGTGGCGGGCCTGTCCGTGGCCTGCGGCGCGGAACTCGAGGAGGTATGCGCGGCGGAACTGCGCGGTCTCGGCGAACGCGTGGAACTTCGCGTGGCCGAGAAACACGTGGGCGACGCGCTGTCGCGGCTGCTGGCCGCCGGTGCCGAGGTGATCTCCGTGACCCCGCACCGCGCCTCCCTGGAGTCGATCTTCCTCTCCGCCGTCGAGCAGGAGGTCCAATGAGGACGCTCGACCAGATCTGGGCGATCGCGCAGAACACGCTGCGCGAGGCCGTGCGCAACAAGGTGCTCTTCGGCCTGCTCTTCTTCGCCCTGCTGATGATCGTCTCCGGGGTGATCGTGTCGTCGCTCTCCTACGTGGAGAACGCGCGCATCCTGCAGGACGTGGGGCTGGCGGCCATCCGGCTCTTCGGCGTGGCCATGGCGATCTTTCTGGGCATCGAGGTGATCTCCCGGGAAGTGGAGCGCCGCACCGTTTTCAGCGTGCTCGCGAAGCCCATCTCCCGCGGCGCCTTCCTGATCGGGAAGTTCCTGGGGCTCACCCTCACCATCTGGTTGCAGGTGGCCCTGATGGGCCTGGCGTTCGCGGCGGTCTCGCTGCTCGCGGGGGCTCCACTGGGCGCGGTCCACGCAGCCTTTCTCCTGATGGTCGCCGCGGAACTGGCGCTGGTGGTGGCGATCGCCACGCTCTTCTCGTCCTTCACCACGCCCCTGCTGGCGGCCTTCTTCACCACCGGCCTGTGGCTGGTGGGTGGGCTCAGCCGCGAGCTGCGCGACATCGGCGCCGCCAGTGATTCTGCCTGGGTCGAGGGCAGCACCTGGTGGCTCCACCGCTTGCTGCCGGACCTGCAGAGCTTCGACATCGCCATCGAGGCCGCCCACGGGCTGCCCGTGGAAGCCTCCCAACTGCTCTGGGCCCTCGCCTACGGCACGGGCTACGTGGCGTTGCTGCTCTTCATCGCGGTGGCGGTCTTCCAGCGCCGCCAGTTCCGCTGATCCCCGCGTCGCCTGCTAGGTTGGCGCCGTGGGTGGTCTAGAGACCCTGCCTCCCTGGTTTTCGTGGGCACTGGTGGCCCTGCTGGGCCTCTGCGTGGGCTCCTTTCTGAACGTGGTCGTCCANCGGCTGCCCCGGGGCGAGTCGCTGCTGCGCCCGGGCTCGCACTGCCCGGCCTGCCAGGCGCCGCTGCGGGTTCGCGACAACCTGCCGCTGCTCTCCTACCTGGGGCTGCGCGGCCGCTGCGCGCACTGCGGGGCGCGCATCTCCCCGCGCTATCCCGCGCTGGAGGTCGCCTGCGCGGCCCTCTTCGTGGCGGTGGCGCTGCGCTACGGCGCCCAGCCCATGACGCTGCTGGGCTGGGGGTTCGGGGCGGCGCTGCTGGCCGCGGCGGTGATCGACTTCGATTACAAGATCATCCCCGACGAGATCTCCCTGGGCGGGCTCGGGGTGGCGCTGGTCGCCACGCCGCTGGTTGAGATCGCGGCGGGTGGCGCTATCGGCGCATCTTGGCTGCGCGCCGTCTCCGGCGCGTTGCTGGGAGGCGGGCTCTTCTGGGCGGTGGGCTTCGTGCACGCGCGGGTCTCCACCGCGCTGGGTCGCGAGTTTCCGCACTGGCCCGGGGAGGGCGAGTCGCCGCCCGGGCCCGGGCAACTCGATTACTGGCTGTGGTTTCCCGGCGTAGGGCTCGGCGACGTGAAGCTGCTGGCCATGATCGGCGCGGTGCTGGGCCCGGTGGGCGCGTTGCAGACGATCCTGCTGGCCTCGCTGCTCGGCCTCGTCCTCGGGCTGGCCTGGGCGGCCGCGACCCGGCAGTGGGCGGCGCCCTTCGGTTTCGGACCGGCCCTGGCGGGGGCGGCCATCGCGGTGCTGCTCTGGCCCGATCTCTGGCTCGCCTAGCCGGGGCATTCCGCACCCCGACGCGACTCGGGGACGCATCCGCGCTCGGCGGCTCCCCGGGCCTCGTGTTATCTTGCCCGCCGGTCACTCCCCGGTCGTCTAACGGCAGGACAGCAGACTCTGACTCTGTATATGGAGGTTCGAATCCTCCCCGGGGATCCAGCGCCGGGGGCCGGCGAAAGCGTCGCGAAGCTACCTTGCCCCTCGCGGGAGTTTGGGCTATCCCGCTGCAAGTCATGGAACTGGCTCGGATTTCCCCGATTCCACTTTTCTCCCCTGAGAGTATCGAGCGCCTCATGAAACTGTCGCTGGACCAACTCAGCGCGATCTCCGAGCAGCACGCCTTCGAGGTCGATGGTCGCTGGTGGGAGAGCCAGGCGCCCATGCCGTCGAGGCTGCCGGGCCGTGTCCTCGAACCCTTCCGGGTCGAGATCGAGGCCCACGAGATGGGCGAACAGGTTCACCTCGAGGGGAGCCTCACGGGTACGCTCGAGTTCGAATGCGGTCGCTGCCTCGCGAGCTATGGTGAACGCATCGGAGAAGGTTTCCGACTCGTCCTCGAGCCGGCGGGGAGCCGGCTTCCCGCAGATCCGGAAGCGGCTGCGGCCCTCGAGCGGGACGGGCTCTGTCTGGGAGACGATTTCGAGATGGGCTGGTACCGGGGGTTCGAAATCCAGCTCGACGCGTTTTGCCGGGAGGTGATCTCGTTGGCGCTTCCCGTGAAGCCCCTGTGTGGGGAGGATTGTGCGGGCCTGTGCGCCCGCTGTGGAGCCGATCTCAACCAGGGTGGGTGCCCGTGCGCGCAGGCGCGTCCGGACTCGCCCTTTGCGGTGCTGGCCGCTCTTCGCGACAGCCCGGAAGGAGCCAAGTAATGGCTGTACCCAAGCGACGCACCTCGCGCGCGCGACGCGACAGGCGCCGCGCCCACGACGCGCTCAAGACGCCGACACTGGGCGTCTGCCCGCGTTGTGGCGAGCCGAAGTTGCCCCACCGGGTGTGCAGCGGCTGCGGGACCTATCGAGAGCGACAGGTCTTGTCGGTAGACGACGGAGACTGAACGTTCGTGCTGGCCCTGCTCTTCCCCGGCCAGGGGGCTCAGGAAGTGGGGATGGGGCGCGATGTCTTCGACGCGTCTCCGGCCGCGCGGGCCACCTTCGAGGTCGCCGACGCAGCCCTCTCCCTGCCCTTGTCCCGGCTCTGCTTCGAGGGGCCGGAGGAAGAACTGCATCGCACCGAGATCCAGCAGCCCGCCATCCTCACCACCAGTGTCGCATTGTTGCGGGCGCTGGAAGAACGCGGCCCGGCGCCCCCCGCCTTCGTGGCGGGCCACAGCCTGGGCGAATACTCGGCGCTGGTGGCGGCCGGGGCCCTGGACTTCGAGGACGCGGTGCGGCTCGTCCACGCGCGCGGCGCCTTCATGCAGGACGCGGTGCCCCCGGGTCGAGGTGCCATGGCAGCGGTGATGGGCTGCGGGCCCGAGGTGGTGGCCGAGGCCTGCGCGCACGTGGTGCGCCAGGGCGGCGGCGTGGTCGCGCCCGCCAACTTCAACGGGCCCACGCAGACCGCGATTTCGGGCGAGGCGGCGGCCGTGGAGCTGGCCTGTGCGCGGGCCCTCAAGGAGGGCGCGCGGCGCAGCGTACCGCTGGCGGTTTCCGCTCCCTTTCACTGCGAGCTGATGGCGCCAGCCGCCGCCAAGCTTGCCGTGGAGTTGTCCCGCGTGCGCTTCCGCGACCCCGAGGTGCCGGTCATCAGCAACGTGGAGGCCGGGCCCACTCGTGAGGGTGCGGGGCTGGCGGCGCTGCTCGAGCGCCAGGTCACCGCGCCGGTGCGCTTTACCGAGATGGTGGCCTGCATGGCCGCGCAGGGGGTCACGCACGTACTCGAGGTGGGACCGGGTCGCGTGCTGACGGGGCTGGTGGCGCGCATCGACCGGTCGCTCGCGCGCGGTAATCTCAGCGTCGCCGAGGATCTCGGGGGGGCGCTGGAGTTCGCGGCCGCGGCTGCCTGAGCGGGCGCGCGGCGGGAGGAAAGAAGATGGCGTTGGACGAGCGTGTCTCGGAGATCATCGTGGAACAACTGGGCGTGAGCGCCGAGGAGATCATCCCCGAAGCCTCCTTCATCGACGACCTGGGGGCCGACTCCCTCGATATCGTCGAGCTGGTGATGGCAATGGAGGAAGCCTTCGACCTGGAGATCCCGGACGAGGACGCGGAGCGCATCCAGACCATCGGAGACGCCATGGCGTACGTGAAGGAACGGACCCAGGGGTGACTCCGAGGCCCCGCAACGAGCGACGTCGCGTCGTGGTCACCGGCATGGGCTGTGTGACCCCGCTGGGCGGGGATGCCGTCTCTACCTGGGAGGCGGCCGTGG
This sequence comes from Myxococcales bacterium, assembly GCA_013215615.1. GTDB lineage: Bacteria > Myxococcota_A > UBA9160 > UBA9160 > SMWR01 > JABSQX01. Next base: position 2,922 of record JABSQX010000087.1, on the reverse strand, counting down.
CGGGACGCTCGGGCGTGGCCGAGATCAGCCGCTTCGACCCGGGAGGCCACACGGTGCGCTTCGCGGGCGAAGTTCGGGATCCCCTGGACCTGTCGGACCTGCCCCACAAGGAGGTCCGCCGGCTGGATCGCACCGTCCGGCTTGCCCACGTGGCGGCGCGCGAAGCGCTGGCCAACAGCCGCCTCGACCTGGCCGCACAGGACTGCGAGCGCATCGGTGTGGCGATCGGCTCGGGGATCGGGGGCCTCGAGACCCTGGAGGCCGGCGTGCGGATGCTGTGGGAGGGGGGGCCGCGCCGCGTACAGCCCTTCGTGATCCCCATGATCATCAGCAACATGTCCAGCGGCTACGTGGCCATTCGCCAGGGCCTCAAGGGCCCGAACCTCTGCCACGTGAGCGCCTGCGCGACGGGTGCCCACTCTCTGGGGGAGGCGGCTCGCACCGTGGAGCGGGGTGATGCCGACCTGATGTTGGCGGGGGGTACCGAGGCCCCTGTGACGGAACTGTCCGTGGCTGGCTTCAACGCGATGCGCGCCCTCTCCACCCGTAACGACGCGCCAACGGCTGCCAGCCGTCCCTTCGACGCCGAGCGCGACGGTTTCGTGCTGGGCGAGGGCGCGGCCGTGCTGGTGCTCGAGGAGCGCGCGCACGCCTTGGCTCGCGGCGCCCCGATCCATGCCGAGCTGCTGGGCTACGCGGCCACCGGGGACGCTGCGCACATCGCCCAGCCCACCGCGGACGCCGAGGGCGCCCAGCGTTGCATGAGACTCGCCCTGCAGGACGCCGGCCTGCAGACCGCGGACGTGGACTACGTGAACGCCCATGCCACCAGCACGCCGGCGGGCGACCTCTCCGAGGCCCATGCCATCCGCGAACTCTTCGGCCCCCTCTGCGACCAGCTCGCCGTATCGGCCACCAAATCCATGACCGGCCACCTGCTGGGGGCAGCGGGTGCCCTCGAGGCCTTCTTCTCCATCCGCGCGCTGGAGACGGGGATTCTCCCGCCCACCATCAACCTGGAGGCCCCGGATCCCGGCTGTCGGCTCGATCACGTGGCCAACAAGGCTCGGCGACGCCGGATCCGCGTGGCACTCTCCAATTCCTTCGGCTTCGGGGGCACCAACGCCGCGTTGGTTTTTGCCACGGATTCCGGCTGACGGGGCTTCCGCGGCCGGCAGCACCTGTGGCAGACTGCGCGCCTGGACCGGTTGCTGGAAATTCGGGGGCGGACATGGGCGTAGCCATCGTGATGGCTGCAGATCACCGCGGGGCGGCACTGAAAAACGCGCTGCGGGAGAGGCTGGAGGCCGAGGGCCACCCGGTTCGGGACGTGGGGACCGAGGGCACGGACGCCGTCGACTACCCGGATTTCGCCGCCCGGGCGGCCCGCGCCGTCGCCACAGGCGAGGTGCCGCGCGGCATCGTGGTGTGTGGCTCCGGGCTTGGGGTGATGTACACCGCGAATCGTTTTGCGGGGGTGCGCGCGGCATGGCTACAGGACGAGGAGATGGCACGGCTGGCCCGGCAGCACAACGACGCCAACGTGATCGCGTTGCCGGGGGACCGCCTCGACCTCGAGCGTGCCTGGCCCATCGTCAAGGTCTGGCTGGAGACGCCCTTCGAGGGCGGCAGACATCAACGCCGCGTGGAGAAGATCGACCAGTTGTCGGCCCCAGTCGGCCGCAGCCCGGCTCTGGAGGCCGGAGATCCCCAAGTGGCGCGGTTGCTGCGCGCGGAAGAGGATCGGCAGGAGAAGGGCCTGGAGCTGATCGCGTCGGAGAACTTTGCCTCCGAGGCGGTTCTCGCAGCCACGGGTTCCGTGCTCACCAACAAGTACGCCGAGGGCTACCCGGGTCGACGCTACTACGGGGGCTGCGAGGTGGTCGACGAGGTCGAGGCGCTCGCCATCTCCCGTGCCTGTGAACTCTTCGGCGCCGATCACGCCAACGTGCAGCCGCATGCGGGTTCGCAGGCCAACGAGGCGGTGTATCGCGCGGTCTGCGAGGTGGGCGACACCGTGCTCGCCATGAATCTCGACCACGGCGGCCACCTCACCCACGGCAGCCCCGTCAACTTCTCCGGAAAGCTCTACCAGATCGTTCCCTACGGGGTTCGCAAGGACACGGAGGAGATCGACTACGACGCGGTGCGCGGTCTCGCCCTCGAGCACCGCCCACGAATGATCCAGTGCGGTACCACCGCCTATTCGCGCGTGATCGATTTCGCGAGGTTCCGCGAGATCGCGGACGAGGCAGGGGCCGTGCTCTTCTGCGACATGGCGCACATCGCGGGCCTGGTGGCGACAGGCGTCCACCCCTCTCCCGTCGGGAAGGCCCCGATCATCACCACCACCACCCACAAGACCCTGCGCGGTCCGCGTGGCGGCCTCATTCTCTGCGATGAGGACTGGAAGCAGAAGATCGACCGGGCGGTCTTCCCGGGCGGGCAGGGCGGCCCCCTCATGCACGTGATCGCCGCCAAGGCAGTGGCTTTCGCGGAGGCCCTGCGCCCGGAATTCCGCGCCTACTGCGAGGCGGTGGTCGCCAACGCGCGCGCCCTGGCCGACGCGCTGACGCGGGAGGGTCTGCGCATCGTCTCGGGTGGCACCGACACGCACCTCTTCATGCTCTCGCTGGTGGACCGGGACACCACGGGCAAGGGAGCCGAGGTTGCGCTGGGCCGCGCGGGCATCACGGTCAACAAGAACCTGGTGCCCTTCGACCCCCGTAAGCCCGCCGTGACGTCGGGGATTCGCTTGGGCACGCCGGCGGTCACCACCCGCGGCATGCGGGAGCCGGAGATGCTGGAGATCGCCGCGTTGATTTCGCGCGTGGTCGCCCATCCGGGCGACGTGGAGGAACTCGACCGAGTGCGCGGCCGGGTGGAGGCCCTGTGCGAGCGTTTCCCCCTGTACCCGGGGCG
>JABSQX010000086.1 GCA_013215615.1 Myxococcales bacterium | reverse complement strand
GGGTGGGCGGGGACGCCTACCGGGCCTTCGCGAACAAATACAAGCACCGCAAGCGGGTCATCTACGCGGGCTCCAACGGCGGCTTCGTGCACGGCTTCGACGCCGGCGAGTTCGACCCCGCAGCGGGCGGCTACGACCGGGGCACCGGGGAGGAGCTCTTCGGCTTCATGGCGCACCCCGCTCGGCGGAACATCGCGGAACTCCCCCGCGACACGCAGCGCTCCAACTACTACATGGACGGCTCCGTGCAGGCCGCGGACGTCTGGCTCTACCCCACCCCCACCGCCCAACCCGGCGATGCCCTTGCGTGGGACGAGTGGCGCAGCGTGCTGCTCGGCGGCATGCGCCAGGGCGGCCGCGCGATCTGGGCGCTGGATGTCAGCGACCCGCCGGACAGCGCGAACCCCGCGGGCGTACGCGGCGGCTCCGACGACTACCCCCGCTACCTCTGGGAATTCCCCTGCGAGGATCTCAGCGCGGCCGAGTGCACGGGCAGCGGTGTGGTGCCGACGGGGCGCAGCTACGCGGACTACATGGGCGAGACCTGGTCGGAGCCCATCGTGACCCGCGTCAAGGTGCGGGTGAGCTGCGGAACAGGCTCCTGCCCCACCTACGACCGCTCGGTGGCGATCTTCGGAGCCGGCTACGACCCGCTCGCAGATCCCAACCGCAGCCACAACGCGGACACCTCGCCGGGGACCCGCGCCACCGACACCCCGACGGACGACTACGACGCCAGCCAGGACGCGGGCACCAGCCGCGCCGGACGCGCGATCTTCATGGTGGACGTGACCAGCGGCGAAGTGCTCGCCATGAAGCACTACGACCCCGATCCCACTGCGGGCAATCCCGAGATGCGCTACGGCTTCGCGGCGGCACCCGCCGTCTTCGACCTGGACTTCGACGGCTACGCGGACGTCGTCTACCTCGCGGACATGGGCGGCAACCTCTGGAAGTGGGTGGTCCACGACGACGTCCCGGACCCCATCCACGGCAGCGGCGACGTCGACCAGCCCGACTGGCCCTTTCACAAGATCTTCAGCGCCGCTGGCTGCACGTCCTGCAGCCCCCCCCACTACCAGAGCTTCTTCTCCGCCCCCCAGGGCGCGTTGGTGGGCCCGGAGCTCTACCTGACACTCGGCAGTGGTGAGCGCGCGGACCTCGACCGCCTACCGACCAGCGCCGCGGGCAACAACCGCTACTACGTGTTCCGCGACGGCGACCCGCTGGAGCGGGAGCTCCCGGCTCCGGCGGCGGGCAGCGCGCGCTTCACGGACGCCGCGGGCAGCAGCAACTTCGTGGACGTCGATACGCTGAGCGGCAGCTGCGTGCCCCCGCCCAGTCCCGCGGTGGGCTTCTACGTCGAGGGAGAGGCCGGCGAGAAGTTCATCACCGAGACGGAGATCTTCTTCGGAACCGTGCTGACGGGCTCCTACACTCCCAGCGCCGCAGCCAACGCCTGCGAGGCCGGGGGCACCGCCCGGCTCTACGGCTTCGACCTCTTCTGCGGGGAAGGCATCTTCCCGCCGCTGGGCGGGCCCAGCAGCCCCGCGGAACGCAGCATCGTGGTGGGCACCGGCCTCCCCAACCGACCGCGTGTCTCCGTCGGCCCCATCCAGAACCAGAGCGGCGGCGGCAGCGGCGACTGCTCGGACATGGCCATCGTGATCACCAGCGACGGACAGACCTTCAGCCAGGAGAAGTGCCGGCCCAACAGCGGCGTGCGCCTCGATAGCTGGCGCGACCTCTAGCCCGCCCGGAGAATGCCATGACGAGAGCCATCGCCCTGCTGTGTGTCGGCCTGCTGTGGGGAACCGCTGCCGGGCCCCTGTACGCGCAGCCCCGGAACGCCGACCCGGGAGAAGAGGTGCGAATCCTCGAGTCGAAGAACACGCAGCGAGGACGCCTGGTGATCGACGGCGCCAGCTACGTGCTGACGCCCGACACCCGGCTCGTCGACGCCTGGGGCCGAAAGATCAGCCTCGACGACCTGCCCGTCGCCGAAGTCGGGGCGGCCGGGCGGAAGGCCCGCGACAGCGACGTGACGGTGCAGATCCGAAGCGTCAAGGGCGACGGTCTTCCCCGGCTGTTGGAACTCCGCTACCTGCCCAGCCGGGCCCGCTGAACACGGGGCGCCCCCTCAGCGCCCGCGAAAACGCGGCTTGCGCTTCTCCACGAAGGCCCGGGCGGCTTCCGCAAAGTCCTGCGTCTCTCCCGCCCAGCATTGGCGCTTCGCCTCCTCGGCGATGCAGCTGCGCAGGTCCGCGACCAGGGCGCGGTTCAGGTTCTCCTTCATCATCCGGTAGGCGACCGGCGGGCCCTCGGCGAGTTCCCGCGCCCACGCCAGGGCCTCCTCGGGCAGGCGCTCGTCCTCCACCACCCGGTTCACGAGGCCCATCGCCAGTGCGTCGCGGGCCGAGACGCGCGGCGAGAAGTAGTAGAGCTCGCGTGCCCGGGCGGGCCCCACCAGCTGCGTGAGCAACCAGCTACCCCCGAAGTCGCCGGGGAGACCGAGGCGCGCAAAGGAAGTGACCAGGAAGGCCCGCTCGGCGGCGATGCGCAGGTCGCAGGCCAACGCCAACGAGAAACCCGCCCCGGCCGCGGCACCCGGCAGCGCCGCAATGCTGGGCTTGGGCATCTCGTGGATCACCGCCGAAGCCTCGCTCTCCCAGCCGATGGCGCGGATGCGNTCCGCGAGCGGCGGTTGCTCGTCGGTCGCCATGGCCTTCGCGTTGCCCCCGGAGCAGAAGGCCTCCCCGGCCCCGGTGAGCAGCAGACAGCGGATGGCGTCGTCCTCCGCCACCCGGTCCAGGGTGCGCCGCAACACGGGCCGGAGTTCCGCGCCCAGCGCGTTGCGACTCGCTGGATCGTCGAGCGTCACCACACCGACGCCCGCCTCGATGCGGAAGCGCAGCTGCGGCGATCCCGTCTCCAGCTCCCGGACCTCGACCATGCCTCCAGCATACGCCGATGGGAGTCGGCTGGCGACGCTGCGCGGGGATCGGCGCGCGAGCCGGGGCCCGGCAGAAGCGCGGGTGATATGCTGCCGCTCATGGACGAACGCTATCGGCAGATCCGCGCCCAGCTCAGCGCCGAAGGGGGACCCTTCGAGACCCGGGAGGAGTGGGTGCTGGGCGAAGCCATGCAGGTCTTCGCCAAGCGACACGCTTCGTTGCGCGAGTTGTTGGCCGCCAGCGCCGCCTTCGGGGATGCCGAGTACATCGTAAACGACGAGCGCCGCATCTCGTATTCGGAGCACCTGCGTGTCGTGGGCTCGGTGGCACGCGGCCTGCAGGAGCGCCACGGGGTGGGCCCCGGCGATCGCGTGGCGATTCTCGCCGCCAACTGCCCCGAGTGGATCATCGCCTACTGGGCGACGGTGAGCTTGGGAGCAATCGTGGCCTCCCTCAACGGTTGGTGGACACGCGACGAAATCCTGTATGCGCTGGAACTCAGCGAGCCCACGCTGCTGCTCGGGGATCGCAAGCGCCTCGAACGCGTTCGCGATGACGTCCTAGACTGCCAGAAGCTCGAGATCGAAGCCGATTTCGCCGCCCTGGAAGCGCACGCAGCCGACGCCCCCCTGCCCGCCCAGGAGATCGCGGAAGACGACGCCGCAGTGATTCTCTTCACCAGCGGTACGACCGGCCGCCCCAAGGGAGCCGTCAACACCCACCGGGGCATCGTCGGCTTCGCGCAGACGAACGCCATGACGGGGCTCGAGCGCATCCTCCACGATGTCGATCCCGATGCGCCGCCGCCCTCCCCGCCCGGCCAGACCATCACGCTCGCCACGCCTCCGCTCTTCCACCTCTCCGGGCTCTACGGCCTCACCGTGATGATGACGATGGTGGGCGGNAAGCTGGTGCTGCGTGGCGGCCGCTTCGATCCCGAGGACGTCCTTCGCACCATCGAGCGCGAGCGCGTCACCCAGTGGACCGCCATGGGGAGTTCGGGGCCGCGGCTGGCCTCGCACCCGGACGTGGCGCGCTACGACCTCTCGAGCGTCACCAACGTGGGTTTCGGGGGCGCCCCCGCCAGCCCTGCCCTGCAAGCGCGCATGTTGGAGATCTTCCCCAGCGCCACGGGGAACGCCGCGATGGGCTACGGGTCCAGCGAGAGCGTGGCCGTAGCCGCCGCCATCGGGGGCAAGACCTATCGCGCGCACCCCGAATCCTGCGGCTTCCCCCCGCACACCGTATCGGTGGAGATCCGAGACACCGAGGGCAAGCCGCTGCCCGAGGGCGTCGAGGGGGAGATCCACACCCGTAGCCCCTACCTGATGCGCGAGTACTGGAGGAATCCCGAGGCCACGGGGGAGGCGCTGCTGCCGGGGCGCTGGCTGGCCACGGGAGATATGGGACGCATCAAGGACGGTCTGCTCTACATCAACTCCCGGGCGCGGGACATGATCTTGCGCTCGGCGGAGAACGTCTATCCCGTCGAGATCGAGTACCGGCTGGACGCACATCCCGCAGTGCGCGAGAGCGCGGTGATCGGCATCGATCACCCGGAACTGGGGCAAGAGGTGAAGGCAGTAGTCGTCCCGGAGCCCGGCGCACAGCCCGACGTGGGCGAACTCGAGGCCTTCTGCCGCGAGACCCTGGCCGCCTACAAGGTGCCCAGCGCCTGGGAGATCCGCGAGGATCCCTTGCCCCGCAACGCGGCGGGCAAGGTGCTGAAGACCCAGCTCAGCTGAGCACCCGATCGCTCGGGAATCCGCCCGGAAGGGCGGAAAGCATTCGCCCAATCAGGCGGCGGGGGCAGGCTGCGCACCTCGCAGCAGCTTGCCGGGCCGGGCATCGGTGGCCTCTCCAGCCTCCATGATGCACTCCCCCGCCACGAAGGTGGCCGCATAGCCGTCGGCGCGCTGCAGCAGGCGCCGCGCCCCGCCCGGGAGATCGTGGGCCATCTCGGGACGCCGCAAGCAGAGGGCATCGAAGTCGATCAGGTTGAGGTCCGCGCGATAGCCCGGCGCCAGTACGCCGCGGTCCAGTAGACCGTAGAGGCTGGCGGTCTGTCGGGTCATGCGCTCCACCACCCACTCGAGCGGCAGGCGTTCGCCGCGCGAGCGATCCCTTACCCAGTGGGTGAGCAGGAAGGTCGTGAGCGAGGCGTCGCAGATCAGCCCGCAGTGCGCGCCCCCATCACCCAGGCTGACCACGGTGTTGGGGTCCAGCAGCATCTCACGCGCAGCGTCGAGGTCGCCGGCGCTGTAGTTGAACAGGGGCAGCAGCAGCAGTTCCCGGCCCTCGTCGTGGAGCATCCAGTCGTAGAGGACGTCGCTGGGGTCGCGCGACTCGCGCTGGGCGATGGCCGCAATGCTCTGCTCCGGGGTGGGCTCGTAGTCCGGCGGATCCCCCATCGGGAAGAGCTTCGCGTAGAGGCCGGGGCTGTCGATGAAGGCCCCGAAGCCTCCCGCATCGTCACCCAGGCGCTCGGGGCCGAGGATGCGTCGCTTGAGTTCCGGATCCCGCAGGCGCCGCACGCGCTCCGCGAGGGGCAGGTCCGCGATCTCCGCGTAGGCGGGACGGTTCAGGAAGGGATTCGCCACCGTCTGGTGTCCGCTGAGGATGCCGAAGGGCCGGGCTGCGAACTGGGCGAACAGGCTCCCCCCCGATTCGTTGCAGCGCGCGCAGATCTCGAGCAGCTCGCGCCACTGGTCGGGCCGGGAGTCGAACTGCAGCATCGCGAAGGATACCGGGCGCCCGATCTCGGCGGTCATGCGCTCCATCCACTCGATCTCCTTGAGCGCATCCTCGGGGCCGTCCCCGGCGGCGTCGCCGGCAGCGCCGGCGCCGGCCAGTTCGAAGACTCCGAGACCGGTCTCCGCCAGTGCACGGCCGATACCGAAGAGCTCGTCCTCCCGCGCGAAGCTGCCGGGTACGGGCTCGCCGTCTATCGCCCGGTGCCCCATGGTGCGAGAAGTCGAAAAACCGAGTGCCCCGGCCGTGAGGCCCTCGCGCACGATGCGGTACATGGCCTCGATGTCTTCGGCGGTTGCGGGTTCGTTCTTTGCACCGCGCTCACCCATCACGTAACCGCGCACCGCGCCGTGGGGGACCTGGGTGCCGAGATCCAACGCCAGCGGCGAACGCTCCAGCGCGTCCAGGTACTCGGGGAAGGACTCCCAGTCCCAGCGAATGCCTTCGGAAAGCGCGCTGCCCGGGATGTCCTCCACCCCCTCCATCAGCCCGATCAGCCAGTCGTGGCGATCCGGGCGCGCGGGCGCGAAACCCACCCCGCAGTTGCCGCAGACCGCGGTGGTCACGCCGTGCCAGCCGCTGGGAAGCAGGTGCGGATCCCAGGTGGCCTGGGCGTCGTAGTGGGTGTGAATATCCACGAAGCCCGGCGTCAGCAGGCGTCCCTCGGCCTCCACGGTGCGGCGCGCCGCGCCGGAGACCCGGCCCACCTCGGTGATCCGGCCGTCGCTCACCGCCACGTCGCCAGTGAAGGGGGCCGCCCCCGTCCCGTCGACGATCTTCCCAGCGCGAATCAGCAGGTCGTGCATCGGGGACTCCTTGGTGTTCCAAGTCGCCAGCAAGCCTAGCAAAAGCGGCCCCGGAGGGAGCTCGAGCCCCGCAAAGCCACGGCCTTGTGAAGCGCTTCACAGCCCTTCCGGCCACGCGGGTCTACCTCTATTTCACACGTTCCCGGCGCCACTCGCCGCGGAAAAGGAGGAATCCACCATGACGATCCAAAGTACACTGCGAGTCGGACTCTGCGCCCTGGTGATCGGCCTTCCCATGCTCGCCTTCGCGGGCCCGGCGGTCGACGGCGATGGCGACGGCATACCCGACGTAATCGACAACTGCTCGACGGTCGCCAACGCGGGCGCCGCGGGCTGTGATGACGACAAGGACGGCTACGGGAACGCCTGCGACGGCGACTTCAACAACGATCTGACCTCGGATGGCGTGGACTTCTCGGTGCCGCATTTCCTGACCGACTTCGCGAGCGGCGCGCAGTCCATCAACTCCGACGGCAACCCGCAGGGAACCGACATGAACTGCGACACCGTGATCGACGGTGTCGACTTCACGGTCCCCTACTTCCTCACCCAGTTTGCGGCCGGCGTTCCTGGCCCCTCGGGACTCGCCTGTGCGGGCATGGGCGTGCCCTGCCTCTGACCGTGACCTTGCCGGGATCCAGCGGGTGGCGCGTGNGCGAAGCGAAACTCGCCCAGAGTCGCTGAAACGGGGAGCCCCGAGAAGACCACGGAAGCTCCACCTCAGCGCCCTGGGGGCCGTAGCCCCCAGGGCCGCGCGCTAGACTGGATGTGGCGGACCAGCATGCTGCGCGCGACGTACGCGAAAGATACCCACCGAATCGCCCCGCGCGTGCACGCGAGCGAAACCGGAGGCCCTCGGCCAAGCCAGCAAGATCGCGGACGGAGGTGGGCGGTCCGGGCGACGGCCCTCGCGATGATCTTGGCGCCGCCCCTCGGCTGGAACGCCGCCGACGCCCAGACGAGCCGCAGCGTAGAGATCGCGCTGCCCGGCTCGAAACAGCAACGACTCAGCGTCGGTGAGTTGCGCGACGGGATCGAAGCCCTCGCCGGGCAGGGCCTGGCGAGCGACCGCTGCGGCCTGGATCCGGTGCGCGGCACGCTGGTGGTGGATCTCGAGAACGATGTCCAGCGGAAGGCGTTACAGGCCAGCGGTTTCGAGGTGGTTCGAGAGTTCGACGCGGCTCCGCTGCACTCCCGCCGCACCCAGGCCCCCTACTTCGCGCCCGACGAGATCCAAGCCCAGCTCCAACAGATCCACGCCGCCCACCCTTCCATCACGCGCCTCTTCGTCGCGGGCACCACCTTCGAGGGACGCGCCATTCATGCCATCGAGATCTCCGACCAGCCCGGCGTGGTGGAGGACGAGCCGTCGCTGCTCTTCAACGGGCAGCACCACCCCCGCGAGGTCGCCACGTCCCACGTGGCCCTGGACGTCGCCGAGAGGCTGACCGGCGATTACGGAGTCGACCCGACGGTCACCAGCTGGGTGACGGACTTCAAGACCGTGGTGGTGCCGATGGTGAATCCAGACGGCACCCAGCACGTCTTCGACTTCAACGCCCTCTGGCGCAAGAACCGCCAGAGCTACGCGGGTGGCTGCCTGGGCGTGGACCTGAACCGCAACTACCCCTACCGCTGGGGCCCCGCGGGCTGCGGGTTTCTGGCCTCCTGCCCGAGTTCCACCTATGCGGGCCCTAGCGCCGGGTCGGAGCTGGAGACCCAGGCCATGATCGCACTCGCGGAGGCCTGGGACTTCACGCTGGCCGTCTCCTACCACGCCTTCGGCCGCTTCATCGACTACCCGTACGCGTGCAGCACCGGCGCCAGTGGCGAACTGGTGCCCGAACACGCGGTGGTCGACGAGGTGATGAACGGCATGGCGGATGCCATCGACGCGGTGGATGCCGTGCCGCGCTACAGCGTCTACTCCCCGGCCTCCGCGGGCCCCGTGAGCGGCGACGACACCAGCTGGTACTACGCGCACCGGGGCACCTACGCGATGATCGTCGAGGTGGGGACCAGCTTCGAGCCCGCCTTCTCGCAGGTTCCCGGCATCGTGGCGCGCAACCGGGGAGGCTGGCAGTACCTCTACCAGCGCCTCGCCCAGGCGCGCATCGACGTGCACGTGACCGATGCCACCAGCGGCGACCCCCTGCTCGCCGACGTCAGCCTGACGGAGATCGACTACGACAGCGGCGAACTGCCGCGCAGCACCTCCCTGCCCTTCGGCCGCTGGACGTACCTGGTGCCCGCGGGCGGGAGTTACACGCTGAACGCCAGCGCACCGGGCTACCAGTCGGCCCAGACCAACGTCAGCGTGGGCAACGCACCCAGCGCCGTGAATCTTGCGCTGCTCCCGAGTGCCGCCCTTCCCGCCCTGCCCCCCGGCGCCCTGCCCGGACTGGTTCTCGCCCTCGCGCTAGGCGCGCGGGCGCTGCTGCAGCTCCGCGGGCGGCGCGTGACGATTGCCGCACGCCGCTAGCCGCGGACGCCCCCTCGGGCTGGGCTGCGACGAACAGCGCTAATGGCAGCGTGCCATTTCCCCCAGTTCGGCCATCTCGCCGAGGTCGAAACGGCGCAGTGCCCGGCCTTCCGGGTCCAGGCGCATTCGCACCCGCAGAATCCCGTCCTGGAGTTCGGCGGTCAGGGAGTCGGGATCCACCGCGTGGGGTAGCTTGAGATCGCGCTGGTAACTGCCTGGCACGCGTTCTTGCTTGAGGTAGGTGCCGTCCGCGGTGGCATGGGTGGGCCGCCTGCTGAAGTGGATGCGGAGACAGTCATGGGACACCCAGATCTCCACATCCTCCCGGGCGACCCCGGGCAGATCCGATTCGACGACCAGTTGATCGGGCGTTTGGAAGATGTCGACTCTCGAGAACACGCTGACCTCCCGCAGTGGATTCACGCAAGAGCAAAGCAAGCCCCGTGCCGGCGGCGGGTGTACCCCGTCCAGATTCCTCGAATGGCGCGAATCGTCTTCACTCCCAGGGGCTTGAGGGTGTCTCGTGACATGGCTCCGGGCGGGGTCGGCCCCTCTCAGCGGGCGACAACGTGCAGTTTCGTACACCTCGGCGAACGCACGGGGACCCGGTGGGCTGCCACGCATCCGGCTTTCCGCTCAGGTGGCTGGCGTTCGTGAAGCCGTATCCATCGACGCACTTCGCCGAGCCGGGGGTTCCGGGGGAAAGCGGAGCCCGACCCTCAGCCCGGGAGCCGCGTCCTCGAGGCGCAGCAGCGCGCCGTGGAAATCCGCCACCGCCGCCACGAAACTCAGGCCGAGGCCGGTGCCGGGCTTCAGGCGCGCGGCGTCCAATCGCACGAATCGCTGCAACACGCGCTCCCGCTCCCCAGCCGGGATCCCAGGCCCCGCGTCAC
>JABSQX010000085.1 GCA_013215615.1 Myxococcales bacterium | reverse complement strand
TCCACCAGGTAGCCGAAGAATTCCATGTGCCCGCCCTGGTAGGAGCTGACCGCGACGGCGTGGGCATCCTCCTGAACGGCGGCCTGGGCGATCTCCTCCACGGACCGGTCGTGCCCCAGGTGGATGACCTCCACGCCCTGGGCTTGCAGCAGCCGGCGCATGATGTTGATGGCCGCGTCATGGCCGTCGAAGAGGGATGCCGCGGTAACGACCCGCACGCGCTCCGATCCCCTCTGCGCGTCCACGGCTGCATGGGCCGCAACACTCACGGCTGGTGCTCCCCTCGATTCCCGCCGAGTCGCTCTGCGACATGCGCCCGGTAGCTGCCGATTTCCCCCTGCAGGCCTTCGAGGGCGGTGACCCGCTCTTCGAGGTCGCTCTCGTGGCGACTCAGCAGCTCGTCGAGGTGTTGCAGCATGTCGCGGGTCGAGCCTGCGATCGCGTAGACGGCATTCAGGTCCTTGATCTCTCCCAACGCGAGGCCCAGCGCCTTGAGGCGCGTGATGAAGCCCAGGCGCTCGACCTCGTCGGGACCGTAGACGCGCCGCCCGCCTGCGCGGCGTCGCACTCCCGGGAGCAGCCCAACCTCTTCGTAGTATCGGATGGTGCGGGCCGTGAGCCCGGTCAGCACCCGGAGTTCCGAGATCGTGAGCACGGGCTCCGGGTTCGGATCGGAGGCTTGTTGATCAGGAGTTTGCCAGTTCACGTTAACTGTAGAGTATCGGCTGAACGGGCTTCGCGCGAGACCTCTGCGTGAGGACGCGTCGACCCGAGGGGATCCAGCGCAGCCGCCGAATCGCTCCTTCCCGCCCCGCGGGGAGATTTCAGTTGTAGCCCAGCCCGCGGATCCGGGCCGCGGAGCGCGACCAGCGTGGCTCGACCTTCACCCACAGTTCCAGGTGCACGCGCCCATCCACGAGGCGTTCGATCTCCCGCCGCGCGCGAGTCCCGATCTTCCGGATCGACGTGCCCCCCCGCCCCACCACGATCGGCTTCTGACTGTTTCGCTCGACCAGCAGTTCCGCACGAATCCGCGTGAGATCTGGGCGCGACTCGTCGAAATCCACGACCTCCACCGCCAACGAGTAGGGGAGCTCCTGGGAGAGCACCTCGAAGGCCGCCTCCCGCACCAGCTCCGCGACCAGAAAGCGCAGCGGGCGGTCGCTGATCTCATCGCGCGGATACAGCGGAGGCGATTCCGGCAGCAACTCCACCACCGTGCTCAGGAGTTTCGGGAGTCCCTCCCCAGTGAGCGCAGACACTCGCAGCGCACGATCGGCTTGCGGAGGGGGCCAAGAGGCGTCTTTCGCGCCCGGTAGATCGAGCTTGCTGCCCACCACGATGACGGGCTTCCCAGCACTGGAGAGTCGCGACTTCAGGTCTGCGTGCCCTTCGCTCCATCCCGAGCAGAGATCCACCAGTAGCAACGCGACATCGCAGCCCTGTGCGGCCTCGACGACTTGATCGTTGAGCGTCTCGTTGAAAGCCTTGGGGCTCGCGTGGAAACCCGGCGTATCCAAGAAGAGAAGCTGCGCGTCGTCACGGCTCAGGATGCCCAGGATGCGGCTGCGCGTCGTTTGCGGTTTGCGGGAGACGATCGCGAGCTTCTCGCCCAGCAGCCGGTTGAGGAGCGTGGACTTGCCGGAGTTGGGGGGGCCCAGGATGGCCGCAAAACCGGCGCGGTGGGCTTGGGGACTCACGTGGCGCGGATCCGCGCGAGACCATCCTCGGCGGCGGCGAGTTCCGCGGCGCGCTGCGTGCGTCCAACTCCGCTCCCGTAGGCCTCTTCACCGACCCGGACCTCCACGCGAAAGCGGTCCGCGTGGTTTTCGATGCCATTGTCCGCAAGCAACGCGTATTCGGGAGTGATGCGGTGCTCCGCGTGCGACCACTCCTGGAAGGCGGTCTTCGCGTCCTGCAGGGCCTGGGAGTTGCGGATGTCGTCGCCGAACAGGCGTTCCACGAACTCCCGCGCCGCCTCTGCACCTGCGTCGACGTAGACCGCGCCCGCAAGCGCCTCGAAGGCATTGGCGAGGATCGATTCCTTGTCGTGTCCTCCCGAAGCCACCTCCGTGCGTCCCAGCAGCAGGAAGTCACCCAGATCGAGATCGCGCGCGCGCTGGGCGAGTGCGCGCCCGCTCACCAGCGCGGCTCGGGCACGGCTGAGCAATCCCTCCTCCCACTCCGGATGTGCTTCGTAGAGCAGCTCTGCGACCCACATTCCCAACACCGCGTCACCCAGGAATTCGAGCCGCTCGTTTCCGCGGCTGCCGTCGATCTCGTAACTGTAGGAGGGATGAGAGAGCGCGGTGATGGACAGCTCTGGATCGCGGAAGCGATGGCCCAGCAGCCCTTCCAGGCGGGCGAGGTCCGGCCCTGCCGTCAATTCCCGGGCACCGCCAGGTAGCCCCCGCCCAGCACCACATCCCCCTGGTAGAAGACCGCGGCCTGCCCCGGGGCTACGGCGCTAACCGGCGCATCGAAGTGAAGCAGGGTCTCGCCCTCCCCTACCGGCTCGAGGCGGGCCTCCGCGCCGGGGTGGCGATGCCGCACGCGCACGCGCGCACGCGTTCCGGCGGCAGGGGCGCGGCCCGCCACCCAGTTCACCTCGACGACNCGNGCCCGCGAGGCCTCGAGNTNCTCGCGNGNCCCTACCACGACGCGGTTGCGCGCGGCGTCCAGTTGGGTCACGTACAGGGGACCCGCGGCGCCTGAAACGCCCAATCCGCGCCGCTGCCCCACCGTGAAGCGGTGGATACCGGCATGGGAACCCAGCACCCGGCCCGCCCCGTCCACGATCTCGCCAGCGCCAGGCAGGGCCTCGGGTCGGATCTGTTCCACGACCTCCGCGTAGTTGCCATCAGGCACGAAGCAGATCTCCTGACTTTCGGGCTTCTCGGCGGTCGCGAGCCCGTAGCGGCGCGCGATCGCGCGCACCTCGCTCTTGCGCAGCCCGCCCAGCGGGAACTCCAGCGACGCGAGCTGTTCTTGCCCAAGTTGGAAGAGGAAATAGCTCTGGTCCTTATCGGTATCCACCGCGCTGAGCAGCCGGAAGAGCCCCGTCCGCGGATCTCGATCCACACGCGCATAGTGACCGGAGGCCACGCGCGCGGCGCCGAAGACGCGTGCGCGTTCGAGCAAGTATTCGAACTTGAAGGAGCGGTTGCAGGTCACACAGGGGATCGGCGTGCGCCCGCTCAGGTAGGCATCCGCGAAGGCCTCCATGACCTCCTTGCGGAAGCGCTCCTTGTAGTTGGCGACGAAGAAGCGTACGCCCAGGCGCTCCGCAACGCGGCGGGCGTCGTCGGCGTCCGCCAGCGAACAGCAGCGCGAATCCGAGCCCGCCAGGTGCAAGGTGACCCCGATGGCCTCGTCGCCCCGCTCGGTCACGAGAGCGGCCGCGACGGAAGAATCCACGCCTCCCGACATGGCGACCACCACGCGGTTCCGCGACTGGCGGATTTCCCGCTGCGCGGGGCTCACGCGCCCTCCGCGGCGCGCACACGGGCCACCAGGTCGGGGAGTTGCGCCAGCACCTGCTCGATCTGGCCCGCGGAAACCCCGTGGCCCACCGAGAAGCGAAGGCAGCCCCGGGCCTCTTCCGGGCTTCGCCCCATTGCAACCAGCACGCGCGAGGGCTCGATCGAACCCGACGCGCAGGCCGCGCCTGCAGAAACCGAAATGCCCTCGAGATCGAGCGCCTGCACGAGCACCTCTCCCGCCGTCTGCCGGAACTCCACGTGAAGCGTGTTGGGCAACCGGCTCTCCGGGGGACCGTTGCTTCGCACGTCCGGAATCGACTCGCGAATGCCCTCCCAGAGCGCATCGCGCAACTTCGCATAGTCCGCCATGCGGTCGGGCAACTCGCGTTCGGCGAGCTCGCAGGCCATGCCCAGCCCCGCGATTCCAGCCACGTTCTCCGTGCCGCCCCTGCGGCCGGACTCCTGCGGACCGCCCGCCACCAGGGGTTCGACGCCCGCTGTGTCCCGCAACAATAGGCAGCCGCTGCCCTTGGGGCCGCCGAATTTGTGGGCGGACAGCGCCAGCGAGGAGGCCGGGACCCGCGACAGATCCACGGGAATCTTGCCCACCGCCTGGGTGGCATCCAGGTGCAGGGGAATGCCCCGGGCCGCCGCCTCGCTGGCAATCGTCTCCACGGGCTGGATGACCCCGGTCTCGTTGTTCGCCCAGATCACCGCGACTAAAGCGGTGTCGTCGCGACAAGCATCCGCCACCGCATCGGCGGCGACATATCCCTCCGAATCTACCTGCACGCGTGTCACCTCCACACCCGCGCTCTCGAGTTCGCAGAGCGGCGCCTCCACGGATGGGTGCTCGATGTGGGTGGTCACCACGTGCTGGCCGGGCCGCAACGCGCGCAAGCGGGTGTTGTTTGCCTCCGTAGCGCTGGCCGTGAAGACCACCTCGCGCGGGGCCGCGCGCAGCAGGGAGGCCACCTGTTCGCGCGCGCGCTCCACCAGCTCGCGGGCGCGCGCGCCTTCCGCGTGCACGCTGGAGGGATTCCCGTAGTCCTCGCGCAACACGCGCGTCATGGTTTCCACCACCTCGTCGCGAAGCGGTGTCGTGGCGTTGTGGTCGAGGTAGATACGCATGCCGGTTCGTCTCGATCGACCCTAATCCCTAGTACCGACGTGGTCAACGCCGGCCAGAGGAGACGAATCGGTAACCAGATCCTCGAGGCTGCGCGCCCCCCCTGCTGCGCGCTGTGCGGCGTCGAGCGACGCTAGCGTCGTCTCCACGGGATCGGTCTCGGGGCCTCCTTCTGCCACGTCCCGCCGGCCGCGCATTGCATCGAGCACGTCCAACACCTGCACGCTCGCCGGCGATCTCGCCATGCCCAGGGCTTCTCCGCCGTCACCCAGCGCCTGGCGGGCCAGCACACCTGCGTCCACCAACCTCGCCGACACGTCCCGGACGCCGCGGACGGGGGCATCCAGGGCTTCCGAGAGCGCCTGAGTGTCTAGCGGAGCGTCCCCTCTCCGGAACTGGCCGGCGACCTCCACCGCCACGCGGAGGCCCAGTGCTTCGCGGTCCGCGGGGCTGCGCTGCGCGTCTCTCACTTCGCGCCGGTAGAGGGAGAGGTTTTGCACCGCGAAGGAGATCTCTGCGCCCAGCAGTGCGATCGCCCAGAAGAAGTAGATCCACACGAAGAAGAGAGGCAGCTGTGCGAAGACCCCGTAGAGGGCTTGCGCACGCGCCACCCCCACGCTCAGCCCCACGTAGCCAGCCAGCACCGCGTTTACGGCGAGCGCCGAGAAGACACCCCCGAGCAGCGCTGCAAGGAAACGCACGCGGGTATTGGGCATGAACCAGTAGAGGAAGCAGAAGCCACCCGCGAGCAAGACCGTCGGCAACTCTCGCAGGCCGAGTTCGAAGGCGCTCCGGAAGATCGGCTCCTCGAGCAGTTTCTGGACCACCCACTGACTCTTCACGGTGGTAGCCAGCGAGAGTCCCACACCCATCAGCACCGGCCCCACGATCAGCACCGCCAGGTAGTCGGGTACACGCCGCGAAAGCGGGCGCTCATGGCGCACGCCCCAGATGTGGTTGAGGGCACGCTCCACGTTGCTGATTCCCAGCACCGTGGTGAGGAGCAGGGCGAGGGCTCCCACCGCGCCAAGCGCCCCCAGGTCGGTGCTTGCGAGGACCCCGCGCAACTGCTCGGCGGCCTCGGGGACCACCACCGCAAACTGATCGATGATCGGCCCCACCACGTTTTCGGTGACGCCCAACGCCGTCACCACCGCGCTCGCAATGGCCAGCAAGGGCACGATGGCGAGCACACTGAAGTAGGTGAGCGCACTCGCGCGCAGCAGCAACTGGTCGCGAACGAAGCCCTCTCCCACCATCATCGCAAACTGCAGGCTGCGTACCAGCCTCCGCTCTGCCGGCCGCAGCGGATCGAAGCGCCACAACTCGTCGCGGAGAAAGGTACGCACGCGCTTCAGATGCTCGCCCAAGCTGCTCATCGGCGACCCTCCGAGTCTCCCGCGTAGCGACCCGGGAGGCTACCGGTTCGCGAGCCGGGCAGCCTCTCCACGTAAAGCAGGTCTGCGACGCGTGAGAAACGCCGCGGGCCGATGCCCCGAACGCCGCGAAGTGCTTCGACCGAGGCGAAGGGGCGTGCAGCCACGATCGCCCCGGCAAGGCCCGGTCCGATCCCGGGCAGCGCCGTGAGGCTGCGCGCGGACGTCCGGTTGAGATCCAGTCGCTGGCCGTAGAGCAAACGCGCCGCCCCGCGCAAGGGCCCCCGGCCTCCTCCATGGCAGACCACGTGGCGGGTCACGCCAGCCTCGCTCGCGAACTCCTCGGGCTGTGGGCAGGCAAGCGGGACGGGGGATCCACGCGGCAGCGCGAAGAGAAAGAGGAGCCCCGCGAGCCACAGCGCTGCGCGCCCGCGGTTCACCAAGGCCTCTCCTCCCGCGGGACCGGGGCTTTCCGTTTAGCGAAGGTCGCGGCTGCCCCGCAAGTTCACTCCGCCTGGGGCTCGGCGGCTCCGGTCTCGACAAAGGCCGCGTGGAGCGCGCGCACCGCCAATTCCGCGTATTTCTCCTCGATCACCACAGAGACCTTGATCTCGCTGGTGGTGATGAGCTGGATGTTGATGCCCTCATCCGCGAGGACACTGAACATCCGGGAGGCCACGCCCGCGTGGTCCTTCATCCCCAGGCCCACGATCGAAACCTTGGCGATCTCGTCATCGCCGTCCACTGCCTCTGCACCCACGGACTCTCCACTCTGCTGGGAGATCTGAAGGGCGCGCGCGTAGTCGGAGCGCGGCACCGTGAAGGTGAGATCCGTAGCACCGTCCTGGGACAGGTTCTGGATGATGACATCCACCACGATCCCCACATCGGAGAGCGGCGTGAAGATCCGTGCCGCGACGCCGGGCACGTCCCGCACCCCACGGACCCGGATCTTGGCCTCCTTCTTGTTGAAACTGACCCCCGAGACCACCAGGCCTTCCATCGCTTCCTCCTCGGGAACCACCCAGGTGCCCTCGCCCTTGTGGAAGGACGAGCGAACATGGATGGGCACGTCATAACGCATCGCGAAGCGAACCGATCGGATCTGGAGCACCTTCGCGCCCAGGCTCGCCATCTCGATCATCTCGTCGTAGCTGATTCGCTCGAGCTTTCGCGCCGCCGGCACTACCCGGGGATCGGCGGTGAAGACACCGTCCACGTCCGTGTAGATCTCGCAGACGTCTGCCTCGATGGCCGCCGCAACCGCCACCGCCGAGGTGTCGGAGCCGCCGCGTCCCAGCGTGGTGATGTTTCCCTCGGCATCCACGCCCTGGAAGCCCGCCAGCACCGCAACGGCACCCTCTTCGAGGGTCGCCATCAACACCTCGCGGTCGATCCGCTCGATGCGCGCCCGGCTGTGGGCGGCATCGGTGCGCAGGCCCATCTGGGCGGCCGTGAAAGAGCGCGCCGGCTGCCCGAGTTGCCGGATCGACATGCTGAGTAGCGCGATGGTGACCTGCTCTCCGGTGGAGACCAGCACGTCGTACTCCCGCGGGTTCTCCTCGCGCCCACCGAACTGCTCGGCGAGCGTGTCGAGGCGATCTGTCTCTCCCGACATCGCCGAGACGACCACGGCCACGCGGTGGCCTGCCTTGGCGGTCTCCACCACGCGGGCAGCCACGTTCTGGATCCGCTCGGGATCCGCAACGCTGGTCCCGCCGAACTTCTGCACGATGAGCGACACGCTGGCAATGTAGCGAGGTCGCCGCCTGGAGAGAACCGCGCGAGTGGTGGCGCCGTCAGCGACACTCGAGGGCGACGCCCACCTCGAGGAGTTCGGCGCGCCAGCGAGCCAGCAGCGCCTCCGATCCGGCCCCCATCGAGCGGGCCTCCAGCCGGCGGATCGATGTACCCTGGCGCTCCAAGCGCACCTCCAGGCGGTCCGCGGGGAGAGCGGCTGGCAGGCGGTCCGCCCATTCCACCGCCAGGATGGTTCCACGCACTTCGAGATCCGAGAAACCCGCCAGTTCCAGTTCGTCCTCGCCTCGCACCCGGTAGAGATCCACGTGGGCCAAGCGGCGGCCGCCGGGCAAGGGGTACTCGCTGGCAATCACGAAGGTCGGACTCGCCACCGCCCGTGCGTCCAACCCGAGCCCGGAGGCGAGGCCTTGTACGAAGGCGGTCTTGCCGGCCCCGAGGGCGCCCACCAGGGCCACACAGGCCCCATCGGCGCCGCAAGCCTCGCCCAGTCGCGCGGCCTGGGAGCGCGTGTCCTCAGGACTCCGGGAAAGGAACCACAAGCCCCGGATCCGCCCTGCTCTCGTCGTGTTCGCGTGCCGCCGACCGCAGCCACGCAAGCGTCGCGGGAATCTCCGCGGCCACCTCTCCCGCCAGCGCCCCCGTCGACCCCAGGCGGAGGGCCAGGCGGTCCGCCGCCGCGCCGTGCGCGTAGGCGCCCAGGCGGGCCGCCTCGAAGGCCGGCAGCCCCTGGGCGAGCAGGCCGGTCACCATCCCGAGCAGTACGTCTCCCGTGCCGCCGCTGGCGAGCAACGGGCCGCCGCTGGGATTGATCGCCACGGCTCCCCGCGGGCTGGCGATGACGCTGCCTGCGCCCTTCAGGAGCACCACGGCACCGCTGCGCGCCGCCAGCGTACGCGCGGCCTCGACGCGATCCGCGTTGACCTGGGCGGCCGTGGCACCGAGCAGTACACCGGCCTCGCCGGGGTGCGGGGTGAGCAGTGTTTCTCCGCTGCGCTCGCGCAGTGCCGCCGGCTGTTTCGCGTAGGCGACGAGTCCATCGGCATCGAGGGCCAATGGGAGTTCCAGGCGCGGAACCAGTTCGCGAACGCAGGCCTGGGTGGCCGCGCCCCGACCCAGCCCCGGCCCCAGGCCCACCGCGTCCCGGCTGATCGCGAGTTCGCGCACGATCTCCACGGCTTCCGGCGCGAGTTC
>JABSQX010000084.1 GCA_013215615.1 Myxococcales bacterium | reverse complement strand
GTGAGAGGACGGCCGTGCTTGTAGCTGTAGACCCCGATGCCGAGGGCGGCCACGACGTAGAAGGCCCAGCCGTGGAGGCCCCAGTGCATCACGGTGATCCGGAGCGCGATCGTTGCCGCCGCCTCGGATCCGGCGGTGATGCCGGCGCCGTCGAGCAGTGGATTTCCCTGGTGATGAAGGATGGGTTCGGCGGTGGCCCAGTAGAGCAGGCCCGACGCCAGTCCGGCAGAGAACATCATCGCGAACCACGCGACGTTTCCGAACTCGGGGCGGGCCGCCGGGTCGCCCAGCCTGACGTTGGCCTTCGGGTACAGGCCCAGCACGACGACGAGGAGCAAGCACGCATTGGCCGAGAGCACGAAGACCCAGTCGAAGAAGCGGACGACCTGGTCTTTTGTGCCGATCAGTACAGCGCCCGTCGTCTCGATCGACCACGCCGCCCCGAGCACGAAGACAGCGATGAGCCCGGCCGCGAGCACCGAAAAGGCGTTGGGCAGACCGATTCGCGCGAGCACCCTAGGCCGGCCTGCGTGCCACGAAGCTCCAGAGCGGTGGCGCAACGTCCTTGGCGACGCTCTCCGCGAAGCCCGCGTCGCGCAGGAAGGCCGGCGGGTCGAAGACGAGCCACTGTTCCTTGTAAGGCTCGTAGAAGCCGCGGTAGCCGTGGAGATCCTCCTGCCCCGTATCGCTCAGCACCAGCGTTCCGCTCGGCCGTAGGATGCGAAGCCCCTCCGCCAGGATCTCGCATTTGATCTCATCGGGGCACTCGTGGAGGACGAGCGTGATCGTCACCGCGTCGACGCTCGCGTCCTCGAAGCGCGTTGCCTCCGCGAAGCCCTGCTCGAAACGCAGGTTTGCGATGCCGGCGTTCTGGTGCCGCGCCGCAATGAGCATGAACGGCGAGGCGTCGAGTGCCGTGACCTGTGCTTCGGGCAGGCGCCGGGCGATTGCTGCGGCGGCGTCGCCGGTGCCGCAACCGAGATCGACCACCGTCCGGGCGTCCGCAGGCACGAGCGAGCCGATCTCGTCGCGCAAGCCNAGCGACCTGCGCGGGTGGGCATCCTGATAGATCGCTTCCATCGCGCATCGGTCACCGGCCGCTGCAGTCCGGGATAGGTATCCACCCGGAATGCTGTGGAAGGGCTGACGGTAATAGGCGGGGAACTCGATCCCGCCGAAGAGTGCGAGTTCGGCGTCCCAGTCGATCGACGAGAAGTCCGGCGCCTCCTGCTCCGGCATCGAGCGGACGACCCGCAGCATGCGGTCCTTCGGCTCCTGGCAGTCGCGCTCGGCCTGGATCTTCTCGTGGTGCCACTCGGGCACCGCGTAGCGTTCGCTCGGGGTGGAATCCATGCTCTGCCCTCGTGCGGCCTATTCTACACGCCGGGATGTGAGTGCACGCAAGCAAGGAGCCGTGGCGGCGCAGAAGCGGGCGGTGCGTCTCGACGCCCGACGATATCAGCGGGTTGGAAAGCAGGCGTGTTCGTGCGCGAGGTCGACACCGGCGAACGATGCGTGGCAGGCATTGGCGTAGAGCTGTCCGTCACAGCCGCAGGCCGGATCCCATCGCTGGGTGCAGAACTCGGCCCGTGGCCGGCAGATCCCCGGCCCTTCGCAATTTCCGCCTTCCCTGCTGCAATAGAGCTGATCGTCCGAGCAATCGGAGTCGTACTGGCAGGCGCCGATCGCGGGCTCGCAGGCATCATCACACCCATCGCCATCGGTGTCCTCGGGCAGCGTTCCCTCCGCGCAGAGGATGGCGAAGTCGCATGCATCGATCCGGGTACCGGTGAAGCGCAGCTTTGTAGGTGGCTTGATCACCTGGATGAGGCCCCGCACCTCGCTGCAACCCGCGGAGGACCGGAGTCTCAGGTGAATGCCCCTCGCAATGCCCCCGCAGTTTCTCCAGCGCGCTTTCGCTGCGAGTCCGCGGCGCGTCATCCGCATCTTTGCTGGGGTGGGCGGACAGAACGGTTCGAGCGCAACCCGGCCCGCTTCGATGCTGAGGGTGATTGGCGGCGCATCCGCTGCGAGGAAGGGAAGTCGAGCCTCTATGGAAAACCTGGCGTTGAGACAATCCTGAGCCGATGCGTCCAGCCCGGCGGATAGCGCGAAGCATCCGACGAGCACGGCGAGGTAGAGTCGGCTGGCCACGGCGGCGTTCTCCGAGGGGTCTGAATGGCGAGGAAAGAGCCGTGTCTGCACCGCGCCCGAAACGCATTCCGAGGTTCGCCCGGTAGCGAACCGCACTGGACGGCTCGTCGGCCGGTCGAGGAAACGACTTGAGAATCGATGCGGTGGCCGGGGTCACCCGATGGGAGGGATCGCGCCTTCGGGTCGACTTCGCGGCGTATTCCTGCCGTTTGAAGTGCCCCGCCGATGGCGATTGGCGGCCCGAGCGCGGCTGTGTGAGGCTCTTGGCCCGCGCTTTCCAGAGCGTGGACAATAGGCTGGAGTTTGCTTCGTCGCATGAAGGTTCCCCTCCTCGATCTGGGTGCGCACCACTCCAGCATCGCCTCGGAGCTCGACGCCGCGGTGCTCGAGGTGCTTCGCGGGACCCGCTACATCGGCGGGCCCAAGGTCGAGGCGCTGGAGGAGCAGGTGGCCGCCTACGTGGGCAGCCGCCACGCGCTGGGCGTGTCCTCGGGCACCGATGCGCTGCTGGTCTCGCTCATGGCCCTGGGCGTGGGCGCCGGCGACCTGGTTCTCACCACGCCCTACTCCTTCTTCGCCACGGCGGGGGCGGTGGTGCGGCTGGGAGCCGGGCCCGTCTTCGTGGACATCGATCCGCGCACCTACAACCTCGATCCCCAGGCGCTGGCGGCCTGGCTGGATGCCCACCCGGAGGAGCGCTCGCGCGTCAAGGCGATCGTTCCGATCCACCTCTACGGCCAGTGCGCGGACATGGATCCGATCCTCGAGGAGGCGGATCGCTACGGGATCCCCGTGGTGGAGGACGCTGCCCAGGCCATCGGCGCCCGCTACCCCTCGCGCGGTGGCGAGCGACGGGCCGGCAGCATGGGGACCACTGGCTGCTTCTCCTTCTTCCCCAGCAAGAACCTGGGCGGCATCGGAGACGGGGGCATGGTGGTGACGGACGACAGCGCGCTCCACCAGAAGCTTGCGAGTTTGCGCAACCACGGGGCGAGACCCAAGTACTTTCACTCCCTGGTGGGGGGCAACTTCCGTCTCGATGCCATCCAGGCGGCGGCACTGCTCGTGAAGCTCCCGCATCTCGAGAGCTGGCACGCCCGGCGCCGGGCCAACGCGGCCTACTACGACGAAGGGCTCCCTGCGTCGGGCGCCACGACGCCCGCCATCGCGTGGAAGCGCGAGTGCCACGTCTACAACCAGTATGTGATCCGCGTTCCCGAGCGCCGGAACGAGCTGCGCGACTACCTCGCGGAGCGCGGGATCGGCAGCGAGGTCTACTACCGCGTGCCCTTCCACCTTCAGGAGTGCTTCGCGGATCTCGGCTACTCGAAGGGCGACTTTCCGCACAGCGAGGCGGCCGCGGAGCAGACGTTGGCGCTCCCCATCTACCCCGAGCTCAGCCGCGACATGCAGGACCACGTGATCGCCGCCGTCGAGGCCTTCCTGCAGGCTGCGGGCGAGGCTCCTGGGCGCTAGCGCGCGAAGCGCGAATTCGGGAGGCTCGCCGCGTGCGCATCGCCCTGGACGTGACGCCCGCCGCTCGACCCCAGGCCACCGGCATCGGCTGGTACGCGCGGCATCTCGCTCTCGCCCTCGCGGATGCGCTGGACGCCACGGACGAACTCTCCCTCTGCACGCGTCTGTCGCGCTGGCGGACGCGGGCCTTGCGGGTTCGACATCCCCGGGCCCGCAATCGCTGGTTCCAGGCGTTCTGGGGGCCGGCGGGCCGCCCCCACGTCTTCCACGGCACCGACGCGCGACTGCCGGAACGCTGCCGCGCCGCGCTGGTGGTTACGGTCCACGACGTCTTCAGCCTCGACAGCCAGCGCTGGGCGACCCCCCGCTTCCGGGCCCGCAAGCGCCAGCGCTACGAGGAGATCGCCCGGCGCGCCCAGCGCATCGTCTTCGATTCCCGCGCCACGCGGCAGCGTTTTCTCGCACACTTCCCGGACGCGGAAGCGCGCGGGCGCGTGGTCCACCTCGGGATCGACCCCGGCTTCCGTCCCGCGGAGCCCGCGAGGGTGGCGCAGCTGCGTGCCCGGCACGGCCTGCCGGAGAGTTATGCGCTCTACGTGGGCGAGGTCTCGCTGCGCAAGAACCTGCCCAACCAGGGCCGCGCCCTGGTGGCATCGGGAAGCGATCTACCCTGGGTGTGGGTCGGCCGCGACTCCTTCGGGGCACCGGAGATCCACGCGCAGACCCGGCAGTTGCCCGGCCTCCGCGTGCTGCGCCCCGGCTACCTGCCCGCCGAGGAGCTTCCCGCTCTCTACTCGGGCGCCACGCTGCTCACCTTCGTCAGCCACGACGAGGGCTTCGGGCTGCCGGCGTTGGAGGCGATGGCCTGTGGAACCCCCGCCGTGGTGGCGGACCGCGGGGCGCTGCCCGAGATCACCGGGGACGCGGCACTGCGCGCCGACCCCGACGATCCCGCATCCATCGCGGCGGCCATCCGGCGGATCACACGGGACGGGGAAGTGCGGGAGCGCCTTCGGAAACGCGGCCTCGAGCGTGCGCGCCAATTCTCCTGGGAGAAGACCGCCGACGAGATGCTGGCGGTGTATCGCGAACTCGTCCCGGACGCCTGAGGGCCGCCGGGAACCGGGCGAGGAGCTCGGGCCCGGCCTGCTGCCGATGCGATCGACCGGCCCCTCTCCGAGCGCAACGTGCTCTCAGCTCGGGAGCGAGACGCGATACAGGGCGGCCGCGTTGTCCTGGAGGATCTTGCGACGCGTCGTCGGGCTCCAGTCGGCGGTGACCTCGGCAATGTACTCCTGCACGCCGGGGTAGAGACAGGTGGGGTGGGGGAAGTCCGTCTCGAACAGCAGGTTGTCCTCGCCGATGGCCTCGACGAGGGACTTCGGCGCCGTCTTCTCGAACCAGAAGCAGCCGTAGATCTGGCGCCGGAAGTACTCCGACGGGGCCATGGGGAGCGCGTACTCGTCCTGCGATCTCGTCTCTTCCCACTCGTAGTCGAGGGCCTCGAGCACGAACGGAATCCAGCCGATGCCGCTCTCCACGGAGACGATGCGCAGTTCCGGGAAGCGCTCCAGGATGCCGCTGTAGAGCATGTTCGCGAGGACGCGCGAGTTCTCCAAGAAGAGGCTCGCCGAGCCTAGGGCGAGCCGCCGCCGCATGCCCATGCTGGGCCAGGAAGCGCGGCCGAACATGTTGAAGGCGGTCTCGCTGGCGCCGATGTGGAAGTTCACGGGCAGCCGAGCATCGCTGCAGGCCTTCCAGAACGGCAGCCAGGCCTCGTCCGCGAGGTCCGGCAGGCCGATGCTGTCCGGGTCGCTGCACATCACGATGCCCCGCAGGCCGAGCTCCGACGCGCGCTCCACCTCGGCGATGCTGTGTTCGATGTTCCACCAGGGCATGAGGGCCATGGGCAGCAGGCGCTCGCCCGACTCGGCCTGGATCTCCGCCATGGCGTCGTTGTAGATCCGCGCGCACAAGAGCCGAAGTTCCGGGTCCTCGACCTTGAGGAAGTTCTGGTTCCCGAAGCCCGCGACGTTGGGGTAGAGAACCTGGGCGTAGATGCCGAAGCGGTCGAGCACCTCGACGCGCGCGCGCATGTCCCAGGACGCCGTGTGGACGTCCTCGATCTGCCAGCCGAAGAACTCGATCCCCTTCGATTTCTCGCCGTCCTTGCGAATGACGCTGGCGGGGTTGGCCATGGAGAGCTCGACGTTGCCCTCGATCACCCACGCCCGCTTGCCGTTCGACTCCTCCACCCGGGGCACGCGGTCGCGGTAGGCCGCCGGCGCGCGGGAGGTCCACAGGTCGTGGGGCTCGGTGATGTGGGCGTCCACGTCGATGATGTGGAGGCCGTCGATCGCGGTTGTTCTCATGGGGGCTCCAGGGACATGGGTACAGGAGTCTAGATCATGGGCGCCCGCGCCGGGATCAATCGCCGAGGTAGCCGGGCTCTTGGGAGACGCTCGTGTGGGTCTTGCTGCGCACGGCCTGGAGTCGCTGGCGGTTGGTCTCGGCCGCCTCGGGGTCCGCGGGCCGCTGGCCGAACCCGGTGTAGAGCACCTTGCGTGTCCGGCTCACCGGAGGCTGGCTCATGTGCTGGGTGCAGCTCAGGTGCACGGTGACATCGCCGACGCCGGTTGGCAGGTCCACGGGCTCGAGGTCCAGTCCTGGCTGGACGCACGGGGCCGGCCATACCAGGGCCCGGTGGGTGCCGGGGACGACACGCAGCTGACCCGAATGGGCGTCCGCGCCGGTCACGGAGATGCCGACAGTCAGCGTGCAGCATTCATAGGAGTGACGGCCGAGGCTGCAGTCCTTGTGCCAGGGAACGTCGGAGATGCCCTTCACGATACCGATGGGCTTGGTCAGTGCGCCGACCCGGGCGCCCAGCTTCCGGACCTGCACGTGGCCGATCCCCGGGATGCGTCCGATACGCTGGAACCGGTCGTCGTCGATCAGGTCCACGGTGACTTCGGAGTAGCGGTCGAAGCCCTCCATGCGGACCAACTGCTCCGCGCCATCCTTGGTGGTGGCGAACCAGGCTCTGGGGTCGCCCTTCTCGAAGTGGGGTGCCGCCTTCGGAAAGTCGGCCTCCACCGCCTCCATCTCCTCCTGGCTGAAGAGGCCCCGGATGTGCAGGTAGCCGGCCTCCTCGAGAAATCCGCGCATCTCCTCATCGGAGTCGTCCGGTGTGAAACTGCGCCGGGTTTCATGTGTGAAGGTCACGTCGCCCCGTGCGTGAATGCGGCGTCCATCGAGGGTCGCACGCAGGACCAGCCACCAGTTGAGGAAGTCCGGAAGGCCACCTTCCGGCATGTCCAGCAGCTTGTTGCTCATGAGGGCAACCGGCGTGCTCTGGTCGTTCACGATGTCGCCCAGCTGCTCGGCGGTCAGGCGCACCCGGGGCCCGCCGTGGTGGCCGGCCTTCACCGACACGCGGTCCTCGTGGCAGGCCAGTGTCCACTGCTCGCCGTCGGTCTCGATGCAGAAGTCCGCGAGGGGCAGCTCGCTCGCGCCCGGCGCGATGAGCGCCCGGTGCGCATCCAGCAGCGCCGGCAGCGTCTCCCGGAAGAAAGGGCCTGCTTCTACCGGGACCTGCTCGGTGTCGACGCGGGTTCTCAGATCTACGGACATCGAGCTTCTCCAGGGAGTCGCCAGTCGCTACCTGCGGTTCCAATGCGAAAGATAACGCGATGATCCCCGAGAATCTCGCCTTTCCCTATCATCAGAGGCGACCCCATGGCGGCGAAGCGCGGCGAATACCCCTTCCCGATTCCGAGCGGATGGTTCCGCGTCGGGTTCACGGAGGAACTCTCGCCGGGCGAGGTGAAGCCCGTTCGCTACTTCGGCGAGGAGCTGGTGCTCGTCGCCACGGAGTCGGGGGCCATCCAGCTCTTCGGCGCCTACTGTCCGCACCTCGGCGCGCATCTCGGGCGCGGGGGACGCGTCGCGGGGGAGACCGTCCGCTGTCCCTTCCACGGCTGGCGCTTCGGGATGGGCGGCGAGTGCGTCGAGGTTCCCTACGCGGAGAAGATCCCGCCGAGGGCCCGNCTCCGCACCTATCCCACCGAGGTGCGGAACGGGATCGTCTGGGCGTGGCACCACCCGGAAGGCGAGGCGCCCGGCTGGGAAGTTCCGGAAGTGCCGGAACTCGGCGATGCGGCCTGGAGCGCACTCCTCCACCACCAGTGGCAGATCCGCACACGCAACCAGGAGATCGCCGAGAACACGTCCGACCCGGCGCACTTCGGCGCGGTTCACGGTTTTGGCGAGGCTCCGGCGCCGGAGATCACCTTCGACGGTCCCCGCTATCGCTCGGTGACGCTCTCCCGGGTGCCTCGGGGCGGCGGGGAGGTCTCGACGTCGCGCCTCGAGGTGACCTGGCACGGCCTCGGCGTGGGGATCGTGCGCTCCACCGGGGACTTCGAACTCCTCGTGCTGGGAACCAACACGCCGGTGGACGAGGCGACGATAGACGCGCGCTTCTCGTTCTCGGTGTGCCGGGCGAAGGGCCTGCGCCCGGACGAGGGGGCGGGGAAGGCCTTCATCGGCGAGGCGATCCGCCAGATGGAGCAGGACATCCCGATCTGGGAAAACAAGGTCTTCGCCGAACGTCCCGTGCTCTGCGATGGCGATGGCCCCATCCGCCACTTCCGGAGCTGGGCGAAGCAGTTCTACGCCGGAGATCCTCGCTCGGTTCCCGGTTGACCGAATGCCTGAAAAACCAAACCTGCGGAGGAAAGAAACCGTGACCCGTATCCAGGACCGTATGATCCGCGCCGCAAAGTTGGACGCCGAGCTGTACGAGGAGGTAGAGGCCGATCGAGGGGCGATGGGTCAAGCCATGACCGTCGTCGTGCTGTCCGCGGTCGCAGCCGGGATAGGGAACATCGCAAATGGAGGCCTGCCTGG
>JABSQX010000083.1 GCA_013215615.1 Myxococcales bacterium | reverse complement strand
GGAGCCTCTGCGTGGATGAACCAAGCAGGGCGGGTGGGGAAGAACTTCGCGCTCACCAAGCCGATCGGATCCGTCTTCGGGCATGTGACGTACACCGGTGGCGCGCATGGCTTCGGTGGCACCATGGCGGATCTACTCTCCACGCTCCCTGGGGTTGGAATACCGGGCGCGACTTGGGCCGTAGGCGTCATCCCGGGTCTGGCGAATGCCGTGGCACGTATCCCGGTTTCGGGAATGGGTACGCAGCACGTAGGACGCGGCATGTCGGACCTCCACGTGAACGTCCGAACTGGGGCGGCCGGATTCTGCATTGGAAATCCGGCGTTGGGTCAGGGGGTCGCGATCGGATGCCCGGTGCCGATTGGCGTCAACCCGGACTGTAACAGGACGGGCGGGGGCGTCTTGATTCTCCCGGCAACGCCGATGAGTTGCGAACTCTTCACGACCGGGGTGCCGAACACGGGACTGCAGGCCCAATTCCCCTTCCCGGGCTCCACGACCTTCAACTACGGCTTCCCCTGGACGACAGGGACCGTAGTGATCAGCGAGACAGGGACCGGGATGGGTAACCCCCAAACCCAGATCATGTCGGCTATGGGCAGTGACGTAGNCNCCCATTCGACCGTAGCGGGTGATGTGGTTCGCGTCCGTACCATCAACNTGGTCGCAGGTGGTGTTTCCCGGCGATTTCCGGCCCTTGATGTCACCGAGGCTATCGACGGCGTCAAGATGACCATGACCGTGAACCTGCCCGAGGTGGGTTCGACGGCGATGATGGCAGGAGCGCTAGCACTGATCGCCGGTCTTGCCGCGATCCGCCGGAGGTTCTAGGACCTCTTCTCATCTAGAACGACCTACAAGGGCCCCGGAGAGGCAAATCTCCGGGGCCCTTTTTTTGATTCTGACCTTGAGGTTGTTCCCACGAGCCGGCTCGTTAAAGGAGGGCGCCGCGCTAGACGGCCCCAAGACACCCTCAAAAGCGCTTCTCATTTATATCCCCATATCCTGGGGCCCTCGTGGGAAGCATGGGCCGTCCTGGGGGCTCCCGCGCGCAACTGTGGGGGCAATCGTGCACGGCTCTCCCATTCGCAATGCGCTGACCCCGGGTCACCGGGAACTGCGATCCGGGCCCGCAGCGTTTTCTTCCCCCACCCGCGGCGACGACGGGGCTTCCGCGATGGATCCCTGGATCTCCGCGAGCAGTGCCCGACGCGTGGCTACCACGTCCAGGGGTGGACCGCGGCGATGTCGGGAGACTTCCGAAGCCGTGTAGGGGACGAAGGGTTCCGGGAGTTCTTCGGCGCTGAAGCGCAGCAAGAGCCAATTGAGCAGGCGCGCGAGGGCCGCGTCGGAGAGCGGCGCCTGCGCGACCCCGGGCACCTGAACGAGGTAGCTGCGTCCGCCCGCGACACCCAGGAAGCGCCCCACCGCACCCGCCAGGCGCGGCACGCCCGCGGAAGCCACACCGCTCGCATCCGGGAGATGGCAGCCCTGACACTGCAACACGTAGTCGAGGGCGGGGTCGCCCTGATCCGAAGCCCCCGCCGCGGGCTCCGGTAAGACCGCGAACGCGCCCAGGAAGATGCCTACCCCCAGCAGCGCACCCACCGCGCTCGAGGAGGGCCGGACGCGCCCTCCTCGAGAGCCCTCCGGAGGTTCGCCGCAATGAAACGGGCGTCGGCCGTACTGGGGATTTCCAGGCACGAGTGGGATCTCGTCGTTCTTCCAGGGCCGGTATTCCGGCCCCTCGTCTTCGTTGCGGTCACGGAAGCAGCACCTGCCAGCTTCCTCCCGCAGCAGTCGTCGTTGCGAATGATGGAGTGCGTCGGGTTCGTAGGGGTGAAGGTACCGGCCCAGGTGACGGGCGCCGACAGGCGCAGTTTCGCGGATTGCAGGGACCCCATGTGGAAAGGGGCAGCGCTGAGCCCCCAGCAGCAGGTTGCCGCTGCAGCCGCCTTCGGGCCGGCCCGGAACTCGACCTTCGCGTCGAAGAGGTGAAGTGGTTGCGTGCGCTCGGCTACGTCGAGTAGCGGGCGCGGCGGCGCTTTCGAAGCCCGGCCCAGCCCAGCAGCGGGAGCACGATCACCGCGCTGCGCAGCAGCCAGAGAGATCCAGTGAACAAGACCCACTCCGCGCGATTACGCCCGGCGAGGCGCGGCAGATCCTCCACGTATATGGTGGGATAGAAGCCCAGCATCACCGCTAGGCCGTCGTAGACGTACTTCTCGAGCCGGCGGCTTCCGAACGGGACGTAGAGCGTCTCCACGAAGCGGAAGTAGCGCCTGACTTCGCTCGCGGGGATGACGCCGATGGCGGCCTCGGCAAGGTAGCTCGCGTAGTAGAACGAACTCCGGTCAGGGCGTTCCACCACCTTCTCCATGGCAAACTCCGACACCGGCCCGGCTCGCAGGTCGGCGACGTCCAGAAAACGCCCCCCACTTCGCGGCAGCGCTGCCTCCCGAACGTCCACCAGCCCGATCTGCTCAATGCCCGCATGGCGGAAGTGGGTGCGGATCACGGTGTGGCCGTCCCCGTCGAGAAAGGTCTCCGGGTGCATGATGTGCACGATCTGGTAGTCGACGGAGGACGCCTCCAGGTGATAGGCGAGGCCAAAGACCAGGTTGGAGCAGTTGCCCGCTCCCTCGAGGATGGTGCGTCTGTACTTGGAGCGCGGCTCCACATCCCAGACCATGCGCTCCTCCAGCGCGTACGGGATGCCGCCGATCACGGAGTCCACATCCAGGCTCGCGCCGACCGCGACGGCGCCGGGGGCAGAATCGCCAACGCCGCGCTCGATCACCGCCACCTTCTGGAAGGCGACGGGGCGCGCCCCGATGGCAATCAGAGCCATAGCCACTACGGCAACGTAGCCAATCGCGAGTCCGCGGCGCATGACGATTGGTAAGTGTAGGTAGCGATCGCTCGCCCCGCGAGGCTCGAAGGGTAGAACTGAAAGTAGATGAAGTCGACGCGCCCGAATACAGCGAAGAAGACGATGCCGTACAGGCCGGGGAGGTAGCCCGCCCAGCCCACGCGCCACCCGGCCCAGACGCGTTAGACGTGCGCGGGCGCGAACATCAGGCCGTCGCCAGTATTCTCGCTGTGGGAGGCTCCAAGGCGACATCGAAGGCGCTTCTCCTTCCTTCCCCGTATGCTGTGGCCCTCGTTGGGAGTGTGGCCTGTCTCCTAGCGGTCCACGGTTGGATCTCGGGGGAATCGTGCGCGACGCGCCCTTGGAGAATGCGCTGACCATCCTCCTCTTGGCGGGGGCTGCGCTGTGGCCCGCTACCTCGGAGGCTGATGACGAAGCGCGCTGCGCCCACTACACGACCGAGCGCCGCGCGTTTTTTGGCGACACCCACGTCCATACCTCGCTCTCCCACGACGCCTGGGCGTTCGACACGCGTATCACGCCCGAGGGCGCCTACCGCTTTGCCCGGGGCGAGGCCATGGGCCTGCCGCCCCTGGACGAGACCGGGCGGGGAACCCGCATCATCCGCATCGAGCGCCCGCTGGATTTCGCAGCGGTGGCCGATCACGCCGAGTACTTCGGGGCGGTCGTCCAGTGCACCCTGCCGGAGTCGGCGAACTACGCGACGGAAAGCTGCCAAATCTACCGCGAGGAGGGGCGGCCTCGAAGCGGGATCCCCATGGGCGCGGGCATGAGTGGCTTGACGGATTCCACCTACCGCCGCATGGGTGCACTCCGCGCCCCGGAAACCTGCGGGGGTGACGACGCGGACTGCCAGGGGGCCACGGACCGCGCCTGGCGGATCACCATCGATGCCGCCGAGCGCTGGAACGACAGCCCCCCCGACTGCCGCTTCAGCGCCCTGGTGGGCTACGAGTACTCGATGACGCCGGACCTCACGAAGATCCACCGCAACGTGATCTTCAAGAGCGCGGTGGTGCCCCCCTACCCGATCTCCTGGGCCCACGAGAAAACACCCTGGGGCCTGTGGCGGCGCCTGAAACGGGAGTGCGTGGACGCGGGAACTGGCTGCGACGCCCTTACCATCCCCCACAACTCCAACCTCTCCAATGGTCGCCTCTTCGAGATCGAGTACGACTCCGCGGGCGACGTGGCCGGACAGGCCGAGGCCGCGCGCTTGCGGCAGCGCATGGAGCCGCTGGTGGAGATCATGCAGATCAAGGGCGACAGCGAGTGCCGCCCGGGCATGTGGGGCGTGGTGGGAAGTGACGAACTCTGCGATTTCGAAAAATTCGACTTCAACATCTTCCGGCCTGGCTCTCCTCCCCCGCCGGACTGCGAGGATGGAGCGAGCGAGGGTGCACTGATGGGGAAGGGTTGCCTCTCCCGGCGCGACTTCGTGCGCTACGCGCTGGCCGACGGCCTGCGCGAGATGCAGCGCCTGGGCGTCAACCCCTTCAAGGTAGGGGCCATCGCGAGCACCGACGGCCACGATGGGGTACCCGGCGATGTCGACGAGTACCTCTATGACGGCGAATCCGGCCGCGCCCTCAACGACTTCGGCTTCAACCCGGGTGGGCTGGCGGGGGTCTTCGCCGAGGAGAATTCCCGGGCCCGCCTCTTCGAGGCCATGCAGCGCCGGGAAACCTTCGGAACCAGTGGCCCGCGCATCGTGCCGCGCTTCTTCGGCGCCTGGGATCTGCCCGCGGATCTCTGCAAGCGCGCGGATCTCGTCGCTCAAGGCGACGCCCGGGGCGTACCCATGGGCGGCGACCTGCCGCAGGCCACGGCGGCGCAAAAGACCCGGGGACCGATCTTCGTGGTCTCCGCCCTCGCCGACCCCGGGACCGCCGCGCACCCCGGCAACGACCTGCAGCGCCTACAGATCGTGAAGGGCTGGGCGGAGGGGACGACCCTCCACCAGCAGGTCGTCGATGTAGCGGGGAATGCCGACAACGGCGCCGACGTCGACCCGGCCACCTGCGCGCCGCGGGGTGCGGGAGCGCGCGCCCTCTGCGGGTTGTGGCGCGACCCGGACTTCGATCCCGAGCGCCCGGCCTTCTACTACGCGCGCGTGATCGAGAACCCGAGCTGTCGCTACACCGCGCGCTACTGCCTGAAGCGACCGGAAGACAAACGCCCGCCGGTCTGCGACGACCCGGAGGTCCCCCGAACCATCCAGGAGCGGGCCTGGACCTCTCCGATCTGGTACGAGGGCTAGCTCGCCCGGGTCTTAGCGACCCGGATCGGTCCCGGCTGCCGCTTCGCGCAAGGTCAGCGCCAGACAGCGCACACCGAGTTCGGACTCGAGCCGCGTGGCGAGAGCGTCGCGCTCGCTAGCGCCGCGAGCCACGATCTGCGCGCAGCCGTCGCCCTGGGAGCCCACCCCCTTCCCACCCCACGCGAGTTCGCGCAAAGCAGGGTGTGAGAGCACTTCGTGCAGGCGTGGCGCGGCGAGTTCCGAACTCGCCGGGGCGACGAATTCGTCGAAGATCTCCTGGGCGGCCGTCATCAACTCGCCGAGTGCCCTCGGGTCCCCGGCGACGAGGTGCTCGTGGGCGACCTGGAAGACCTCCCGGTTTCGTTCGCCCAGCGCTTCTCGCACGCCGGCAGCCATCGCTCCCTGGGCCGCCGGAAAACAGGCGTTCAAGTCGGCGAGGATCTTTCGGGTGTCCTTTCCCCGGCACAAATCGACGATCAGCAGATGGAAGGCGCCGCCGCAGGCAACCGGCTCGAATCGAAGCGCGCTGCCATCGATGTGCATCGCGACCGCTCTCTGCCCATACGCGCAGATCTGATCCATGCGCCCGCATTCGGAACCGCTTCGGCGTTCGCCCGCGTACGCGATGTCCATTTCCTGCTCCACGTCGAGGTCGAGCCCATGGACGCGAGACACGGCGCGCGCCACCAACACGCAGATCGCCGCGGAAGACGAGAGTCCCTTGCGAATCGGGAGGTCGGACCGCACGGCCAACTGCAGTCCGCCAATCCCGTGGCGGGCGCGCAACTCCGCGAACGTGCCGGCCGCGTAACTGAAGAAACCGCGGCTCGTGGAAACCGCTTCCAGAGAAGCCGCGTCCGTCGGAATCTTCTCGGGCCCGACCCGCGCGCCGTCCGCCACCTCCGCGCTGATTTCAAGAAACCCGTCGACGGCGCTCGCAGATGCACTCAGCCCCTGATCGGTTCCGGCTACGAGGCAGTAGCCCGGAAGGATGTCGGGGTGGGTGACACGGTAGCCACCCGCCCAGTCCGAGTGTTCCCCGAAGAGGCACAGGCGACCCGGCACGAAGAGATCGGATCGCATCTCACGGTTCATGCCGAAGGCGGCGGGCTCTGCCGCTCCACCATCAGGACGGCCACCATCTCCATCACGGGCAGGCCGTCCTGGTTCTCGATCGTATTCCGCAAGCGCAGGATCCCCGCGCCGGGCCGGCTCTGCGATTCGCGGCACTCGATGCATTCCACCGTGAGGCTGAGGGCGTCGCCCGGGCGAACGGGGTGGGGGAGGTCCATCTTCTCGAGCCCCAGCCCCGCAACCAGTGCGGGCACATCGCGCTGCTCGTTCACCAGCCTCGAGCGGATGCAGAAAAGATGACAACCGCTGGCCACCAGGCCGCCGAACACGGAATCCCGGGCCGCCACCGGATCACAGTGGAAGGGCTGGGGGTCGAAGCGCCGGCCGAACTCGAGGATCTCCGCTTCCTCGACCACGTAGGGCCCGGAACGACTCCGCGAACCGACCGAGTAATCTTCGAAGTAGAGCGTCGCCAAGTCCCGGCCCCGGTCCTCGCGGCGCTCCCCTAGGCCTCGCCGCGTGCGGCGTCCAGGCTCCAGAGACCCGCCCCCCGAGCGGAGATGTAGAGAAACACGAAGCAGTAGAGGGCCGCGAGTTCACCCTGGTTCTGCATGGGGAGCGGTGCGTTGAGACCGTGCGCCATCCAATAGGCGGCGGCCATCAGTCCACTGGCCAGGAAGGCGGCCGGGCGGGTGAAGAGGCCGACCATCACCAGGGCGCCGGCCACCAGTTCGATGCCTCCCGCGACGTAGGTCACGACGGCGGGCAGTTCGGGAGCGGGCAGCGGAATATCGAAGATCTTCTGCATCCCGTGCCACAGGAACAGAAAACCCACTACGATGCGCAGCAGCGCGTGAGTCTGCGACTCGAAGTTGCGCATGAACACGATACTCCCCCTCGATCTATCCGGCTGCGCGGACGCGCTTCCCCTGGAAGCCCCCCGCCACGGCACGGCCGCGGAACAACCCGCCCCGGAATGATAAGGT
>JABSQX010000082.1 GCA_013215615.1 Myxococcales bacterium | reverse complement strand
CACCATTTCGGGCTTGTACACCGCCTTCTCGCAGATCGGTGGCCTCGCGGCGAGTCCGCTCACGAACAACATGACACCGGGCGTGCCCTTCAGCACCGGCGACTCGTCGCTCTCGTCTCTCTTCACGCTCACCGCATCCGTGGTTCCGGGCAACTACCCGATCAATCTCGCCGCCATCGGCGTGGGCTTCTTCGGCGTCTCGGGCCCACAGCAGATCGGTAGCTACACGGTGGTGGTCCCCGAGCCCACCACGGCGGCATTGATGAGCCTGGGGCTGCTGGGCCTGGCCGCTGCAGGGCGGCGGAGCTGAGCGATGATGGGCCGAGCGAGATCTCTACAACTCCTTTGGGCGCTATTGCTCCTGTTGGGAGCAAACTCCGCGCACGCCGCGCAGCTCTGGGTGAGCGCCGACCAGCCGGTGGTTTCGGTGGGTGACACCATCCACCTGATCGTGGAGGGCCGCATCAATCCCTCCTTCGAGCCGGGCGCGTTGGTGGAGGTGTGGTTGCCGCTTCCAGCCTCCACCACGCTTCTCGGCTTCAGCGCCGACACCGGAGAGCAGCTGGTCTTCGGGAATTCGCTCTTCACCTGGAACGTGGGACCCCTGCAGGGCAGCGTGGTGGCCGGCGAGCTGGGAGTCTTCTCCCAGACGGCACCACCCGGTTCCAGCGGGATCACCAACTACTGCCGGGGCAACGGCTTCTGCGCGAGCCTCATGGCAAACATTCAGTTACGCGCGGATGCCCCGGGCGTACTGAACTTCGATTTCAGCACGGTGGATTTTTTCGGCGCCACGGCAGGCCTGGGCACACAGGTCACCGTGGTCCCGGAGCCCAGCACTTCGGCCCTGCTGGGCATGGGACTCTCCGCCGTCGCCATCTGGCGGCGGCGGAGGGCCCCGAAGTCTCGCGGTCGTCCACGACCCAGATTACCGGAGCCCCACCAACCTCTTGGCCGTCGTTGCCCACCCGGCGAGCCGAACAGATCGCCGCGCGCGCCTCTCCATAATGCCCCCCTCCGAAGCGATCTGGCCGCAACCCAAGAACTCTCCAAACTCTACGCCGGCCCCGAGAACGGCACTCGTCTTCAGCGCGCCAAGGCGCTCCGTGACCGCGGGCACCGTGCGCACCACGCGCGCAAGTCTCTCCGGGTCCTCATCGATGGGACCGCGGCACGCGGCGGAGGCGGCTTTACGTACCTCGTGAACGTTCTCCCTCGACTTGCGAAACTCGCACCCGAACAGCGTTTTCGCGTCCTGCTCCGGAACCCGCGCCTCGCCGAATCCCTGCCCGAACTCCCCAACCTCGAGATCGACCTGCGAAAGCCCGAAGCCGGGTTGTTTCGGCGGCTGTGCTTCACCCACCTGGAGATCCCGCGCATCGCCCGCGAGTGGGGGGCGGATCTCTACTTCTCTGCGAGCGAGACCGCTCCGGTGTGGGCATCCTGTCCCCGAATCGCCGCTTTTCGCAATCCCAACGTCTACACCGCACTCGACCAGGACTGGGCGACCTTGCAGCGACTGCGCTTGCTCGCGCTGCGCTGGCTCTCGCGCTTGTCCGCATGGAGTTGCCAGCGCGTCCTTTTCGTGAGCCGGGACTCGGCGGAGTGGATCGGAGACGCGCTGCGGATTCCCCGGGACAGGCGCTGCACGATCCACCACGGTATCGATACGGAGAGCTGGCACACGGCGGAGCACCGGCCGCTCCACACGCTCCCCTACATCCTTTCGGTGAGTTCGATCTATCGCTACAAGAACTTCGTCCGGCTGATCGAGGCCTACGGGGAACTGGCGACCCGCAACCCCAACTGTCCCGACCTGGTGATCATCGGAGATGACCAGGACCCCGCGTACGCGGAGAAGATGCGCGAAGCTCGAGGGCGCTGCGGAGACCTCGCCGAGAACATCCACATCCTGGGCGAGATCCCCTATGCGGACATCCAGAGCTACTACGCGGGTGCCGAGATGTTCGTTTTTCCCTCCTACCTCGAGACCTTTGGCCACCCGCTCCTGGAGGCCATGGCGAGCGGGCTGCCCACCGTCGCTGCCGACATTCCCGTCTTCCGGGAAGTCGGAGGGGACGCGGTGATCTACGCGGATCCTCACAGCGCACCCGCTCTCGCCAAGGCCATGGAGCAGGTGCTCTTTACACCCGGCGAGGCGCAGTCGCTCGCTAAGCGAGGGCGCGAACGCGTCCTGGATTTCACCTGGGAGCACACGGCGACTTGCCTGCTGAACCTCCTTACGGAAGTTGGCACTGCACGCGATACCCGACCTCGTCCCGTACCCACCCCTGCTTGGGATTCGACTCCCGCGGCCCGGCCGCTTTCCTGGCCTGCGTCGCTGCCCGCATAGGAACAACAAGCCCCCCTTTCCCAACGTCCGACAAGCCTGTGTGACTCCGAAGCACTGGGGAAATCCGGGGCCGTGGGGCCCGCAGGTGCAGCGTCCCTGGAGCCGGGCCCTCGTCGACCTCTGACGACGGAAGGCGGTACTACAACT
Source organism: Myxococcales bacterium (assembly GCA_013215615.1). Taxonomy (GTDB): domain Bacteria; phylum Myxococcota_A; class UBA9160; order UBA9160; family SMWR01; genus JABSQX01. Next base: position 16,859 of record JABSQX010000082.1, on the reverse strand, counting down.
CGCGGGCGGCCAGGCTGAAGCTCTGGGCGGTGGGGCCGTGGTTGGGTAGACGCGCGAGGAAGAGCGCCAGCTCGCAGACGTCCGCCGGCTGCTTCCGCCACTCNCCCGCGAANGCNTCGCTTCCCGCCTGGGTGCGCGGGGGCTCTACGTCCGCAGACAGGCGGGTGCGGACGGGGCCCGGCACCAACTCGTTGACCGCGATCGCGTGCTCGCGCAGTTCCTGGGCGAGCACGCGTACCAGCATCCACAGGCCCGCCTTGCTGGCCGCGTACGCGGAGTAGCCGGGCAGGCCGCGGTGGCCGATCCCGGAACCCACCGCGATGATCTTGCCGCCGCCGCGCCGCTTCAGGCGGGGAATGACGGCGCGCGCGCAGTAGTAGGCGCCCAGCAGGTTCACCTGCAGGGTCTGCTCCCAATCCTCCACCGCATCCTCGGAGACGGGCAGCCGCTCGCCCGCGGTGCCCGCGCAGAGCAGCGCGATGTCCACGCCCCCCCACTCAGCCTCCGCGGCTTCGAAGAGCGCCTCCACGGAGCTGCGCTCGCGAACGTCGGCCACCACCGCGAGTGCGCGGCCTCCGCGTGCACGGATCTCCCCCGCGGCTTCTTCGATCTCGGTCTCGCTGCGCGCCGCGCACACCACGGACGCTCCCGCCTCCGCGTAGGCGCTCGCGATGGCGCGGCCGATGCCGCGACCCGCGCCCACCAACACCGCGACCTGCCCCGCCAGAGAGACCGAAGCCATGGCGGGCATGCTACACGATCCCCCCGGCGCCCCGGGCTGCGCGGCCCGGTCCGGGGCTTCGTGGCTTCGGTATGCTGGCCGCTAATGAGGCCACGCTGCAGCCGCGTCGAACCCTGCAGTCCCCGCGCCACGCAAAGGAAGCCCCCATGACCCAAGCAGCCCCTCGTGCCCCCCGTCCGGAAGAAGACTGGGCGGCTTTCTGCGACACCTTGAAGGCCGCGGGAGAGATCATCCTGCGCGCCCCGGCGCCCGAGGACGACTTCGACCGCGCCGAGGGCTTCCGCTACCTGAGCCGCCTCACGCGCCTGGGCCTCGAGAAGTACGTGGAGCACGGCGACCCGCTGAGCCCGCGCTTCTTCGCCCTCAGCCACGAGACCGGGAAGATCGGCATCGACAACCCGGACAGCTACTACATGAACGCCGCCATCCGCGGCGAGCACGACTACCGGATCCACGGCCAGCGCGGCACGGTCGCCTACCTGGGCTTCGGGACCTACCACGGCGACTACGGGAAGAGCGGGCGCTCGGGTCTCAGCGGCTACCTCGAGGCCGACGAGTTGGAGATGGGCCCGGACGGCCGCTTCGAGATCACCGTGAGCCGCAAGCAGCAGCCGGGAAACTGGCTGCCGATGGAAGCCGACAGCGCCATGCTGATCGTGCGCCAGAATCGCCTCGACCGGGAAAACGAAATCCTCGCCGACCTGCGCATCGAGTGCCTGGACGTCCCGGGGCCGCCGGCGCCCCTCGACCCGGTGGATTTCGGTCAGAAATTGCGGGCGGCCGGCAACTACGTGGCGGGTACCGCTCAATTCTTCGCGAACTGGGCGGAGGGCTGGGTCCCGCACCCCAACACGCTGCCGCTCTTCGACCCCCAGGCCTATAAAGACGCCCACGGCGACCCCAACATCCGCTTCCACATGGGCTACTGGGAACTCGAGCCCGACCAGGCGCTCGTCATCGAGGCCACTCCGCCGCCCTGCGACTACTGGAACTTCCAACTCTGCAACTACTGGCTGGAGTCCCTCGACTATCGCTACCGCCCCGTGCACTACAACGCGCACACCACCCGTTACGAGGCGGACGGCTCCTTCCGCCTGGTGGTGGCCGCGCGCGACCTGGGCTTCGCGAACTGGGTGGATACCGAGGGACACCGCCGCGGCACCATGGGCCTGCGCTGGGTGAAGGCGCCTCGCGACGTCGACCCACTGCTGCGGGTGGTCCCGCTCGCGAGCCTCGCCTAGCAGCGCGGCTTCAGCGCTCTCCCTCGAAGGGCACCGCGTACTCGCGCATGTAGGCCCCGAAGCGCTCCGCCAGGCCCTCCCGGCTGAGCCCATAGTCCTCGGCGCGGTAGACGTGCTCGCCGTGCTTGCCCTGGGGGTTGCCGGCGTGCCACTCGCGCATGCTGCGCTCGGCCGGCTCGTCGAATTCAAAATCGAAACGCGCATAGATGCCGCGCACGGCGCCGACCGGGTCGCGCAGGATCTCGCGGAAGTCGAGGTCGTAGAAGCGCGCCGGGTCGGCGTGCTTCCGAACCTCCATGGCGCGATCCACCGAATCCGCGCAGACCTCGGCGAGCCAGCCCCCCAGCGCGTGGCGGTCCACCTCCCGCTCGAAGAGTGCGCGCCAGCCGCTGGCCAGGCTGCAATAGGAGGGCACCACCGTGGTGGGATCGCGGTGCGTCCACACCACGCAGGCGTCGGGGTAGACGTCGAGCAGCGCGCCCAGGTGACGCAGGTGCCCNGAGTACTTGAGGACCCAGGGCGCAGAGTCGCCGCTCGACTCGATGAGCTTCAGGACGTCGCGGTGCCGCCGGTAGACGGGCCGCATGTCCTTGCGCGCGTACCACTTCGAGTAGCTGGGGATGCAGGCGTTCACCTCGAAGGTGTCGTCTGCGAAATCCTGCATCCAGAGGTGCCGGCACTCGTCGGGCAGCTCCGGGGACATCACGTGGATGGCCTTGAGGCTGGGATCCCGCTCGTACTGTAGGCGCAGCGAGGCCTCGGCCTCCTGGTAGCCGGGCTGCGCGTCCCACTCCTCGCGCGGCGGGCGCGGGCAGGGGGCGGCCGCCACCCAGTACTCCAGGAGCTGATGGCGGGGATCGCGGCCCAACAGGTGGTGGAGGGCGGTGCTTCCAGTGCGCGGAAAACCCACCACGAAGAGTGGGCGCCGGATTTCGCGCGCGAGGATCTCCGGCTGCTCGTTCCAGTAGCGCTGCACGACCAGCCGGTTTCGGAGCATCCCCAGCAACATGTCGCGCACCATGCCCTGGCCGAGTTCCGTCAGGCAGGCCTCCCGGTCGTAGGCCTCGAGGAGGATGCGCAGGGGCTCCAGGAAATCCGGCTCGCCGAAGTCCTCGCAACCCGCGGCCTGCCGGGCGGCATCCAGCAAAGCCTCCTCGGATGCCGCGAAGCCGGCGGCCGGGGGGAGCGGGGGCGGAGGGCTCACGAGAGAGGCTCCGCGCGGAGCATCCGCCCCGGTGTGGCGCCGGTGGGCCGATCCTCCTCGACCACGGGTTGACCCGCCACCATCACGCAGCGATAACCGCGGCCCGCCTGGTAGAGACGCGGCGAGCCACCCGGCAGATCGTGGCGCACCGAGACCGGATCCACCCCCAGGCGAGACGGGTCGATCACGCAGAGGTCGGCGACCGCTCCCTCGCGCAACACGCCTCGTTCCGGCAGGCCATGCCACTGCGCGGGGACTTGGGTCAAACGATTGATGGCGAGTTCCAGCGGCAGTTCGCCGCGCTCGCGCACCAATTCGCCGAGCACGAAGCTCGGGTAGCGGTAGTTGGTGACGCTCATCACGTGGGCCCCGGAGTCCCCCAGTGCCAGCAGGGTGCCCTCGTCCTCCACGAGGCGCGTGGCGCCCTCGCGACTGCGGTTGACGACGGGGACATCGAGCAGACTGGCGAGTTCGTCGGCGATCACCTGGTCGCAGAAGAGGTCCACGGGGTGCCGGCCGTCGCGCCGCGCGGCTTCGGCGACGCTCACTCCCGCCAACGCGGGCCGCGTGGGCGTACGCGCAAAGCTCCACAGCTCGAAGTCCGGGGTCAAAGGCTGCCGGGGATCCCCACCTCCGCGCTTCATGGCGGCCCGCACCGCCGGCTCCGCGAGGCGCAGCATGCGCTCCTTGGGCTCGAGGTCGAAGAAACCCGCGAGGGCCTCCTCCCAGCCGGTGACGGAGGTGAGAAAGGAGGGCTCGTCGAAGCGCAGTAGCAGCGTGATGGGCACCGCGGTCACCTGGGGGGCCACCGCCACCCCGGAGTCGTTGAGCTTGCGGTTATGGTCCAGGACCTCGCGCCAGACGCTTTCGCCAGGCTCGGCGTGAAAGGGGCTCCAGGTGAGGCGCGCACCGGCCGCCCGGGACCAGGCCGCGTAACGCTCCACCTCCGCAGTGAGCGCCGCAGCGTCGTGGCTGAACTTGGTCTCCACGTTGATCTGCCACACCCGACCACGGCAGGCGGAAACCAAGGCCTGTAGCTCCTCGGCATCCGCGTAGCGGCTGGGCACGGGTTCCCGGTAGCCGTCCACGTGATTGGGGCCGCGGGAGGTCGCAAAGCCCACGGCGCCCGCCGCAAAGGCGTCCTCGAGTTCCCGGACCATGGCGGCGCGATCCTCGGCGTTGGCGACTTCGCCGCGGGCGCGTTCCCCCATCACGTAGTAGCGGAGCGCGGAGTGCGGGACGAAGCCCGCCACGTTGAGGGCCAGCGGCCGGGCCGCCAGGTGATCGCGGTACTCGCTCCAGCTCGACCAAGCAAAGGGCACCCCCTCGCGCGTACACGCATAGGGGATCTCCTCTACCACCTCGAGGGAGCGCAGCAGGTACTCCGAGCCTCCCGGCGGACAGGGCGCTACTCCGAAACCGCAGAGGCCCATCACCACCGTGGTGACGCCGTGCAGGTTGGAGGGGGAACCCGTGGCATCCCAACACAGTTGGGCATCGAGGTGGGTGTGGGGGTCGATGAAGCCCGGTGTCAGCCAACAGCCTTCGGCGTCGATCTCCCGGCGCGCTTGGGCCTGCACATCACCCAGCCCGACGATGCGACCGTCGAGAATCGCCATGTCGCCGCTTCGTCGCGGAGCACCCGTGCCATCGACGATCTCGGCCCCTCGGATCAAGCAGTCGACCTGCATCCCCTACCTTTGTCGTGCCTGGCGCGCGCGCTCAGGCTGCGCGGCCGGCTTTCTCCTCAGTGCCCGCGCCCGCAGAGCGCCGCCACCACGGGCTCCACCGAGGCCTCCGCCCAGGCCTGCAGGCTCTCCTCGGGCGCCGTGCCCAGGGGGTGACCCACCACCACCATGCGAAGGCCGGGAAGACCGAAGGAGCGCGCCGCCACCCGCGTGAGCTGCTCGAACTTTTCCGTCGCCACCACCAGGCTGGGCGTGCCCCGCTCCTCGAGCTCTACCGTGTCGTGGACACTCCACGACGTACAGGAGCCTCAATCCGCGGAGCCGGTCAGCACCAGGTCGCAGCTCTCCGCGATCTCGACGAGCAGGGGCTCCTCGCAGGGCGTGGCCGCGCTGCCCTTGCGGAAGACGCCCACCAACTCGAGGTTCATGCGCTGGGCGAGCTGCTCGCCCATGCGCTCCATGAGCGGCGCTGCATTGGGCTTGCCGTTATCGAGGATGCCCAGCCGCAAGCCTGTCAGCACTGCCGGCGATGCCGCCAGGGCGCGCGTCGGCCGGCCCACCGCCCCTTCCGGCGAATAGATGCGAATCGGATCCATGGGAATGCTCCTCTGCTGAAGCTCGAAGTTCAGGGCTCGAGGGGGAGGGTGACGCTGCGTGTCATCCCCCAGCTGGGGATCACGCAGGAGTGCTTGCCGGGGCCCCCCGCCACCAACACGCGGATGTTGTCCGGGTGATCGGTGATGGGCATGGGATCTGCGTCGCGCAGGGCCTCGAACCAGGGGCGGCGCACCGTCACCTCGAAGGCCCGCCGGAATTCGCCGGCCGGAATCCGGGCGCGCTCGAAGAGGTAGCTCTGGACGTCCCGCCGAGTCCATCCGCTGCCCGCCAGGGTGGCCGCGTGCTCGGGGCCCAGCACCACGAAGAACTCCGCGCTGCTGATGGGGGCGTTGTTGCAACCGAGTGTTGCCATCACACTGGCCGCCTTGTCGAGGATGGGGCCCGGCTCGCTGTTTTCCATGTCGTGGAAGTTGTGCGGGTTCTCCCCGCAGTAGACGGTTACGGCGCTCGGGGCATCGACGCCCTGGCTGCGGGGGTAACTCTCCCATGGGTTGGCCTCGGCGTTCTCCGCGATGCAGTACGCGTACTTCGAGGGCTGCCCCTGGGTCGAGGCATCGCCGTCGCCGGGCCGGGCGCCGGCGATGTGCAGCAACACCAGCCGCATCGCGCGCCCCAATGTGGCGTTGGCGCGGTTTCCCGGACCGAAGGTGCCGAGACCCGCATTGAAGCCGGCGCGGGCTACCACCTCTCCGTGCACGATGACCAGGGGCGCCACCGGGTGGGTGGTGGCGTTGACGCCGCGCAGGTTCAGCTCGGGGTCGCCCAGGGCGCGTACCGCGCTCACCAACACCGGGAAGACCGCCTCCGGGCAACCCGCCAAGACCGCGTTGACCGCCAGCGAGTGGCGCGTGGCCCGACCGAAACGCGGCGGCAGGGTGGCGACGACTTCGCCCGCCGCGGCTTCCCCGCCCACGCTGGCGAGCATGCGTTCCACGCGCTCCTGGGTGGGCGGGACCAAGGGCAGCCCGTCCCCCCAGCCGCGCGCTTCGAAGAGTTCGAGGAGCGCCTCGGGCGAGGCATCGGCGAGTTCGATCTCGGGCTCGACGCCCGCCGGGGCCTCCACCGCCGCGACCTGGGGGCCCTCACTCATGGGCTCGTCGAATCCGCAGGCTGCATGCCCACCAGTCTATCAGGGCCAGTGCCAAAGGGGCGAGGAGCGCGCACCGGGCCGCCGCAACTCCGCGAGGGCATCCAGGATCACGCTGCTGGCTCCTCATCGTCGTCGGCAACGCGCAAGAATTCGGAAGCGCTTCGAAGGGGAGTCGATTCTGTCACGTCGAAGACCCGCAGGCTACCCTCCCTTGCAGACCGCGCGAAAGACGAGACGACGGGCAGAAGGCTGCCTGGCAACGAGATGCCCGAGGGCATCGGGGAGAACGAGATGATTCCCGCCGAATACGCGAACCACGAATCCTTGATCACGGTAGCCTGCGTGAACTTCACACCGGTGGAAGGTGACAAGGCCGCCACCCTGGCCCGCATGGAGGCCAACATCGTCGAGGCCGCCGCCCAGGGCTGCAACCTGATCGTTTTCCCCGAGGAGGCTCTCAGTGGCGCGGCCCGCTGCGTGGCCTGTCGCGAGCAGGGCAGCGCCTGCGAGGAGCATCTGGCCTTCGCGGAGACGGTCCCCGGTGAGAGCAGCGAGCGGATCCTGGCGCTGGCNCGGGAACTCGACGTGTACGTGATCTTCGGACTGCCCGAGCGCGATCCCGACGACCCGCGCGTGCTCTACAACGCCGCTGCCGTGGTGGGTCCGGAGGGCATCCAGGGCACCTACCGCAAGCTCCACCTGGGTTCGCTGCCCTGGGTGACCGAGGGCATCAGCTTTCGCCCGGGCGACACGCTGCCCATCTGGGAAACCCGCTACGGGCCCATCGGCGTGCTGATCTGTTACGACTTCTGGCTCAACCCCGAACTCAGCCGCCTGCTCGCCCTCAAGGGTGCACGCCTGATCGTCAACTGCTGCGCGAGCTTCGTGGGCCCTGGAAAGCGCGACTACCTGGTGCAGACCACCGCCACCCGCGCCATGGAGAACATCGTCTACACCGCCAGCGCCAACCTGGTAGGCGGCCCCGCCAGCCTCTCCTCCTACGCGGGCAGCGACCTGGTGGGGAGCGCGCGGGAGGCCAACTTCCTGGGTCACAGCGTGATCTGCGGCCCCGCCTTCCCGCGCTTCAGCCACGTCTACGCGGAGGGAGGCGACACGGAGGAGATCGTGAGCGCCACCCTCAACTTCGAGCGCCTGCACCGCTGGGACGCCGTCTACCCCTGGCGGAAGTGGCGCCGCGAGCGCCAGAAGGAAACCTCTGCGCTGATCGCCCGCGAGTTCCAGAAGCTGGCCTGAGAGGCCGCAGCCGCCTCGGGAGACCTGTGAGCGACCACGCCCCCCGCGCCCTCTTCGTGGCCTTTTCGAACGCCGCCGCCGGTGTCGAGGAGGAACGCTTCCAGCACTGGTACGAAGACGTCCACCGCCCCGAGAGTTTCGAGGTAGGGCTCTTCCACGCCTCCGCGCGCTACCGGGCCCAGAGCCCCTCGCGCGCACGCTTCCTCACGCTCTGGGAGGCCGACTACGCGAGCGAGGGGGAGGCGCTGGCCCGCGTGCGCCCCGCCGCTCAGAAGATGCGCGAGCAGGGCCACATCTGGCCCGTCAACGAAGTCGTCTTCCAGCACTTCGTCTTCCTCGTCCGAAGCGCGCCCGGCTTCGCGCTCGCCGACCTGCCCCGCCTCACTACCCTGCAAAACGATTGGCGGCATCCCCTTCCCCTGCAGGATCCCGAGACCTGGTGGAAGCAGGCCGTGGAGGCTGCGGTGCCCGCGGACGGACTGAGCGAGGCCTGCGCGCTCTACGCCAGCGGATGCGCGGGCAGCGACCGGCCGGGCCGAATGCTCGCCGTGGTTGCGGGCGCGGTGTCCGCGGAGCCGGACGGCGACGCGCAGGCGGGATTGCGGCTCGAACTTCCGCCCTTTGGCGAGGCCACCCCGGTCTACAGCAACGAGGGCGCTGCAGAGGTCGCGGTGCCCGAACTCTCCGCGAGCGAGCACGCCCTCGCGGCGCGCAGACTGTTCGGCGTCCAGTGGGAGCGAACCTCCCACGCCTCGCTCCGCTAGCGCGCGCTCCCCGCCGCCGGTGCGGGGAGAAGGCGACCCGCCTAGACGCTGCGACCCGGCAGGTGCGGGAGTACCTCGCGCTCGAAGACCCGCAGCCCCTCCCACGCGAAGTCCGGGTCGAGGCCGCAGAGCAAGGGGGTGCTGTAGAGCACGCCGTCGGGCCCCAGGGACTCGGCGAGTTCCAGCACCTCCTCGGGGCGCATCACCCGGTACGCGGAGTCGCGCAACGCCGCTTCGCCGGGTGGCCCCGCGTAGGGGCCCCTGCCCTGCCCCGGCGCCTCGTCCTGCCAACTCCCGTAGATCTCCGCCATGCGCAGCGCGTGGGGGGCGATGCGCCGCCAGGCCGCATCGGGATCGTGGCAGACGTAGAGGAAGACCGGGCCCTGGGCGGGATACGGGCCCGGATCGGGCTGCCCGAGGCGGATGCACTCCTCGCGGTAGGGGGGCCAGAGCGAGGGCTCCCGGGGCAGCCAGCCGTCGGCGATGTGCGCGGCCCGCCGTGCCGAGCGCGGGAAGGCGCCCCCCAGCACGAGCTTCGGCGGGGGATCGGGGACCGGCGTCACCCGCACGGGGCGGCCCCGCCACTCGCAGGGCTCCCCCGTCCAGGCCCGGCGCAGGAAGTCCACGATCTCCCCCATCAACTCCCAGCGCTCCTCGAGGCGCTGGCCGAAGGCCGCGTACTCCGCGGGCCGGTAGCCGGCACCCATCCCGGCCACCAGCCGCCCGCCACTGAAGATCGAGGCCACGGCCAGGTCTTCGGCGAGCTTGACGGGATCGTAGAGAGGCGCCAGCAACACGGAAGTGCGTATCTCGACGCGGCGCGTGCGAGCCGCCATGGCGGTGGCAGTCACGATGGGCGAGGGGTCGTAGCCGTCGGGAGAACCGTGGTGCTCGCCCAGCGCGATCACGTCGAAGCCCACCTCGTCCGCCCAGGCCGTCATGTCCAGGGCGGCCGCGTAGAGCTCGCGTGGCTCTGCGCCGAAGTCCGGGCTGGAGAGGTCGTGGACCATCACGAGTTGCACGGCGGGCACTCCTTCTGGAGAGAGGAACCTCGCGGGCGAGCAAGGTCCCAGTGGAAAAACGGCGGAGCGCTTCGCGCAGTCACGCGGCGCCGCTCGCTTCGGATGCCGCCGGCAGTGGCGACCCGGGCTCCACGGCGGGGACCCGCAGCAAGCAGGCGATCGCGATGCTCGCCGCCAGGGTCGCGAGAAAACCCGTGAAGGCCGTCGTGTAATCCCCGGTCCGATCGTAGAGCCAGGCCGCGATGGGGGCGCCGGCCAGGTTGAAGGGGAACATCAGGGGGTTCATGAGGCCCATCGCGCGCCCAAAGCCCGCGCGCCCGAAGCAGGCGCCGGTGAGCGCGCCCCAGAGCGGCATCAGTCCCCCCACCCCCACCCCCATGCCGAGACAGGCGGCGAGCAGTAGCAAGAAGGACGGGCTGGCAATCATCCCCGACCAGCCCAGGCCGAGCAGAGCCACCGCGCTGGCGAGGACGGCCCGCTTGTCGAAGCGGTCGGCCAGGGCTCCGAAGACGAGCCGCCCCGCTACGCCGGCCCCCGCGTAGGCGGACATCAGGAGGGCCGCGCGTTCGGCCGAGAAACCCCGGTCCATCGCGTAGGGGATCAGGTGGGCGAGCAGGACGCCCACCGAGCACCAGGCCAGGCCCAGGGAGGCGGTGATGACCCACAGGTTCCGGGAGCGCAGCAATTCTCCGGTGCTCAAGGCAGGAGCTTCGGAGGCCGCGAGTGGCGCGCCCATGGGCGCGTCGGTCGGGCCTGTCCGAAACGCGCGGGACTCGGTACCGCTCGCCGCCGCGTGAATGCCGTCCGGCACCTCCCCCACTTCCTCCGGACGGCTGCGCACGAAGAGCGCGATGGGGATGGCGCAGAGGGCGACGAAGACGCCCATCTCGAGCAGCGCCCCGCGCCAGCCGAAACCGGCGAGCAAGGCCGCCACCAGCGGAGGAAACACGAAGCCCCCGAGCGAAGCCCCCACCGCCGCGATCCCCAGTGCGCGGCCGCGCCGGGCGCTGAACCACTTGGCGACGAGCGTCGAGGTGGCCAGCGGTCCGAAGCAGTGGGAGCCCACTGCGACCAGCGACGCAAAGAGCAGCCCCACCTGCCAGAAGGCGGTGGCAAAGGAGAGCCCCACCAGGCCCGCGCCCATCATCAGCGCGCCCGTCGCCATGATTGCCCGGATCGAGCCTCGGTCCATCATCGCGCCCAACAGCGGCGAGACACAACCCTGCACGAGGATCAGCAAGGTGAGGCCCAGCGTGGCCGCCAGGCGCGAGGCGCCGAACTCCGACTCGATGGGCGCGAGGAAGAGGCCATAGACGTAGAAGGTGAGGCCCGTGGAAACCGCCTGCGCGGGCGAGGAAATCGCGACGATCCGCCAGCCGTGGAACACGGCCAGACTCTCGCGGAAGCCACGAAGCGTGTAAAGCGTGCGGCGGACGCGCTATCGAGGCCGAGACGCTACCGTGATCACTCGCCGATCCGAGAACCCACGCCCCCTGCCCGCAGCAAGGTCGAGAGGAGACGAAGCGTGACTGCATCCCCCAGCGAAGTCCGAGAGAGGCTCGACCATCCCATCATCGATGCCGACGGCCACTGCGTGGAGTTTCTGCCCGCCCTGCTCCCCTATTTTCACAAGGAAGGGGTCGAGGGCGACGGGGAGGCGCTCTTCCAGCGCATTCTCGACCCGGGGACCGGCTTCTGGTCGGCGCTGAGTCCCGCGGAGCGCGCGAATCGCCGCGCGGTGCGCCCGCCCTGGTGGGCGGTGCCCTCCCGCAACACCCGGGACTTCGCGACGGCCAGCATGCCCGCACTGCTCCACGAACGCATGCCGGAACTCGGCCTGGACTTCAGCGTCGTCTACCCCTCGCTGGGCCTGGTGCTGCCGGACATCGCCGACGAAATGCTGCGCCGCAAGTGTTGCCGGGCCGTCAATCGCTTCCACGCGGACATCTTTGCGGGCCTGGAAGATCGCCTGACACCCGCGGCCGTGGTGCCCATGGGGAGCCCCGAGGAGGCCATCGAAGCACTGGAACACGCGGTCCAGGAACTCGGCCTCAAGGCGGTGATGATCGCCAGCTTCGCGCGCCGCCCGGTGGCGGCCACCGCGGCACTCGGCGAAGCCGTCCACCACCAGGCCAGCTGGGTGGACTCCTTCGCGGTGGACAGTCCCTACGACTACGACCCCTTCTGGGCGCGCTGCATCGAACTCGGCGTCTCCCCCGCCGCGCACTCCGGAGCCTTCGGCTGGGACGGGCGCCGCTCCATCAGCAACTACATGTACAACCACATGGGCCACTTCGCGGCGGCCGGCGAGGCCCTCTGCAAGGCTCTCTTCCTGGGAGGCGTCACCCGGCGCTTCCCGAGCCTGCGCGTCGCCTTCCTAGAGGGCGGGGTCAGCTGGGCAGCACGCTTGCTCACCGACCTGGTGGGACACTGGGAGAAGCGCAACTCCAAGGACCTCGAGAACTACAATCCCGCCCATTTCGACCGCGCGCTCTTCGGCGAACTGCTGGAGCGTCACGGCGGCGTGCTGCGCGAGATGACCGCCGGCCCCGACATCCATGAACTCGGCTTCGGGGCCCCGCAAGGCCAGGCAGAGCCCGACGACGAGTTCGGGGCCTGCGGGATCCGCTGCCCCGAGGACATTCGAGACCGCTTCGTGCCCAACTTCCATTTCGGCTGCGAGGCCGACGACCCGCTCGCCCACCACGCCTGGGACGAGCGGGGACTCCCCTGCCAGGCCAAGCTGAGTGCCCTCTTCGGCTCGGACATCGGCCACTGGGACGTACCCGACATGCGAAAAGTCCTCGCAGAGGCCTGGGAGCAGGTCGAGGAAGGCCGCATGGACGCCGCGCAGTTCCGCGCCTTCAGCTTCGAGAACGTGGCGCGCTTCTACACCGACTCGAACCCCGATTTCTTCGCCGGCACCGCGGTGGAGAGCGAGGTGCAGGCCCTCCTGAGCAGCAGCTGACGCGCCGCAAGTCGAGGGCGCGGCGACGTGAAAAGCGCGCGCTTCCCGATGTTCCGGTTCGTGCCCAGTATACTAGGTATCCTGCGCGTTCGACGGAGGCAGCGGCCTCAAGGAACTGATGGGCAGCGACCGGCTCTTGATGAGATCGGACTGGCCCCACGCGGAGGGGCTCCCTCAGCCGACGGACTACATCCGGGAGCTGTCGAGCTTCGGAGCCGACGAGAGGCGCACCGTGATGCGCGACAACGGACGCGCCCTGGTAGAGCGGCGGCCTGCCTGATCCGCCCTCGTGACGGCTCGGGGGCGGCGCGGGCTACTTCTTCTCCTCGTTGCCCATCCGGTCCCAGACCATGTCGGGTTGCACGTCCTGCCCGAGTAGCGTGAGCGGATGCTCGCGGTCCACGTGCCCCATCACGTTCTGGTAGAGCGAGTAGCCGATCAACTCCTGGAGGCGGCGCGGATAGGTGGCCACCAGCTCGGGATCCGTTCCCAGCATCAGGTTCTGCTGCTGGCGGCACCAGCCGGCGACGAACTGGATGGAGAGCCCGTAGCGCTCCCGGTCGCTCGTGGTATTGGCCCCGCCGCCATGCCAGGTCGAACCGTGCAAGAAGAGCACGCTTCCCGCCGGCATCTCGGCGGCGATCGTCTCGTGCGCCTCACCCGGCCTCGGCATCTCGGGGCGGAGGTGCGAGCGCGGTACCAGGCGGGTCGCCCCGTTGTCGTCCTCGAAATCGCTGAGCGCCCAGAGGGTGGTGAGCAACGTGGCGATGTGGGGCCTCGGCAACGTGATCATACCGTCGTCAGCGTGGAGGAGTTGCGGCGTCTCGCCGGGACCGAGGTGCATGGAGGTCGTGCCGGAGAGGAGAAAATCGACACCGAGAATCGACTCGATGATGCCAAGCATGCGCTCGTCGACGACCAGCTCGCGAAAGCGTGGGCTGCGCTGAATCAGGTTGAAGATCCGCCGGGTCTGAAAACCTTCGAAGTCGTTCTTCCCGAAGTCGATGCCGTGGTCGCGTTCGACGCGGTCGACCTCGGAAACCAGGGCATCGCAGCCGCGCGCGTCGAGGAGTCCCGTGACCACCGCGTAACCCTCGGCGTTGACGGCTTCGGTCACACGCTCCGCGAGGCCGGAACTCCCCGCGGAGAACAGGGCGCTGGTCGATACGCCTTCCATCCTCTAAACCTACTGCGTGGCAAACCCCCTCGACAACCCCGTCTGGCACACGCTCCGGGGCCCGCGCACGGATCTCGCCGAGCAGGTCCGTGGGGGCACCGCGCTGCGCTTCTCATCCGAGATCTCGATCTTCGCGGCCGTCGAGCACTTCGATGACGACGCCTGGACCGCCCAGGCCGAACTCGTCGGCCAGGGCGGCGTGGTCTTCCTGTTTCGCGACCGGGTTCCCGCGCCGCCCGAGGGCTGGACGGAACTGATGCGCATTCCCACGCTTCAACTGGTGGCGGGGGATCTCGCGCCAGCTCCCGACGCGGCCATCGTTACGCTCGGAGATGCGGACGTGGAAGAGATGCTCGCGCTCACGAAGCTCACCGAGCCGGGGCCCTTTCTCCCTCGGACCCACGAGCTCGGCACCTACGTGGGCGTGAAGCAGGCCGGCCGGCTCGTCGCCATGGCGGGCGAGCGTTTCCAGATGCCGGGATGGACAGAAATTTCAGCCGTGTGCACCCACCCCGATGCACGGCGGCAAGGGCTCGGCGCAGCACTCAGCCTCCGGGTCGCGCAAAACATCCGAAAGCGCGGCGACGAGGCCTTCCTCCACGTGATCGAGACCAACGAATCGGCCCTGCTCCTCTACGAGTCGATCGGTTTCCGCATCCGGCGCATGATGGACGTCGTCGCCCTGCAGTGGGGCGACGCTCCCGCCTAACGTCACCGGGGACAGTCACTACAGCGTGCGGGGTTGCGAGCCGCCCGCTGCTTGCCTCCGGGAAGATCCTTTGTGATAGCTTCCCCGTGGATTCACGGCGGACGGGAGACCCTCGAGGACCCCGCTCATCGTGAAAATGTCCTGGAGCGCACCCCCCCATGACCAGTGAAGCCGGGATCGCCTCGGGAATCCGGGTCGTCGAAGTCGGATCGAGCGCAGCGGTTGCCAGCGCCGGAATGGTGCTCGCGGACGCGGGCGCCGAGGTCGTCCTCCTCGAAGCGCCGGGGGGGAGCGCACTGCGAGAGGAGCCCGCCTTCGCGATGTGGGCACGGGGCAAGCGCAGCGTCGTGGCCGACCTCGGCGATCAAGAAGGCCTCGAGCGAGCCCGCTCCCTGATCCGCGAAGCCGACGTCCTCCTGGTCGGTCTCAAACCGGCGAGCGCCGAGCGCTTCGGCTTCAGCCGGGAAGCTCTCGCTGCCGACGCCCCCCAACTCGTCGTCGGCGCACTCAACGGTTTCGGATCGCGTGGGCCCTTCCGCGACATCCCCGTCTACGACGCCGTGATGCAGGCGCGAGGCGGCCGCATGTACGAATTTTCCACGCTCTTCGACGGCGAACGACCGGCCCTCGCGGTAGCGCCGGTCACCGCCCATGGTGCCGCGATGGCGCTCCTTCAGGGTGTCTTCGGCGCACTGCGCGAACGGGAGCGAAACGGTGGCCGCGGGCAGTACTTCGAGACGAGCCTCGCGCAGTCCATGGGTGTCTACGACCTGATCTCCTGGGCGCCCGGCGGGCCCTTCCCGCGGCGTTTCGAAGACTCGCCCTTCCTCGCCTACTCCGTCGCACGAACCGCGGACGGCGTATGGCTTCAGTTCGCGCAGAATGGCCCCGCGCTCTTCGCGGATTTCATGCGCGTCCTCGAACTCGACGGTGAGATCGACTACGCGGTGACCATGTCGTCGCCGGATGCCGCGAAGAAACGCGCCGTACGCGAACGCATTCAGGCACGCATCGCCGAAGCGAGCTGGGCGGAATGGGAGAAGCGCTTCGCGGACGAGCGAAACCTCTCCGCGGAGCCCTTCTTGGCCCCCGGCGAAGCGCTCGCCCACGCGCAGTTCGAAGCCATCGGCGACGTGGTCGAGGTGGAGGATGCGGAGCGCGGAACCACGAAGCAGCTCGGCCCTCTCTTCGACGTTCCTACCCGCCCCCTCCACCCCCAGGGCTCCGCGCCGCTACTGGGCTCGGGGAATCACGAAGGCTTCGCGCCGCGATCCGAAACCGGCAGCCCCGAACCTTCGGAGCCACCTCCGGGCCCGGGACTTCTCGCGGGCGTCACCGTGCTCGAGTTCGGCATGTGGATCGCGCTTCCCTTCGCGGCGAGTCAGCTGGCAGATCTCGGCGCGCGGGTGATCAAGTTCGAGTCTCACGCCGGCGACCCGATGCGCGGCGTCGGCCCGATCGGCTTCAAGATGGTGCAGGGCAAAGAGAGCCTGATGATCGATCTCAAGGCGCCGCGCGCGAGAGAGATCGTGCACCGTCTCGTCGCCCGCGCCGACGTGCTCGTCCACAGCTATCGACCGGGTGTTCCCGAGCGACTCGGAATCGACTTCGAGACCCTGCGGGAGATCAATCCCCGTCTCGTGTACCTGTACAACGGCTCCTACGGCTCCCGCGGCCCCAAGTCCTACGCGCCAGCCTTCCACGTGACGGGCGGTGCCGTTTCCGGGGGCGCCTACGCCCAGGCCGGCGCAGGCTGCCCGCCTCCCGCCGACGCGACGCTTTCTCTTGACGAGATGGCCCGCATTTCGCGTCGCCTGGAACTCGCCAACGAGGCCAATCCGGACTTCAACTCGGCGGTCGCCGCCGCAGCGGCCGTCACGATGGGTCTGTATGCGCGCGAGAAGAGCGGCGAGGGAATCGCGATCGAGACCCGCATGATGCTCTCCAACGCGATGATGATGTCCGAGCACTTCATCGACTACGAGGGGCTCCCGGAGCGACGCGAGGCGGATGCCGGGCTGACCGGCTTCGGCGCCCTCTACCGCCTGTACCCGGCCGCCGAGGGGTGGGTGTTCCTGGCAGCGCCGCGGCCACGCGATTTCGCGAGGCTGTGCGACGCACTAGAACTGGGCGCTCTCGCCGACGATCCGCGCTTTGCGAGCCCGGACGCCCGAACGCGAAACGACGAGGCCTTGGCCAGCGTCCTGGGCGAAGCCATCGCCGGGCAGCCCGCCGACGTCCTCGAAGCGCAGCTCAGCGCCCGCGGCGTGGCCTGCGTCCGCGCCGACCAGGGCCCCTATCCCAGCTGGCTCTTCGAACAGGACTGGGCGCGCGAGCAGGGCCTGGTCACCGAAGCGCCGGAATCGCTGATGGGACCCTACA
>JABSQX010000081.1 GCA_013215615.1 Myxococcales bacterium | reverse complement strand
ACGGGCCCCCCGAAGGCCGCGGTGCTGCGCCACAAGCACCTGGTCTCCTACATCCTGGGCTCCGTGGAGTTCATGAGCGCCGCAGAATCGGACGCGGCGCTGATGAGCGTCCCGCCTTACCACATCGCGGGAATGGCCGCTGTCGCCAGCTCCGTGTACTCGGGCCGACGCATCGTGCAGCTGCCGAACTTCGATGCGGCGGCGTGGCTGGAACTCGCGCGCAACGAGAAGGTGAGCCACGCCTTCGTGGTACCCACCATGCTCGCCCGCATCGTGGAGATCCTCGAGAGCGAGACCGCTGCCGATCTTTCGCACCTGCGCGCGCTCTCCTACGGCGGTGGCAAGATGCCGCACTCCGTGATCGAGCACGCCATGCGCCTGTTTCCCGCCACCGACTTCACCAACGCCTATGGTTTGACGGAGACGAGTTCCACGCTCACCGTGCTGACCCCGGACGACCACCGCGAGGCCGCGGCCAGCGAGGAGGATGCACTCCGGCGGCGCCTCTCCTCGGTGGGCCAGCCCCTGCCGGGTGTCGAGATCGAGATTCGAGACGAGGCGGGCCAGGCGCTGCCCGCGGGCGGACGGGGCGAGATCCACGTTCGCGGCGAGCAGGTTTCCGGCGAATACCTGGGCAAGGGCAGTCGCGTGCTCGAGGACGGATTCTTCCCCACCCGGGACGGAGGCTGGCTCGACGAGGGCGGCTACCTGTTCCTGACGGGGCGCGTGGACGACATCATCGTGCGCGGCGGTGAGAACATGTCGCCGGGCGAGATCGAGGACGTTCTTCTCGAGCACGCCGCTGTAGCGGACTGTTGCGTGGTGGGGGTTCCCGACGAGCAGTGGGGCGAGGCGGTGGCGGCCGTGGTGGTGCTGCACGACGAAGGCCGGGCAGAGGCCGAGGAACTTCGAGGCTTTGCGAGACAGCAGCTTCGATCCTCCCGGACGCCGGAGCGGATCGAGTTCTGGCCGGAGCTTCCCTACAACGAGACCGGCAAGGTGCTGCGCCGCGTGGTGCGCGCGAATCTCAGCGGCGAGCAGGACTAGGGGTTTGGGAACCCCTTCCGGGCCGGGAGCAAATCGCTCCGCGTCCGAGGGGGGACCGCGCGTGCGTGGTCTGCGCGAGGCCCTGGCGGAGGTCGAGCTTCCTGGAGCGGGGGAGCGTTTCTCGGTCCTCTGCGGCGAGGGCGTGCTGGTGGTGGGTGCGAGCCGCGAGCGCGCGCTCTCCCGCGACGAGCGGGTCCGCTTGCGGCGGGCGCTCGCGACGCTTCCCTGCCCGAGCATCCTGCTCGGGGGCGTGGCGGCCGACGCGCCGGAGCTGGGCGCAGCCTTCGACGTTCGGGCCGGTTCGACCGAGGAGTTGGAAGCGCTGCTCGAAGTGATTCGCGCGCAGCCGCTGGCGAGCCTGGCCCTCGTGGAATTGCTGCGCAGGAGCGAGAAGCGCCCGGTCCACGAGGCCCTGCTCGACGAGTCCCTCGTCTACTCGACCCTGCAGGCAGGGCCGGAGTTCGCGGCGTGGCTCGCCGCGCGGCCACAGCGGCGGCCGCCGCCGGAAGCTTCGGGCTCGCCGGTGCACGTCGAGCGGCGCGGATCCCAGCTGCGCTTGCGCCTGGACCGCCCGGAGCGTCGAAACGCTTTCTCGGCCGCCATGCGGGATGCGCTCTGCGAGGCCTTGGAGTTGGCGGTCGCGGACACGGGCGTGCTGGAGATCGAACTCTCGGGCGCGGGTCCCGCTTTCTGCAGCGGGGGCGACCTCGACGAGTTCGGCACCCTGCCGGACCCCGCCACTGCCCATGCCGTACGGTCCACGCGTCATGCCGCCCGCCTGTTGTCGGCCTGCGCGGAGCGGGCGCACGCGCACATCCACGGCGCCTGCGTGGGAGCGGGCATCGAGCTTCCCGCCTTCTGCGCGCGCGTCGTGGCGGCACCGGACGCCAGCATCCGCTTGCCCGAGGTAGGCATGGGGCTCGTGCCCGGTGCGGGGGGTACCTGCAGCCTGCCCCGGCGCGTGGGGCGCCAGCGCACCGCCTGGCTCGCGCTCAGCGGCCAGACGATCGATGCGGAGACGGCGCTGGCCTGGGGGCTGGTGGACGCGCTGGAAGCATCGCGCTGACCGGAGCTGGGCGTCGCTGCCCGGTCGCGCTTCGATTCCCCGGCGCCCCCGCTATGCTGCACGCCGCCTGCCGAAAGCGAGGACCCGAAGCTGTGTCGGAAGCCGAAGTCCACCCCGGAAAACCGGTTCGCGACCCGGCCAGCTACCAACTGGCGCTGCAGACGTGGATGCGCGGACAGCGGCCCGGGGCCCACGCCCTCGAGGTCGTCGATGTCGACATGCCCCAGGCGACGGGCTTTTCGAACGAGACCGTCTTCTTTTCCGCTCGCTGGCGCGAGGAGGGACGGGACTGCAACCAGCGCTACGTGGCGCGCATCGAGCCCGAGGGCGGTGGACTCTTCCCCGTGCAGACCCCCGCCTGTCGGAACTCGGTGGCCCTTCAGCACCGCATCATGCAGGCGATTTCCACGAGCGGAGTGGCGCCGGTGCCCCCGCTGCTGCCCCTCGAGGAGGATCCCTCGGTACTGGGAAGCCCCTTCTTCGTGATGGAGTTCGTGCCCGGCCGCATCCCCGCCGACGTGCCCCGCTACAGCCAGCAGGGTTTTCTCGCCGACGAGGCGACTCCCGCGGAGCGGGAGCGGATGGTCACCCACGGCATCGAACTGCTCGCGGCACTCTCTCGCCTGGACTGGCGAGAGCTGGGGCTCGACTGGCTGGATCGCTCCGGCAGCGGGGAGCCGAACTTCTCCCTGCAGGTCTCCCTCTACCGCGAGGACGCCCTGCGCGTGCTGGCCGGGCGCGAGCATCCGGTGCTGCTCGGGGCCCTCGACTGGCTCGACGCCAACGTACCAGTCGCCAAACCCGGGCTCTCCTGGGGCGACGCGCGCCTGGGGAACATGATCTGGCAGGACTATCGGTGCGCGGCGGTCGTCGACTGGGAGGCGGCGGCGGTGGCGCCCCCGGAAGCGGACATCGGCTGGTGGGTGATGTTCGACCGGATGTCCTTCGACGACATGGACACGCCGCGTCTGCCCGGCTTTCCCACGCGGGAGGCCATGGTCGCCCAGTGGGAGTCCCAGAGCGGCCGCGTGGTGAAGGGCGACATCCACTACTGGGAGATCTTCGCGGTGATGCGCTTCTGCGCCATCATGATCGGGCTGGGAGACCGCTTCGAGCGCGCGGGGCTGTCTCCGCCGGGGCAGAGCCCCGCCATCCAGAACGGCGTGACCGACGCCCTCGCGCGGCTGCTCGCGGGTTAGCGGGTCGGCGCTGCGTTATCGTCCGGGCGTCAGCGCCGGGCGCGGCGAGATCGATGCGCGAGGTGAACGAGATGGCGGCCATGCGAAACTACGAACTGATCTCTGCGGATTCCCACGTCGTGGAGCCTCCGGACCTCTGGGACAAGTGGCTCGACGCGAAGTACCGCGATCGGGCTCCGAAGCTGGTCAAGGACGAGGAGGGTGGGGACGCCTGGCAATACGGTCCCGATGCCCCCCCGGCGCCCCTGGGCCTGGTGTGTTGTGTGGCGATCCCGCGCGAGGGCATGAAGTGGACGGGCTTCCGCTACGGGGAGAACGTGCACCCCTCGGTTCACGACGGCAAGGCGCGCCTCGAGGTGCTCGACACCGACGGCGTGGACGCGGAGTTCCTGTATCCCCCGCAGCGCGCGATCACGAGCTTCGCGTTGTACGACGATGCGGAGCTGAACCTGGCGGGAATCGAGGCCTACAACCAGTGGCTCATCGAGGGTTTCTGCGCGGCCGATCCAACCCGCCTCTTTCCCGTTTACCAGATCCCCAACCTCGGCATCGACGTCTCCGTCGCCCAACTCCGGCAGGCCCACAAGCTGGGCTGTCGTGCCGCGGTCATCTCCACCTGGCCCAGCGGCAATCCCGCGTTGGGCCGCGACGACGATCCCTTCTGGCAGGTCGCAGAGGAGCTGAAGATCCCGATCAGCATGCACTTCGGGCTGGCCACCACCACCCTCAACCATGAGTCGCCGCCGGAAGCGGCGGGCGCCCTGGGCGCGGTGAACGGCATCATCAAGATGGGGCCGGTGCTCATCGACATGATCTTCTCGGGCGTCTTCGACCGCTTCCCGGGCCTCCACATGATGGGCATCGAGGTGGGCTGCGCGTGGGTGCCTCACGTGGCGGAGATGATGGACGACCGCTACTGGCGCAACCGCACCCACGTGGGGCTCGACCTCAAGAAGCTGCCCAGCCAATACCTGCGCAGCAACTGGGCGTTCTCCTACATCGTCGACCAGATCGCCGTGCAGATGCGCCACGCCGTGGGAATCGAGAGCATGCTGTGGTCCACGGACTTTCCTCACCACGGCAACGACTACCCCTACTCGCGGGAGACCATCGAGGCGCACTTCGTGAACGTCCCCGATGAGGAGCGTCGACTGATTCTCGCGGGCAACTGCGAGCGGCTCTACGGACTCCGCTAGGCGGGCGATCGGCCGGCCTTCGCGCTCCTCGGGGATTCAGGAGGTCTGGATCTCGCGATCGAGCAGGAGTCCTGCCGCCCGCCGCCGGTGCCAACGCGCGCTGCCTGCGCTCTCGCGCAGGACGAGGACGCGTTTCATCCACATGTGGGCGTGGTACTCGTAGGTGTAGGCGATGGCACCGTGGCACTGCAGGGCCACGCGGGAACAGAGTTGCGCGGCGTCCGAGGCCAGGGCCTTGGCGGTGGAGACGTCGAGATCGCTGCTCGGCAGGTCACTCGCCAGCGAGTGGGCCGCGTAGTAGACGGGAGGCCGCGCGAACTCCAGCTTGGTGAGCGCGTTGGCGACGTGGTGCTTGACGGCCTGGAAGGCGCCGATGGGCTGGCCGAATTGCACGCGCCCCTTCGCGTATTCGACGGTCATCTCGATGAGCTGTCGCCCCAGGCCCAGCAGCTGCGCGGCGGCCGCGTGGGCGGCCCGGTTCCAGGCGCGTGCTGCCAGGGCCGCGCCCTCCGCGCCGCCGGCCAGCCGGGTGGCCGGAAGGGGGCTCCAGTCCACGGAAAAGAGGCGCCGCGCGCCGTCCACGCTGTCCCGCGGCTCGAGCTTGGCGGCCTCGGGGGAGAGGGCGTGCACTTCGTCGCCGCGCTGCAGGATCAGGAGATCCGCCTGGGCGGCCCCCGGCACGTAGGGCTCGGCCTCGAAGCCCAGCGCCACGCGGGCCTCGCCGGCCGCGATCCGGGGCAGCCACTGCTCNGCGATTTCTCCCCCCACTTCGGCGAGCAGTGGCGCTGCGACGCTCACCAATTCGGCGACGGGTTCCGGGCAAGCGCAGCGTCCCAACTCCTCGAGCATCAGCACGGTATCCACCGCGTCGAAGCCCAGGCCACCCTGGGCCTCGGGGACGCTGGCGCCCAGCACCCCCATCTCGGCCAGCTGTCCCCAGAGTCCCGGCAGTTGGCCCGACTCGCTCTCCCAGGCTCCCGCCAGGGCTTCATGGGAGCACTCGGCGGCGAGCAACTCCGCGAGGGTCTCGGCGAGCAAGCGCTGGTCGTCGCTAAACGCGAATTTCACGGAGCTACTTCCGCGGCAGGCCGAGGATGCGCTCGGCGACGATGTTGCGTTGGATCTCGCTGGTGCCTCCCCAGATGGGGTTCGCGAGACCGAAGAGGTAGCCCTTCATCCACTGGCCGTTCCGGGTGGTGGTCTCGGCCTCGCTGCCCAGGATCTCGAGGGCGGTCTCGTGGAGCGAGATGTCCAGGTGCGACCAGTGGAGTTTCATGATGCTGGACTCCGGGCCCACGTCGATGCCGTCCTGGATGCGGGCCTCGGTCCAGAGGCCGTACTGGCGGTAGGCCTCCGCGGCCATCCAGTGCTCGACGACCTGTTCGCGGAGGCTTTCGTCGCAGGCATCGGCGCGCTCGCGCGCCAGCGTCAGCAGTCGGTTGGCGGTGGCCATGAAGCGGCCCGGGCTCCGGAGCGTGAGCCCCCGCTCGGGGCCGGTGGTCGCCATGGCCACGTACCAACCCCGGCCCACCTCCCCCAGCACGTCCCGGTCGGGCACGAAGGCGCCGTCCAGGAAGACCTCCGCGAAGCCCTCGTCGCCGTCGAGCTTGTTGATGGGGCGCACGCTGACGCCCGGGGCCTTCAGGTCGACCAGGAAATAGCTGAGGCCCCGGTGGCGTTCGGAATCGGGGTCGCTGCGGAACAGGCCGAAGGTCTTGTCGCTGAAGGTGCCCCGGGTGGTCCAGGTCTTCTGCCCGTAGAGCTTCCAGCCACCCTCGGCGGGTTCGGCGCGGGAGGTGAGGGAGGCCAGATCGCTGCCCGCGCCCGGCTCCGACCAGCCCTGGCACCAGAGCTCCTCGGCCCGGGCGATCTTGCGCAGGATGCGGTCCTTCTGCTCCTGGGTGCCGAACTCGAAGATCGCGGGGGCCAACAGGAAGATCCCGTTCTGGGTGGCGCGCTGGGGCCCACCCGCTGCGAAGTACTCCTCTTCGAAGATCAGCCACTCGAGTAGCGTGGCGTCCCGGCCCCCGTAGGCCTCGGGCCAGTCCACCACGGCGAGGCCCGCGTCGAAGAGCTTCTGCTCCCACTCCACGTGCAGCGGGAAACCGTCGGGACTGTCGAGGGGGGGCAGGTCGCGAGGTACGTGGGTCTGCAGGAAATCCCGCGCTTCTGCTCGGAAGGCCTTCTGCTCTTCGCTGTACTCGAGATCCAAGGACGTCCTCAGTTTCCGAAATCCCAGGAGTCGCCGTCGCGGTGGGCCTCCTGAAGGCAGGCCTCCATCCTAACCCTTTGGCGGCCCCCCAGCCGCCTCGGCGCGGGCGTTGCCGGGTGTCTCGTCGCGAGGAGACGCTCCGCTTTCCCCTGCTCCGCCCAGCAGCCGCTTTCCGGGATGCGTGTTCTCGACGAGCACGCCGTCGCGCACCACCGGAGTCCCGGCGACGAGAACGTGGTCGATTCCCTCGGGAGTTCGGAAGGGCTCCGCGTAACTCGCGCGGTCCTGAAGCGCGTGAGGATCGAATACCACCAGGTCCGCATCTGCGCCCGGCGCGATGCGGCCCTTGCGGCGGAAGACCGGGGCGATGCCCTCGAGCAGGCGGGCGGGCTGCCAGCTCATCTTCGATAGCGCGGTCATCAGGTCGAGCCCCTCGGGTTCCCCCACGTAACGCGACAGCACGCGTGAAAAGGTGCCGATGCCATTGGGGACCACCTTGCTCGACAGGGAGAGCACCGGCATGCCGTCGCTGGCCACGATCACGTCCGGCGCCAGGGTGGCGACGCGCGTCCAAGCTTCCTGGTTGTAGTGGTGGATGACGAGACCCTCCGGGTGGCTTCGTCGCAGTTCGTGCCAGCGCGCCTCGGTCATGCGCTCGCCGGTGGCCGACCACTCCACGTCCGCGTAATCGATGTCGAAGATGCGCCGCCAGTCCCGGCTGAAGACCGCGGCCGAGATCGCCGTGGAGCCGGCGTTGTAGGGGAAGGACTCGGTGGTGATGGCGACTCCCCGCGCACGCGCCGCCCGGATCTTCGCAAGGAAGTCCTCGATGGCCCCCATGGCGTTGGCCTGCACGTGGCAGATGTGCACGGGGGCGTGGGTGGTCTCGGCGAGCGCGATCACTTCTTCGAGGCCGCTGGGATCTCCAGCCACACCGCGCCGGACGTGTACGAAGATCGGGGCTTGGCGAGCAGCGGCAACCTCGAAGACGGCGCGCAGTTCGGCGTCGGAAACCGCATCGCTCATGTAGTCGAGCAGCAGGCCGATGCCCAGGCCGCCGGCGTCGAGACCGCGTTCGAGTCCCGCGCGGAGTGCTTGGATCTGGCTTGCGTCGAGTCGCTCTGAGAAGGCCGGTCCAGCGAGGCCGCCACTGCCGCCGCTTGCCACGCGGGCCACCGAGTCGTCGAGACCACTCGGCGCGCCATCCCCTCCCAGGACGCCGGCCCTCACCCAGGCGTGTCCCACCGATGCCCCGAAATGGATGCGGGATCGGTGGGCGATCGCGAGGGGATCGAAGGTTCCGAGGGCGTCGACGGGGAAGCTGCCGCTTTCGAGTTCGAGGGCACTGGTGACGCCGTCCTGCACCTGGAAGTCCTGGCCCAGGGGGGTTTGCGCGTGGCTGTGCAGGTCCACGAAGCCGGGGGCGACGACGCGCCCCGTCGCGTCCAGGACCTCGCGTCCGTGCAGGGGGCCTGCTTCGATGCTCGCAATGCGCCCCGCGCGGATGCCTACGTCGCGGACGGCGTCGAGGCCGCTTTCCGGGTCCATCACCCGGCCGTTTCGAATCACCAGGTCGTAGGCGGGTTCTTGCACGGGGCTCGGGCAGGCGGTCAGCCCGGCCGCCAGGGCAACGCACAGGTACGTGATGGCGCGGATTCTCAAAGCGGAGCTCCCCTTCCGATGCGAACGACCTCCTCGGCGAGAATCTGCAACGTGTCGTAGACGGGCACCGGCGCGTCGGGTGGCTGGCCGAGCAGGCACAGTTCCGTGCAGGCCAGCACCACGCAGCCGGCACCGTTCTCCACGAGGTTCGCGAAGGCGGCCTCCAGTTCCGGCCGAGATTCGCGCATCCGGGGGTCGGCCTTGAGTTGCCGGATCAATGCGAAGACCGCTTCCTGGTTGGCGGGGAAGCGGATCGCGAGGCCGCGCTTCTCGCAGGCACGCGCGTAGAGGCCGGTCTCGCGCACGGCGGTGGAGGCCAGCAGTCCGATTTCCCCGATGCCGGGCTGCGCGGCGTGGACGTGGTCGAGGGTGAGCGCGATCAGGTCCAGCACGGGAATGTCCACGGCGTTCGCGACGTGTTCGAGATAGTAGTGCGCGGTGTTGCAAGGGATCACGAGCGCCTCGGCCCCTGCCGCTTCCAGGCGCTGCGCGATGGCGGCGAGGGCGGGGCCGGGGTCGACGCCGCCGCCCTCGAGCAACGCCGCGATGCGCGAGGGGATGTGCGGGTCGTTGTCGACGATCAGGTGGACGTGGTCGGCATCGTCCCGCGCCGGCGTGGCTTCGATCACGCGGCGCATGAATTCCACGGTGGCGGCCGGTCCCATGCCGCCGATCACCCCCAGCGCGCGGGGTGTCACTTGCCGGGTTCCGGGGCCCGGTCGATGCCCGCTGGCATCGGGTCGGGCACCGGTTGTCCGCACAGCCAGGCTTCGAGGATCTCGTTGACGGCCTCNGGGGCCTCTTGCTGGACCCAGTGGGAGACGGGCAGGTAGCGGATCGTGAAGTCCCGGACGAGTTCCTCGGTGCGCGAGGTGGTCTCGAGGCCGAGTGCCGTGTCCTGGGTGCCCCAGATCATCAGCGTCCGCGTGTCGAGAATCGGGAACTCCTCCTTGAGGTTTCGGCTGGAGCGCATGGCACGGTACCAGTTGAGCATGGCGGTGAGGGCCCCGGGCTCGAGGGCGTGCCGGCGGTAGACGTCGAGGACCTCCTCGGGGAAGCGGCTCTTGTCCACCGCCATGCCACGGAAGGCCTCGCCGATGGCCCGGGCGTTGCGCGCGGCCAGCAGGCGCTCCGGGAGCCAGGGGAGCTGGAAGAAGAGCGCGTAGAGCGAGCGCCTGCGCTGGGCGCGGAACTTCAGTGCCTCTCTGAAGCGCGTGGGGTGGGGGAGATTCATCACCACCAGGCCCTCGAGTTTCCGCACGGCGCGCAGGGCGAAGAGCCAGGCCACCATGCCCCCCCAGTCGTGTCCGATCAGGGTGAGGGAGCGGGCGCCGGCGGCATCGACCAGGGCGGCCACGTCCGCGACCAGTTCGTCGACGCGGTAGGCGGCTCGCCCGCGCGGCCGGCTGCTCTTCCCGTAGCCCCGCTGGTTGGGGGCCCAGACCCGGTAGCCCAGTTTTGCGAGCATGGGGAGTTGGTGGCGCCACGAGTAGGCGAGCTCGGGGAAACCGTGCAGGCAGAGTGCCAGGCGCTCGGCCTTCGGATCGCCGCAGGTCTGGACCTCGAAGCGCAGTCCCCGGGCATCGACGAAGCGAGTCTCGATCGGGGTTTCGCTCACCCGGCCTGCCGGCGGGCTTCGTGGCGCTCCCGCAGCACCCCCAGTGCTTCGCGCAGGGTCTCGGAGGAGGGTCCGCGTGCCGACAACTCTTCGAGATCCGCCAGCTCTTCCGGGCTGAAACCCGCCTCCAGGCGGTCTTCGCGTGCGATGGGGATGGAGGCGTCCTTGCGCGCGGAGCGGGCGCCCCCGAAGCTGAATTGTCGATCGACCTCGCGCCGGAAGTCCTGGACGCGTTGCCCGTATTCGGGATCGTCCCGCGTGAACTCGCGCACCCACTCGCTGCCGAAGCGCACGTGGGTGATCTCGTCGGCGAGCACGAAATCGACCGCTTGCCGCAGGGTCTCGTCGCCGCTCGCTTCCGCGTAGCGGATGGTGTCGCGAAAGACGTCGCAGGCCAGGCCCTCGAGCGCGCGGTTTACCCCGGCCACCCGCATGGCGGGGTCCTCGCTGCACGCGCACTCGAAGAGGAAGGTGCTTTCGGGAAACATGCCGGGTTCCACGTCCACGTGATCGAGCAACTTCTCGAAGGTCTGCACGTGGCGCGCCTCGTCCCAGCACTGCCGCGCCATGTTCATCTGGAACTCCCAGGGTGCGTCGGGGAAGTCCCAAAGGGATCGGGCGGCCCCCTCCAGGGCCTGGAGTTCTCCCACGAAGACCCCGTGCAGGCGCAGCCGCAGCTGGGTGGCCGCCGCGGGATGAGCGGGATCCATCGGTTCGTTGGGCCGGACGAGAAGCATGC
Organism: Myxococcales bacterium; assembly: GCA_013215615.1. Taxonomy (GTDB): domain Bacteria; phylum Myxococcota_A; class UBA9160; order UBA9160; family SMWR01; genus JABSQX01. The sequence continues at coordinate 5,203 of JABSQX010000081.1, read as the reverse complement.
CCGGACCGTGGCGCTCGAAGAGTGGCTCGGCGGCGGTGCCGCGCACCGAGTTCTCGATGAGGGGAGCGTGTTCTTCGATGGCCTCCACGACGGCTTCCACGTTGTCTTCGACGTCGGCGAGGATCGTGGAGAGGACGTTGTTCTGGCGCACGAAGCGCCGGTCCCGGGCCAGTTCGCTGTGGTCGATGAAGCGTTTCATGTGGACTTCTCCTTGCGTACAGCTTCCACGGTGTTCTCGGGCTCGATGGGCCAGTCGCCGGTGACGCCACCGCAGGCCCGCAGCCTGGCGCCGAGTTCCCGGCGGCGCTGTTCCCGGCGCTCTCGCTCCTCGGCGGTATCCACCAGCCGGTCGAAAACCTCCTCCGCCCAGGCCATGTGACGGCGGTGGCGGGCGACGATGTTCTCGAGCAACTCGATGCTCGGCGCATCGGCGATGGCGTCCGTGTGCCGGATGTTGTGCTCGTAGACCTCCACGAGGTGGGGGAAGAGGACCTCGAAGATACCCACCAGCTTCTCGATGGTGAGATCCGGGTCTTCGGGCTCCGAGATGGCCTCCACGAGCTTCGCGAAATCCGGGTTGGGGGAGAGGGCGACGCCTGTCGGCCGGCGCGCGAAGCGCAATTCCGGGAGGCGTTCGCCGAGCGCATCGGCGCTCTGCGCGCAGTCCCAGATGATCTTGCCGAGGCCGGTCTTCACGGGCAACTCGGGGATGGTGGCCACCCAGCCTCCGAGGATGCGCATGCTCCACTCCTCCGCGTAGCGGTAGTTGCGCACGCGCTGGGCGACCGCCTCCACGTCCCAGCGCCCGTGCAACTCCCGCAGGTCCGCGGGAATGTCGAAGGCGCTGTAGGGCGCGTATTGGGTGCGTTCGCTGCTCCCGTAGCCCGGGTACTTGCGGGGGGCGCCGCTGCTCATGATCGGGGCTCGTTCGCCGGGCTGCCGCTGGGCCAGTCCGGGAACTCCCGGGCCACGCTGCCCGTCCAGCGCGGCGGGCGTTTCTCGAGGTAGGCGAGCACGCCTTCGGCGGCATCGGGCTGGGCCATCAGGTGATGATGGAGCGCTGTTTCCTTCGCTTCTACCTCCTCGGGGGAGAGCGCCAGGCTCTCCCAGAGCAGGCGCTTGCTCACGGCCACGGAGAGCGGCGCGGTGTGGGTGGCGATGTCCCGGGCCACCGCGAGGGCGGCGGGAAGGACCTCCTCGGCGGGAAGCACGCGGCTGGCCACGCCCAGCTCCAGTGCTCGCTGGGCGTCCATCCGGGCGCCGCAAAGCAGGATCTCGGCGGCCCGCGACATGCCGACCAGTCGGGGCAACACCCAGTGCGAGTAGGCGTCGGGCATGACGCCGCGGCGCACCTGTACCACGCCGTACTGGGCGCCCAGCGCCAGGATGCGGATGTCGCACTGCAGGGCCAGCGTGAANCCCAGGCCGATGGCGTGCCCNTTGACGGCNGCGATCACGGGCTTTCGGAGCGCGAAGGCGGGTGGCTCCACTGCGGCGGCGCTGAAGCTCCGCTCGTCCTGCTTCGCAAAGGTTGCGGCACCCGGCGAAAGGTCGGCGCCCGAGCAGAAGGCTCGGCCCGCACCCGTGAGCACGATGGCGCGAACGCCGTCGTCGGTATCGCATCGGCGGTAGGCGAGGCCCAGGCTCTCTCCCATGGCGCCGCTGAAGGCGTTCAGCTGCCGGGGGCGATCGAGCGTGACGACGGCCACGCCGTCATCGATTTCGACGCGCAGGTCCCGGTAGTCGTCGCCGGCGCTCACGCGGACTCTTCCTGCTGCTTGCGCTGGTGGCTGCGGATCTCCTCGCTGAGTTCCGTACTGCTGCCCGTGAAGCTCTGCAGGTGCGGACCGGCCTGCAGGTCGCCCCCGGTGCGCACGATGGCCCGGGCGCCCTGGTGCTCGAGGGCGTTGGAGATGGCGTTGCGTTTCTCGGGCCGGTTCAGCGTGATCCGACGCACACCCTTTGCGGGTTCGTCGAGGAGGACGAGTTCGTTTTCCGCCATTTCGCCAGTGTATCCGGCTTCGCGCGCTATCGCGCACGGCGGAGGCCACGCCCCGCGGGAGGGGGCGTCAGACGCCGGTGAGCCGGTCGCCGATCACGCCGCTCGCTTCCAGCGCATCGATCTCAGCGTCGTCGAGTCCCAGCAAGTCTCCGAGGATTTCCCGGTTGTGCTGTCCCAGCGTCGGCGCGGGTGAGCGCAGCCAGCGCTCCACGCTGGCGAAACGGAAGGGCGCAGTGGCGATTTGCTGCTTTCCCGCGATCGGGTGTTCGCACTCCTCGTAGAAGCCCCGCGCCTTGAATTGCGGGTGCCGCGAGGTGGTGCGCGGGTCGACGACAGGCGCGGCCGGGACGCCTGCCTCGAGCAGTGTTTCGACGCTCGCCTCGAGGTCGCGGTCGGCGGCCCAGCGACCCAGTTCGGTGTCGAGCCGATCCGAGGCCTGACGGCGGCCGACAAGGCTGGCGAGCTCCGGGGCTCGCGCCCATTCCGGTCCGCCGAGCACCTCGACCAGGGCCTGCCACTGGGCGTCCGTGGCCACCGAGACCGCCAGCCACTGCTCCTGGCCGCGACACGCGTAGACGCCCTGGGGAGCCGCGTAGGGGGCGCGGTTGCCCTCGCGCTGCATGCTGTTCCCGTAGGCGCTGTACTCCACGATCTGTTCGGCAGCCGCGTTCAGCGCGCCCTCCACCATCGTGCACTCGAGGAACTGCCCGCGGCCGGTGGCGTCGCGCTCGGCCAGGCCCACCAGGGTCGCGAAGCCCGCGTGCATGGCGGCCAGGGGGTCGCAGGGGCCGCGTTGAATGCGCGGTTGATCTTCGACATGGCCAGTGAGCCACGCCAGGCCGGTCATCTGTTCCATGGTCTGCGCGAAGCCCACGTTGTCCCGCCAGGGCCCCGAGAGTCCGAAGGCGGGCATCCGCACCATCACGCAGCGCGGGTTGAGGGCCTGCACGGCCTCCCAGCCGAAGCCCCAGCTCTCCACCACCCGGGGCGAGAAGTTCTCGACGAAGACATCGCACTTCTCGATCAACCGCCCCATCAGCGCCTTGCCCTCCGGGTCGGAGAGATCGAGCGTGAGGGCCTTCTTGTTGACATTCGCGCCCAGGAAGATGGCCGAGAGTTCCCACCAGTCGTCATGAAGGCCCGCGAAGAGGCCGCCGGTCATGCGCATGCCGTCGGGGCGCTTGTGAGATTCGAGATGAATGACCTCGGCGCCGAGGAAGGCGAGCATGCCCGTGGCGGCGGGACCCGCCCACCACGCGGTGGCGTCCAGTACCCGGATGCCATCGAGGGGAAGCTTGCGCTCAGTGCCGGCAGTTGCGGTGCGTCGTCCGGCTTCGTCCCGGGGTTCGATTTGCCCGTGGTGCTCGTCGAGGCGCGGGGCCGTCCCGAGTGGGGGCAGCGATTCGCCGAGCATCAGGTAGGGGGAGCGCGGTTGTAGGAAGCCACCGCTGGGATTTTCGACGAAGACGCCGCGGGCCTGGAAGTGCTCGTGGGCTAGCACCCCGCGTCCATCGAGGACGGGGGCGACGGGGATTCGCAGCAGCGAAGCCTTTTCCACGATCTCTGCAGTGGGGTGCTGGCGCGTGTAGGCTCGCACGATCTCGTTCCACTCCTGCATGCGGCGGCTGCGGCCGTCGATGCGGGCGAGTTCTTCGTCCGCGAGCAGGTCCGTGCGCTCGATGAGTACCAGGAAGTCGTGGTACTGCTGGCGTGAGTTGGTGTTGAAGCCCACCCAGCCATCGAGAGTGGGCTCGATGGAGGGGATCTCCACCGAGCGCGCCGGCCCGGTGAGCTCAGGGCGGCCGGCCAGCCCGTGGAACAGATCTGCGAAGCTGGTGGAGGCGATGTTCATCACCTCGGCGAGCGAGAAATCGATCTGCTCGCCCAAGCCCGTTTCTCGCGCGCGGCGCATGGCGGCCAGGGCGGCCAGGGCCGAGAAGGTGCCCGCCAGCCACTCGGTGATACGGCCCGCCGCCATCACGGGCGGCATCTCGGGAAGCCCCCGGGTGCCGATGGAGCCGCACTCGGCCTGCACGGTGAACTCCGTGGCGGGCCGGTCCGCGTAGGGGCCGCGTCGGCCGAAGGGAGTGATGGAGAGCGTGACGAGCCGGGGGCTGCGCGCGCAGAGCCCGGGGAGGTCCAGCCGGCTGGGCCGGTAATCCTCGATTACGAGGTCCGCGTCCTCGACGAGGGCGAGAATCTGCGGGTCCTCGGGAGCGCCCACGATGGAGCGCTTGGAGGTGTGGAGGAAGCGGAAGAGCGCACCATCCTCGCTCTCGGTGTCCCCTCCCGTGGCCGACCAGGCGCGCATGGGGTCGCCGCCCGGCGCCTCGACCTTGATGACCTCGGCGCCGGCGCCCGCCAGCAGCTTGCTCGCGTAGGGGCCGGCAATCCCCTCCGAGAAGTCGACGATGCGCAGATCGCGGAGCCCGTGCATGAGTCATCTCCATTTTCGGGGTGAGAGTTGCGACGCGAGAGGCGCCGCGTGCGGGGTTTCGAGCCAGTCGGTAACCTGCGCTCCAACAGAACTATAGGGGGGACGTGATGAGAGACTCAAGGACCGGGAAATTTGCGGCGTGGATGCTGGCTGCGGCGTTGCTGTGTGCGCCGCTAGCCCCCGGATCCGCGCAAGCCGCGGACGACAGCGCCAGCATCGGGATCGACTTCGCGACCGGCTTGGGCTGCCTGCTGGTGGCGCCCGTCTACGGGGCCGCGAAACTGGCTTTCGCGATCTCCGGTGGCCTGGTGGGCGGCCTGGCGTGGGCGTTCTCCGGTGGCAACATCGAGACCGCGGATAGCGTCTGGAACCCGACCCTCAAGGGTACTTACGTGATCACGCCGGATCACCTCACGGGCAGGACGCCCATCGAGTTCATCGGGAGCTAGACGAGGGGCCCGCGGGCGCGCGGCTGACCTGCTCGCTCTCTACACGCTCGAAGGTGAGCTGGTAGACGAGTGCGCGGGAGAAGTAGCGGGAGGACGTGGTGATCTCCGCGGATAGACGGTTTCCGTTCGGATCCAAGCGGTAGACGGTCTGTCGCGCCCCGTCCGGGTTCGCGACGCGCTGTACCAGGGCGCCGTCCCGCATCCGGAAGGAGAGTTCGATGCGATCGCCGTCCACCGAGGTCACGGGGATCACGCTTCCGAGCGGCGAGCTCAGCGCGGGCCCCCGCCCGTGCTTCACGGTGACCTGGCTGGCCT
>JABSQX010000080.1 GCA_013215615.1 Myxococcales bacterium | reverse complement strand
CAATAACGACAACGTGTCGGACGGAATCGACTTCGCGGCCCCGTACTTCCTGACGGACTTCGGGACCGGCACGCAGGCCAACAACCCTGCTAGCAACCCCCAGGGTACGGACATGAACTGCGACAACGTGGTGGACGGCGTGGATTTCGCGACTCCGTTCTTCCTCACGCAGTTCGGAACCGGTGCGCCGGGTCCCTCCGGGCTCAGCTGCGCGGGCTCGGTGCCCTGCCTGTAGAGTTTCGAACGGGCCCCGGAACCTGGGTTCCGGGGCCTCGTGAATTGCCTGGGCCGAGACCGCTTTCGTGACCATGGATCGCACGATGCGGGTGCTGCTCATCGCCATCCTGCTCGCGTTGCTGGCGCTGCTCGTTCAGAATGGGCTGCGGGACGCCGCGGCACCGGGCTCGCAGGGCCCGGCCCAGGTGTCAGGACTGCTGGCTCCCGCCACGGAACGCGAATCGCCCGATCGAGCGGCAGCGGGAGACGATCCGGAGCTCTCCCTGCAGCAGTTCGGCGGCGCCTTGGCGAATGCCGAACTGCCACCGGAGATCCGCTCCTGGGCGGCCACGCAGGTGGGCCGGATCCGAACGCCCGCGGCCGTGGAGGCCCTGGTGGTCGTGCTCGACGACGACGAGATTGACGTCGTTCGGGCTGCGGTCGACGCATTGGCGCAGCAGGACGACCCGCGTGCCCGTGAGGCGCTGGTGGCCTTGCGCGCACACCCCGATCCCTGGGTGTCGCGTCGCGTGGGCGAGGTGCTGGCCGAAGCGGACTGAACGCCTAGCCCGGCCCCGGATCGAGCAGCGAGATCAGGTAGGGGCGGATCTCCTCCGCGCTGATGATCTTCTCCAGCGAGCCCACCTCTTTCGCCCGCTCCACGCTGTGGATGGCGTCGAACTCGCCAGCGAGCTCCGCCTGCTTTTCGAGCAATACGGCTTGCCAGGCTGCATCGAAGGCGTCGCGGTCCTCCGCGCTGCGGCTGTCCTGTGCGCGTCGCCGCAGTTCGACGATGCGGGGCTCCCGGGAGGCCCGGGCCCGCGCCTCCCGCGCGAATACGACGGCTGCTGCGGGGCCGCCGCCGATCACGGAGGCGAAGGATCCCTCCACCGCGGCGGCGCGCAGCGATTCGTTGAGCGCACGGGAGAAGACCACGTAGGCGCCGCCGTGGTAGCGGGAGACCACCAGGAAGAGCAGCGGGCCCTGGAAGTTCACGACCGCCTGGGCGATCTCGGCTCCGTACTCGAGTTGGAGTTCGCGCATGGATTCCGGTGAGCCATCGAAGCCCGAAAGGTTCGCGAGCACCACCACCGGCCGGTTGCCACTCGCCGCGGAAAGCGCCCGCGCCACCTTCTTCGAGGAGCGCGGGAAGAGCGTGCCTCCCGTCCAGTGGGTGGGTCCGTCGGCCGCGTGCTCGCCGCCCCGGCTGAGATTGCGGCTCTCGATGCCGATCAGGCAGACCGGGTGGCCGCCCAGGGAGCTGTCCCAGACGATGGCGGTCTCGGCGCCCTGGAAGGTCCGCCAGCGCTCGAGGTGGCCGATGTCGCCGTCGATCACGGACTGCATGAGCGCGCGCATCGCAAAGGGGCGCTTGCGGTCCGGGTTGCTGGCAGCGTCGAAGATCTCCCCCACCTTCGAAAATTCATGACCGTCGCTGGGCTCGGTCGCAAACTCGGTGACGCGGCGCTCCCAGGGATCCTGGCTGCGGATCCGCCGCGGCCCATCCTCGCCGGGCACCACGTAGCTGAAGCGGTAGTGCTGGTAGAGCAGCGTATAGGCCTCCACCAGGTTGCGCGCGTAGTACTGGCCTTCACCGTTGGGCCCCATCACGCGTTCGAAGCCCGCGATGGCGGCCTCGTCCTCGGCAGAAACGGAGCCCGAGGCCTCCAGCGCCGCACGCCCCGTCAGCACCATGGAGCCGCGTGGAGTCATGATGAGTGTGCCGCGGGTGTGCTGCAGCATGGTGGCCAGCGCGTCGAAATAGCTCTGCGCCCCCACGTTCACCCCGTGCACGATGACGTGGATGGTCCCTCCGGCCTGGGTGAAGGTTACGATGCGTCGCACCACCCGCGCAGTGGCGTCCAGGTTCTCGGTGCCGCTCTCCATCGCGATGCGCGCGCCGCTGGAGACGGGGATCCACTCCACGGGCAGCTGCTCCCGCTCCGCGAGGTCCACGGCCGCCACGATGCGGTCACATTCGGCGGCAGCCAGCGAGCCCATGCCGATGGTGGGATCCGAGAGCACGAGCACGCGCCGCATGCCCTCGGGGACTTCCTCGGTGGGCGTGTCGACGATGCCGAAGACCACCGCGCTGCTGTTGCGAGCGGGTGCGCGCCCGGCCACGCTCTGCGCCACGGGATGCGGGTCCGTCTCCGATTCAGGAGCCAGGTCGAACTCCTCGAATCGACCCACGGGCAGCTCGGCGGGCCCGAGATCCAGCGCGTCCGGCGCCCCGGTGAGTACGCGGACGATCTCGTAGGGATAGACGAGGCGCCGTCGGCGCGCCTCCACGACGCGTCGCTCGTAGTCCTGGGCGGGCTCGAGGGGTTCGTGGTGGGGCTCCCGCCAGGAGAACTCGAGGTGGCTCCCGGTCGGGTCGGCGATTACGACTTCTACCGGGCGGGGCGCGGCATCCGGGGTTTCGCGGTCGAGCACGTTGAGGCGCACGATGACCTTCTCGAGCCCCAGGTGCCGTGTGGCGGGGGCGAGGCGCCTCGAGAGGCGCTCGACGAGTTCCGCATCGAGGTAGATGGCGGGTTCCGCGAAGAGCATCAGGCGGTTCCACTGCAGGCGCCGCCGGGGGTCGCGGGCGGCCAGATGGCTGCGCGCGCAGCGGGTCGCCTCGAAGAAGGCGCGTTCGAAAGCGGGTACGTGCAGGCTGGCTTCGTGCCCCTCGTCGTCCGGGGAGCGCGTGCGCACGTCCGCGAGCACGAAGAGGCGTTCGTCTCCCGGAATGCTGCGGCTCTGGAGCTGGAAGCAGTACAGGTCCTCCGGCGCCTCCAGGCGCTCCAACTCGAAGTGCTGGAGCCGGTCCAGGTCGATGCGCGCGGCGGTCTCCGGGTGGATGCCATGCAGATCCCGTTGTTCCCGAAGGCCCTCATCGGTGTGCAGCCAGGTGGCGTAGAGGGGCGCAGCGTCCGGCGGCAACAGCGTGACGCTCAGCCGCTCGGTGGAGAGCTGACCCCGGAGCAGGGGGGCCATTGTTTCCCGTACCGCATCGAACTCCTCCGCGGCGGCGGCCGGTACGATCACTTCGATGGCTGCCACCCGGCGGTTCTCGCAGCGGACCGCCGCAGCACGCGCGGCGCGTCCCAGGCGTTCCAGTACCGGCGCGATCCTGGTGCGCGGGGCCACGCTGCCCAGCACGATACGCTCCCCCGCGAAGTCGAGGCGCTCGAGCTGTGCGGGTCCCACGGTGGCCGAGGTGTGGCTGGAAGGGCGCTGGGGGGCGTAGAGGCGGCGCATGTGGGCCGCCAACGCGATAGCCCGCCGGCGCGGATCGGAATCCCCGAGCCAGCGACCCACCCGGTCGAAGACCGGCGCGGGCGCCCCCGCGAGGTGCGCGAGAACCTCCTCCGGGGGCTCCTTGACGTTGTCGACCGCAACTTTCAGCCAGCGTTCCACGGACTCGGTGGTGCGTTCGACCTCCCGCTGCAGGCGCGGCCCTTCGAAAATCGCGTAGCGGGCCTCGACCGCCCGGTCTGCCAGGGCGTCCGAGACCAGCCCGCGCAGCGCGCTGATGCGAGACAGCGCCTCACCGAGGGCGGTGTCCCCTGCCAGATCGATGCCCGATTCGGCGAGTTCGTGGCAGCGCCGCACGCAGCCCACCACGAGGCGCTGGCGCAGTTCCGGGGCCAGCTGCGAGGCGAGCACCCGGAGCAGGGCGCGCTCGAGTTCCTCGGAACGCGTGAGGGAACTCACGCCATAGTGGGCCAGGGCGCGCTCCAGGCCGCTCCGGAAGTGCTCGGAGAGTTCCGCCCCCTCCTGGGCGATGCGGCGCACGGCGTCGCGGAGTTGGGCGTGATTGGAGGGGCCCGGCTCTCCCGCGGGAGTGGGTTGCGGCGCGCGGCTGAAGAGCTCCTCGACGTCCACGAAGAGGCCCAGATCATGGCGGATCTCCGCGAAATCGCNTCGGAAACGTTCCGAGAGGCCGGCGGGCAGTGGCGCCTCCAGGATGGCGGCCAATCGCTCGCCGCGAGCCGGGTTTACGTCGTACCCCATCAGCACGCGCTGGATCTCATCGCGCGCGGTACGCACCGCGGCGGCGCGGAGCTCCGCGGCGGCCAAGTCTGCAGCGCGCAGGTCCGGGGTCTCGGAGTCGGCGACGAAGAAGAACTCCAGCGGGTCCTTCTCGGGCGGCAGTTCGACCCGGCGACCGCTTCGCGTCGCCCGCTCTTCGCCGTCAGGTTCAATGGAGAGCAGGAGTTCCCCGGCCGCCACCTGCTGTCCGGGCTGGACGTGCACGGCCTTCACCACTCCGCCCAGGGGCGCATCGAATCCGGTCTCCATCTTCATGGCCTCGAGGCTGCCGAGGAGCTGGCCTGCCTCTACGCGCTCCCCGGCTTCGACACGGATCGCCACCACCATGGCGGGGGTGCCGGCGCGAACCTGCCCCGCGAGTTCCGTCCCGAAGCGCGTGGCGCGCCCTTCCACCTCCACTCGCAGGCCCAGCTCGGTGATGTCGTGGAGCACTCGCAGCGAGCGATCCCCCCAGTCGAGGATGGAGCGGCAGCCGCCCTGGGAGCGCAGCCTCACCTGAACGACGCGGCCCTCGAGGTGCAGGCGGTAGCGCCAGGCTCCGATCGCGAAGACCTCGATCGAGTAGCTGTGCGCGCCCTGGCTGAGGTCGATGCGCTGTCCGTCGGAGGCCGGGATCGCCGAGAGCGTGTGCCGGGTGGGATCGCCGAAGAAGCCGTGGAGTGCGCTCTCGCGCCGCGACTGGTAGGCGAGAACGGCGGCCGCGATCAGCGCCTCTACCGCAAACTCCTGGCTGGCTTCCCGAAGCTCCGGGTGGGCGTCGAGCCAGCCCGTGTCCATCTCGACGTCGCGGAAGGTGTCGCTCCCGATCAGCCGGATCAGGAATCCCTTGTTGGTAGCGCCGTGCTCCACCACGATCTCTGATTCCACGAGCGCGGCGGAAAGCCGCGCGCGCGCCTCCTCGCGCGTCGCGCCAGTGGCGATCACCTTGGCGATCAGCGAGTCGAAGTCCGGCGGCACCTCGGAGTCCACGGCGACGCCGGTGTCGATGCGAACGCCGGGTCCCAGCGCCGGGTCGAAGCGAACGATGCGGCCGGGCGCCGGCAGGAAGTCGGCCTCCGGATCCTCCGCACAGACCCGCGCCTCGATGGCGTGGCGCGGTCGCTGGGGGGGGAGAGGGGCGAGAGCCTCGCCCCGCGCGATGCGGATCTGGAGCTCCACGAGGTCGATGCCGGTAATTTCCTCGGTGACGCCGTGCTCGACCTGCAGTCGCGGGTTCACCTCGAGGAAGGCGAATCCCTCGTCGCCCACCAGGTACTCGACGGTGCCGAGGCCCACGTAGTTCACCGCTTTGGCGAGGCGCACCGCACAGGCCTCCAACTCCGCGAGCAGCTCGGCGGACAGGCCGGGCGGCGGTGCTTCCTCGAGCACCTTCTGGTGCCGGCGCTGCACCGAGCAGTCGCGGCATCCCAAGGCAAGGGTGTTGCCGAGTGTGTCTGCGGCGATCTGAACCTCCACGTGGCGCCCGCCGGAAAAGAGTTGTTCGAGGAAGAGGCGGTCGTCGCCGAAAGCCAAACGGGCTTCGTTGCGCGCGGAGTCGAAGGCGCTTTCCAGCGCCCCGGCGTCCATCACCCGCCGGATGCCGCGGCCGCCGCCACCGGCGCTGGCCTTCAGGATCAGCGGATAGCCGATTTTCTGCGCGGCATCGCGTGCTTCCTCGAGGTTCGTGAGGGCACCGCCGTTCCAGGGAATCACCGGTACTCCAGAGCGTTCGGCGGCGTGTTTGGAGCTGATCTTGTCCCCCACCGCGCGCATGACTTCGGCCGGGGGGCCCAGGAAGCGAAGGCCTGCAACCTCTACGCGATCCACGAAGGCCGGGTCCTCGGCCACGAAGCCCCAGCCAGGCCAGACGGCGTCTGCCCCGGAGCGCGCGAGCGCTGCCAGCACTCCCTCGTGGTCGAGGTAGGCGGAGACCGCCGTGCCCGAGGAGACCTCGAGACGCACGGAAGTGTCGGCGTGGCGGACGAAGGGGGCGTCCCGGTCCACGTCCGTGTAGAGCGCCACGCAGCGCAGCGAGGAACCCTCCGCTGCGCGCAGGGTCTTGACGGCGCGGATACAGCGCATGGCCGCCTCGCCGCGATTCAGGACTGCGAGGCAACGGATCTCGCGCGGGGCTGTGCGCTCAGGCCCGGGCATCGAAGTGCTCGCGCTCCATCTCCGCCAAGCGCCCGGTGATCTGCCGGGCCAGCTCGCGGGAACCCCGTAGCCCCGGGTAGTGGGTCTTGGGTTCGATGAGCGACAACCGTGTGTGCAGCCGGTCCCGCCGGAAGGGGAGCGCGGAATACCCCTGCTGGCGCTCGCCGCGCAGGTAGACACAGAGCACCCGGCAGCCTGGAACGGCCTTCACCACCCGCCCCACCCCCCAAGCGGCCTGCTCGGGCTCCACCCGGCCGCTGCGGCTGCGGCCGCCTTCGGGAAAGAGCAGTCCCACGTCGCCTCGGGCGACCAACTGGGTGAGCCGGCCCAGGGTCTCGGCCACCTCGCTGCGGTCGCCACCGCGCACGATGGGCAGGCACTTGTAGATGTAGGCGAGTGCCCGTTGGAACGGGGTCGCTGCGAAGTTGCTGCGCTCGGGAACGTTCCAGGGCAGCGCGCGGAAGTGGCGCAGGTACCAGCCCGGCGGCGCCAGCGCCCAGGCGATCAGCGCCGAGTCGATCAAGGTGAGGTGGTTGGCGCAGATCAGTAGAGGTCCCTCACCCGGCCGGGAGATTTCCCGGTAGCGACGACGCAGCTCCCGCGCGCCTACGACGCGCAGCCTCAGCCAGCCAGCCAGGAAGACCACCACCGCGTAGACGCTGAGCGGCGAGAAGAGTCGCGCGGTGAATCGCTGCAGGGAGAGCCCACGGGGGGCGCTGCGCTGTAACGAGGGCGGCGTCGGGCTCTCCACGCTACCCCAGCTTCGAGACGATCAACTCGACGGCGTTGCCCACGGTCTCGACGCGGTCGACGTCCTCGTCGGCGATCTCGATGTCGAAGGCGTCCTCGAACTCGAGGACCACATCGACCAGGCGCGCGGAGTTCACCTTGAGTTTGTCGAGAATGTGGGTCTCGAGCGTCACCCCGGCGAGCGCCTCCTGATCCTTCACGTAGGGGGTAATGATCTTGACGACCTTTTCGAAAACTTCCTGCGAATCCATGCCGCTGCTCTCCCGTGATTGATTTAGCTCCGGTCCGGGTCCCACTTGCAGAACACCAGACACACGTTGACGTCTCCGAAACCGAAGCCGGATTTGATGACGATGTCGAGGTCCGGCGCCTCGAGGACTTCGTGGGGGATGGAGTCTGCCCAGGGTTCTATATCGGGGTGAACGTCCCGGCAGTTTATCGAGGGGTGGACGAAGCCGCCCTCTAGCATCAGCAGGCAGGCCACCGACTCGATGGCGCCCGCGGCCCCCAGGGCGTGCCCGATCAGGGACTTCGTGGAGGTGATCGGAGGCAATCCGCCCGGCCGCCCCGAGAGGGCGTCCGCCCAGGCCTCCACCTCCCGGGGATCCGCGCCGGTGGCGGTGAGGTGCCCGTTGATGGCCCCTACGTCCGTGGGGCCGATACCGGCATTCGCGAGGGCGGCCCCCACGCAGCGCCGCACGCCCTGCGGGTTTGGGGCGGTCATGGAGCCGCCGCCGCGCTGCCCCCCGCAATTGAGCGCGTAGCCCAGGAGCTCGCCGCGGATCCGGGCGCCCCGCTCGAGCGCGCTCTCGAGGCTCTCCAGCATCAACAGGCCCGCCCCGGAGCCCACCACGAAGCCCGCCGCCGAGGCGCTCATGGGTCGCGAGGCGGCCTCGGGGGTGTCGTTGAACTGGCGGCAGAGCACCCGCATGGCGTCAAAACCCGCGGAGATATAGGGACTTGCGGCCTCGGAGCCGCCACAGAGCATGCGCGAGGCCTGGCCGTTGCGGATGCGCTCCGCTCCCATCGCCACGGCCTCGGCACCGGTGCTGCAGGCGCTGGAGTTGGTGGTGGCCTGGTTGCCCAGGGCCAAAAGGCCCGAGACCCGCGCGGACACCCCGCTGGCCATCACCTGCTCGACTGCCGTGCTGCCCAAGCGCCGCACGCGTCCCTCCCGCGTGAAGGGCACCACGCGTTCCGCGGTGGTGTCCATCCCGCCCACCCCGGTTCCGAGCACCGTCCCCGTCTCCCAGTCCGGTTCGGCGTCGGGGCCGGGCAACTCGAAACCCGCGTCCCGCCAGGCGTCCAGCGCCGCGATGGCCGCGTAGCGGTGCGAGAGGTTCATGGCCCGCAATAGATCTTCGGGAAAATACGATTCCGCGATGGCGTCGGTCCCCTCGGGGACTCCCGCGACTTGGCTCGCGAAGCCGAGTTCGGCCATGGCCGCGTTGGCGCGAATTCCCGAGCGGCCCTTGCGCAGGGCCGCCCCGAAGTCGTCCACGCCGTTCGCGTTGGGGGTCACGGCCCCGAGGCCCGTCACGACCACACGTGTGCTCACCTCGGCACCCCCATGCCCGAAAGTTCCCCGGAGCAGACCAGCGTGCCGTCGTCGAGACGCATCTCGATGCTCGAACGCAGCTTGAGGCGACGGAAGAATACCTTGCGCCCGGTGGTTACGACGTGGGCGCCGGGGGGCACCACGCCGCTGAAGTCCACCGAGGCGTCGGTAAAGAGCGTGATGTACTTGCTGGCGTCATCGCCCAGTTCCAGGGCGAGCAGGTGAATGCCCAGGGCGACCACGCCCGCCTGGGCCATGGTCTCCACGAGGATCACCCCTGGCGTGATGGGCCGTCCGGGGAAGTGCCCCCGGTAGAAATCGAGGTCCTCCCGAAACGTGTAGCCGGCGACGATGTGTTCTTCGTCGATCTCGTGGATTTCATCGATGAAGCGGAAGGGCTCCTGCTGGGGGACGGCTGCGAGGATTTCTTCGGGAGTCATGACTCCTCCAGTCCGTTTAGCGCTCGCTGCGCCCGCCGGTGGAATTCGGGGAGGGCGCCGGATAGTCGGGATAGCGGATGCCCTGGAAGGTGCCCACGCGCGCACGTTGAATGTTGTAGATGGGGCTGTCGTCCACCAGCACCGTGGCGTCCCCGATCACCATGCTGGCGCCGGCCTTCTCGATCTCCGTGTAGCGACGCACCGTCACCTCGTAGCGCACACAGCGGTCGCGCGGTCGGATCTGGCCCGAGAACTCGACCTCGCCGCAACCCAGAGCGCGCCCAGCGCCCAGTCCGCCCGCCCAGGCACAGAAGAAGCCCAGCAACTGCCATACGCCGTCGACGCCCAGGCAGCCGGGTTGCACGGGGTCGCCCAGGAAGTGGCACTGGAAGAACCAGTCGTCGAGGCGCACGTCGCGCTCTGCGACGATGCGCCCACGCGGACCGTCGCGTTGGATATCGAGGATGCGGTCGAGCATCAGCATGGGCGGCGTGGGCAGCCGCGCCGCGAATTCGGGCGGTGCGTCCTCCAACAGAGTGGCGTGAGAAAAAGCCAGTAACTCCTCGTTTGTAAAGGAGTTTTTCTGCATGAACTGCGCGTACTTCACGGCTTCCCCGCGAAGCGCAGCAGGTAGCTCGACCAACTCAGCCCGCCTCCCACGCCCGCCACCGCGATGTCGTCCCGGGAGTCCCACTTGTCCCAGAGCATGGAGATCACCGAGGCGGCACTGGCCGCGCCGGTGTTGCCAAACCACTCGGCGTTGGTGTGATGGCGGTCCGTCGGGATCTCGCACTGGGCGCGCACGGATTCGAGCATGCGCAGGTTCGCCTGGTGGCCCACGAAGTGAAAATCTCGATCGGTGCTCGCGTAGGCTTCGTGAAGCCCGCGCACGCATGCGCTCATGCGCTTGATGCCGAACATCTGGACCGCGCGCCCCTCCTGGCTGAAGTGTCCCTGGCGCGGGACCAGTACCTTCGCGTAGCCCGCCGGGCTGCTCTCCAGGGTATTGCCAAGCACCTGCGCGCAGGCCGGGTGCCGCAGCGAGATCACCGCTGCAGCCGCACCGTCTCCCCAGAGCACCGCGGAATTCCGGTCCGTGTAGTCGACGGTGGTGGTGAGGGTGTCGCAGCCGGAGACCAGCACGTAGTCGGGCAGGGCGTCCTCCCGCATCTGGGAGAGCAGCCAGAGCTGCACGTAGAAACTCGTACAGGCGGACTGGATGTCGAAGGCCGGAATCTCCAACTCGAGTTCGCGCGCCACCCCGCAGGCGTTGGCGGGGCACAGGTCGTCGGCCGCGGAGCTGCCGGTGATCATGAGCCCCACGTCGGCGGGCTCGATGCCGGCGCGCTCGATGGCCTGTCGCGCGGCGCGTGCCGTGAGTTGCGCGTTGTCGAGCTCGGCGGCTTCGCGGCCGGCGCGTAGGTCACGATTGCGGGTTGCCCGGATGTAGTCGAGGGGGAGGACGCTTCTCCGGCTGCGGATCCCCACCCGCTCCATGATCCACTCGTCGCTGGTTCCGATGTCCAGCTCCTCGAGGAAGCGGTTGCTGATCTCGTTGTCCGGATGTGCGTGTCCGAGTCCGTGAACGTAGAGCGCCAAGCTCGTCCCCCCGAGACCGTCACTGAATACACCGCGAGCGCCTTCCTCGCCCGTCTGCTGCCGCGGGGTGCTCCGGGAAGGCGCGGAGCTGCCCCTCGAAGGACGCGGTGCGCGACTCCCCCGCCACCCGTC
>JABSQX010000008.1 GCA_013215615.1 Myxococcales bacterium | reverse complement strand
ATCGAAAGCTGCGAATGGGCAGCGCGCTCCTTCCCAGGAATCGTCACTGCTCTGAAAGGGATGTGGCAAGAAATGCGCATCGGTGGCGCAGAAAATTCGATTTATTTTTCGTTACGAGCGGAACGACTCGATACTGTGTCGACTCGGCACACCCGAAGTGCGCGCGCAAGGGTCCCGCGTCCCTCGCGTTGGCGAGAGAAATGGAAACCCGTCGTCGCAGTCGTTCAGTACTTGCGCCCCGCGGCTTCGAGGATCAGCAAGCCGATCGATGCACCCAGGACAAAGCCGGGCCCGGGTCGATCTGCTGTCCGGGCGCCGTGGCCGAAGACGGAAGCCGGCATCCGCTGGGGCAGCCTGGAAAAACCTCGAACTTGAAGTCGGTGGAGGCGCTCGATCGACTCCACGACGAACGTGGAAAGCAGTCGGAACGAGAAGTGCATGTCGGATCTCTCCCGCGAGTTCGCCTCCCGGGCAACTCCCACGCTGGGAGTCGCCCGGTCCGGCGAGTCATTTTCTGCAGTCAGCCTGGAGGTGGCTTCCTCAGCGCTTGCGCGCCGTGGCCGCCAGGCCCAGCAGGCCGAGGCCCATCAGTGCCGCCGTGGTGGGCTCGGGGACCACCGTGTAGCTCCCCAGCGTTCGCGGGCCCGCGATGCCAAAGAAGCCCACGCCGATGGCGGACATGTCGATATCGTGGCTACCCGCCACGGCGATGGTCGTGAAGACCGCCGTGAGCGAGGAGGCGCCCGTGA
Source organism: Myxococcales bacterium (assembly GCA_013215615.1). Lineage (GTDB taxonomy): Bacteria > Myxococcota_A > UBA9160 > UBA9160 > SMWR01 > JABSQX01. Next base: position 42,325 of record JABSQX010000008.1, on the reverse strand, counting down.
AGAAAGGGTCGCCCGGGGTCATGCCGTTGGTGTTGGGGCCCGGTGCGAGGCCACCAATCTGCGAGAAGGCCTGATAGTTGCCTGCCACCGTGGTGCCCTGCGTACCGCCCAACGAATAGCCGGCGCCAGGGATGCAGCCAAGACCGGCGACACAGGTGCCGCCAAGCGCCGTCTCGGAACTCACCGAAGTAAAGCCAGCGCCCACGACCCGCACGTCGATGCTCTGGGTAAACTCGTTGGCGGGATCGGTGGTCACCCCGGTCAGCGTGATGGTGACCAGTTGACCCGGGGTGTAACTCGGGCTAGCCGAGGTCGCCTCCAGCGTCACGATCGCGTTGGCGACCGTCGCGAAGGCCAGGCCAGCGGCCAGAACTCCAAGCAGCACACGCTTCATCTCGTCGACTCCTCTGAATGGATCCCGGGGATCTCTCGAATGCTCCTAGCCACGCGCGAGCGCGTGACGCGAAGGGGGGGGTCTGGATCTACAAGCAGGGCGCAGCGTACCCGCGCAACCAAGAACGGAGGGCCCGAATCCATCCGGTGGCTCTCTGGCCACCGCTTCGCAGCCGATTAGAAGGTGTCCAGGGTAACCGCGGAGGTCACGTTGACGTTCACGCTCTGGCTCGCACTGGAGCCGGCGTTCACGGAAACCGCCGTGATCCCATAGCTGCTCGAGAAGCCGCTGTCGCCCTCGAAACCGGTGCTCGAGTCCGCATGCGATTCGTTGCCGTCCACGAGCAGTTGGTTGTTGCTCACGGAAGCTTCGAGCGCATAGCTGGCGACCTCGGCGTTGTCGCCCATGAGAAGCGCCACGTCGTCCGAATCCCGATTTCCACCGTTGCTGTTGATGCCACCGCCGGTCAGCTGGTTTCCACCAGCGTTCACGTCGCCCATGCTCGACCAATCGTCGGCGTTGGTCTGGCTCCCGGAACCCAGGTTGACGTCGAGTGCCAAGGCCTCGGCGCCCAGTTCCGCGAAGTCTCCGTCTGCGACCGCCGCGCCCCCCCACAGGAGAAACGCACCCATCCCTACGATCACGATGATCTTTCGCTTCATATCAGGTCCATCCTCTCATCGTCGCGCCCCAAGGGGGCGCGAGAATCGCTTAGTTGCCTGCGGCACCCACAAGGGTGACTTCCGACATCACGTTCACGCTCACGCTCTGGCTCGCGTTGGCGCCGGAGTTGATCGCGACGGCCGTCACGCCGTAGCTGTTCGTGAAGCCGCTGTGATCGGAGAAGGTCAGCGAGGAATCCGCGCTGCTGCCGCTGCCGGTCACGCTGATCTCGTTTCCGACTACCTCCACGTCCAGCGCGGTGCTGGCCAGCAAGGGGAGATCGCCCAGGTTCAGCACGACGTCATCGGAGCTGCGATCGCCAGCGTTGCTGTTGATGCCGCCGCCGGTCAGCTGGTTTCCACCTGCGTTCACGTCGAACATGTCTTGCCAGTCGTTCGCGTTGACCTGCTCGCCGGAACCGATGTTGACGTCCTCGGTCACCGCGAGGTCGCCCAGAAAGGCGTCATCGCCGTCGGCGAGAGCGATCCCGGTCCACAGAGCCGTTGCTGCCACTGCCACAATCGTGGGGATGATTCTTCGCATCTGTCTCTGTTCCTTCTTGGAATGCTTCCAATGCCGCCTTGGGGGCCCACAGGACTCCCGTGTACGTGCAGTGTGGTCGGCGCTCACGTTCATTCCTTACGAAGCGAGCGTCCCACCCAGGGGTTGCCGGTCCTGGATTGCAATCGGGGTGCCAGAAGCGGAGACCGGCCGCGAGAGAGAGTGCTGTGGCGTTCCTCCACGCCGGTTTGCCCGGGACGGCTGCGGGTGCCTTTCTCCCTGCCGAATCACCAGGACTCCCGGCCGCGAAGGAAGTTCTTTGCCACATCAGGCAAGAAACTTCGGAAGACGGTGAGGTGCCTCGGCTTTTTGCTTCGCCTGGGAGCGGAAAGTCGCAGCAGCGCTGGAATCCGCCGAGCGGGATCACTCGAGCGCCGATGCGCGCGTGCGAAACCGCGGGCCCCCCTCGGACGCAGAAGGGGCCGGAAGATCTCCCGAGGAGAATCTCCGGCCCCTGCAATGTTCCGCTGATCGTGTACGAAGAGCGGCCCTAGGCCCGTGGGCTACTGGGCAGCGCCGACACTCAGCGAAGACATCACGTTCACGCTCACGCTCTGGCTTGCACCAGCGCCGGAGTTCACGGCTACCGCGGTGATCCCATAGCTGTTCGTCCAGCCACTGTTGCCCGAGAAGGCAACCGCGGAATCGGCGCTGCTGCCGCTCCCGGCCACCGAGATCGAGTTGTCGCTCACGCTGGCGTCGAGCGCGTAGTTCGCAACTTCCGGCATCGCGCCCGAGAGGATCACGACGTCGTCGGAGTTGCGATCGCCACCGTTGCTGTTGATGCCGCCGCCGGTCAGCTGGTTGCCATCGACATTGACATCGAACATGTCGTGCCAGTCGTTGGCGTTGGTCTGCGTGCCGGAACCGAGGTTGAGGTCATCGGTCGTTACCTCGGTCACCCAGGCGTCGTCGCCATCGGCGAGAGCCGCGCCGGCCCAGAGAGCCGCAACGCAAATCACTGTTACTGCACCGAGTATTCGCTTCATGGTTCATTCATCCTTCTTGATTTCTTCGGACTTTCGCCGTGGCGAAACCCGGATTACTGGGCACCGCCCAGGGAGAGGTCGGACATCACGTTGACGCTCACGCTCTGGCTCGCCGCGGAGCCGGAGTTCAGCGACACGGCGGTGACACCGTAGTTGTTGGTGAAACCGCTGCTCCCGTCGACGCTCAGCGAAGAGTTCGCCGAGCTGTCGTTGCCGCCGACTGCGACGGAGTTTCCGCTCACTTCGACGTCCAGCGCGGCGTTGGCGAGCAAGGGGGTGTCGCCCAGGTTCAACACGACGTCATCGGAGGTGCGATCACCACCGTTGCTGTTGACGCCGCCGCCCGTCAGCTGGTTTCCACCCGCATTGACGTCGAACATGTTGTCCCACTCGTTGGCGTTGGTCTGCGCGCCGGAGCCCACGTTGACGTCCAGCAGGTCTCCGCTGATGTCTGCACCGTTGCCGTTGGCACTCGCCGAGCCGGCCCAGATGAAGATCGCGCCGAGTGCCGCGATCACAGAGGTGGTTCTTCGCATGGCCTATGTTTCCTCTTTACCCGACGCCTGGCTGGCAAGATCGGGGTGACACGTCGCAACTCCGCCAAGGAATGGAGGGATGGCGCATCCTCATCGGCCGAACCCCTGGCCATACCCTATGGCCGCAGGCTCGCCCTAAATCTATGCGGCACGGAATTGCAATCCAGGTGCCATTTTCCACCCGCTTCCGGCGCCGCCTCCAGGTCGGCCCATCGCTGCGGAACTTGAAGTGTCCGCCTGCCTCTCGGCTTCCGCTTGATGAGGCAGCAGCGATTCCGTCTCGAGGGTAAAATTTGTGCGCCATTACAGAAATCTTCTTCCCGATGACGGGACGATCCCGGTGGGACGGCCCTCGCATCCCTCCCTTCGAAGCCGCCGTTGAACGCAGCTCGCGTGTCCTCGCGCAACACCCGCTCGGCGGATCCACTGCCGGGGAGGTCGGAGGGTATTCGGCTGGCGTCGCATGAGGTCGAAGGGAGCAGATGCGCAGANGGTGCGTCGCGGAGCAGCAGCCGGATCGCAGCTTGACCCCACGCGCTCGGAGACCGCCACGAGGGCGCTCCGGGGGGCCCTCGGGATGGGCCCGGCCGCTGTGGCGCTTGGCGAACCTCCCGGGGAAGGCCCCAACGCCGCTGGGGAAATCCCCGAACTCGCTCCTGGGTCAACCCCCCCACGCGTCGATACACGCCCAGGGCAGATATGTGCGAAAACGACAAGCGTGGCACCATAACGATGGCGAATCCCGCGCATCTTCCCGGTTCCCCCGGTCGCCCGGAAAAGGTCCCCATGCCCGCACGTGTCTTGGTCGTCGATGACGAGCCCGCGATCTGCAGCCTGCTCGAGTCGGAGCTGGGCCGCCGGGAGATCGAGGTGGAGACCACCGGCAATCCCGAGCAGGCCCTGGAACGGCTCAAGGAGAATCCGGTGGACGTCGTCCTCACGGACATCCAGATGCCCGAGATGGACGGTCTCACCCTGCTGCGACGTATCAAGACCGTGCGCCCCAATTGCGAGGTGATCGTGATGACCGCCTTCGCATCGGTGGAGACGGCGCGGGAAGCCCTGAAGTGCGGTGCCGTCGACTACCTCACCAAACCCTTCTCGGTGCGGCGCGAAGTGATCCCGCTGCTGGAGGCTCTGCTCGAGATCCCTGCCGACACCGAAGTGCCCGCCCCCAGCCAGGTACTCGCGGCCGACGTCTCGGACGAGGACCCCTTCAAGGGCATCGTGGGAAGGGGGGGCGCCCTCCAGGAACTGCTGAAGAAGATCCAGAAGGTTGCTCCCTCGGAAGTTCCAGTGCTGCTACACGGGCAGTCCGGCTCCGGAAAGGAGGTCATGGCCTGCGCGATCCACAGGCTCTCCAAGCGCAGCGCCGGGCCGCTGGTGAAGATCAACTGCGCGGCGCTTCCCGAGACGCTCCTCGAATCCACGCTCTTCGGCCACGTTCGGGGAGCGTTTACCGGCGCCACCTCCGACCGCGAGGGGCTCTTTCAGGCCGCGGACGGGGGGACCCTCTTCCTGGACGAAATCGGCGAGATCTCCACCTCCTTCCAGCCCAAACTCTTGCGCGTGCTACAGGACGGCGAGTTCCGCCGCGTGGGTGAGGCCCGAAAGGTCCTGCGGGTCGACGTGCGCGTGGTGGCCGCCACCAACCGCGACCTCGAACAGGCCATGCGCGACGGAGCGTTTCGCGCTGACCTCTTCTACCGCCTCAACGTGGTTCCCCTGGTCGTGCCCTCGCTCACCGAGCGGCGCGAGGATCTGCCGGAGCTGATCGAGCACTTCCTGCGGGAGTTCGCGGAAGACCGGGCGCTCCAGTTCTCCTCCCGCGCGCTCGAGACCCTCGAGAGCTATCACTGGCCAGGCAACGTCCGGGAACTCGCCAATGCTGTCCAGCAGGGCGTGCTGCTGCGCGACGGCGAGCAGATCGAGGTATGGGACCTCCCCGCCGCGATCCAGCAGGGAGCCCCGCGTGAGTCGGTGGCCCCGGAACTCGATCCGCGACCCTCGGGCGACAGCTTGGAGTCGGTGGAAATCCGCTGCATCCGCCAGGCACTTCACAAGACCGGCGGCAACCGCACCCGTGCCGCCCAGCTGCTGGGACTGACGCGTCGCGCGCTGGGCTATCGCATCCAGAAATACGGCCTGGAGCCCTCGAACCGAAGTATCCCCGCGAACTCCTAGCCCGGTCGCTGCCCGCGCCTGCGAAGTTCAGCGAGACACTTTCCGCAGACGCCGTGACTGACCTCCGCGGAATCTCGACACCGCGAGATCCAGTGCAGACACCACGCGCAGCGAAGCGGGCTCGAGCCCAAACTCGGGTGCGATCTGGTCGCGGCCTTCACCCGAGGCCTCGACATCTCCCCCGTTCTCGAAAAGAACACCATCAGCTGCCTCCAGTCAACGGGATCGGGTTGGCCGAGCAGGGGAACGGAGCACCTCCCCTGCTCGGCCTCTGCCCGGCCGCGATCCCCCCCCCGAGGTCGATACGCGCCGGGCTCCCCACCCCAACGTCAGGGAACCTCCCGCCCGCGTCGGTGAACCGGTTCCGGTGGACCGCTGCCGCTCGACCGCGGACTCCCCGCAGAAAATTCGTAGTGGACGACCGTTTCGGACTCCTTGTCGATGTTCATGCGGACCTCCAGCACGCCCTCGCGCAGGCTCGCGCGGATGTCCCCGGGAAGGACTCGAACCGGCAGGGGCACGTAGCCGCACACGCGTTCCGGTCCCCTCCCGCGGCGGTGATAGGTCCGGCCGGGTTCACGATCCTCGCCACTGCGCTGCACCTGGAGGCACAGCAAGGTCGCGTCCACGAGGAACTCGATCTCGCGGGGGCGACTGCCGGGTAGGTCGATGACGACCACCAGATCCTCGCCCTCTTCGTATACATCCGCGGAAAGTCTCATCCGTCAGCTTCTTCGAACATCTCGTTCGATGGGCGTTGCAACCCGCATACCAGAGGTCGGAAGTCGCTCTCGAGATTCGCAACTCCGGCTCCAATTCCCTGGAATCGCGAGCCCCTGGATTCGAGCCATGAGCCCCGCAGAGCAGCCGGAAGGGGCGGCTCGTTCCATTAGGTCCGGCGCAGATCGGCGATCTGCACGAAAACGAACCTCCCGGCGCCGGCGCGCGGGGGTTCGGAAGCCCCTATGGTTCACGGAGCCCGGAGAGCCCGTGAGCGATCAGGCCGAACACATCCCTGCGAACGCTCCGACCGCGCCCGAGCCGCTCTCGGAGGGAGCGGGCGGAACCTGGCTCGGACAACCGCTCGGCGAGATCTTCGAGGCCTCCGCGCAGAAGCGCTTCGTCGACGCGGTATCGATCGCAGCGGGTCTGGCGCTGCTGGTCGGTTTCACTTACTCGCTGGTCACCGAGGGCTCCATCGACTGGATTCGGTGGGGCGCCTTCTGGATCGGACTCCTGGGCTTCATCTCGGCCCCCATCGCGATGCGTTGGAGTGATTCCGTCTCCCTCGGCGCCCTGGTCGTGCTGGTTACGGGAATCGGCTTGATCGTCGTGCCCGCCTACTACCAGGGCGGCGCTTCGGCCATCTTCACCATCTGGTTCCTGCTGATCCCGCTCCTCGCCGGGTTGCTGCTCGGTCCGCGCCTGGCGCTGCTGTCCGGAGCGGTGGGCGCTGCGGTCATGACCGGCTTCTATCTACTCGAGACCAGCGGGCGTCTCCCAACCGACCTGCCACGCATGGACCCCTTCATGGCCTGGCTCAACCTGGTGCTGGGGATCGCCTTCAGCACGGCCGTCGGCGCGGTATCGGCTCGCACCTTCCTCGCCTCCTCCGAACGCCTTCGGACCGCCCGTCGCGCGGAAGCCGCCAAGACCCGAGCGCTCGAGGAGAGCCACGTGCGCTATCGGGCCAGCGTCGACGCCGCGCTCGACGCCATCGTCACCGTCAACGACGCCGGGCACATCGTGGAGTTCAACCCAGCCGCAGAAAGAATGTTCGGACGATCCCGAAGCGAGACCCTGGACGGCCCCCTGGATGAGAGCCTGATACCGGAACGTATGCGCGCCGCATATCGCCGGGCCTTCCACCGCTACCTGGAAAGTGGAGAGAAGAGCATCCTGGGTCGCAAGCTCGAGCTCCAGGCCCTCCGATTCGACGGCTCCGAGTTTCCCGTGGAACTGGTCGTGCAGCCCCACAGCGTTTTCGGCCAGCCACATTTCAGCGCCTACCTGCGGGACCTCACCGAGCATTACGCGGCCGAGAAGGAACTGCGGGAGGCCGAACAAGAACTCGCTCAGGCGCGGCGCCTGGAGGCGATCGGCCGGCTGGCGGGCGGCATCTCCCACGATTTCAACAACCTGCTGCTAGCCATCAACGGGCACACGGAGCTGCTGCTCGCCCGCTCCGATTTGGACGGAGAGGCCCGGGAGTGTCTCGAACAGATCGCCCACGCGGGCCAGCAGGCGGCCTCGGTCACCCAGCAACTCCTGGCCTTCAGCAGGAGCGGCGAGCTGTCACCGACGCTCACCGACGCGAACCAGCAGATTCGGGACCTCATCGACATGCTGGAGCGCCTGCTCCCGGAATCGATCCGCATCCGGACCGAACTCGAGCCACGCATCTGGCCGCTCGAGACCGACTCCGCCCGCCTCGAGCAGGCTCTGCTGAACCTCGTTCTGAATGCTGGAGACGCCATGCCCAACGGGGGTGAACTCACGCTGGCCACGCGCAACGTGACCCTGGATGACGAAGAAGCCGCCCGGATCGAGGGCCTGCAGGCGGGGCAACACGTCCGGATCCAGGTATCCGACTCCGGAAGGGGGATGGACGAGAGTACGGCGAGTCGCGCCTTCGAACCCTTCTTCACCACCAAGGAGACTGGCGAGGGCTCCGGGCTCGGCCTGGCCACGACCTACGGCAGTATTCGGCAGAGCGGAGGAACGATCCAGGTTTCCAGCGACGAGGGGAGGGGGTCGACCTTCACGGTGCTGCTCCCCAGAGCCGTCGACCCCGCCGCGGCCGTGGAAGAGGGAACGCAGTCCCCGGCCCGGGGGCAGGGCGAGACCGTGCTGGTCGTGGAGGACCAACGCACCCTCCGCCAACTCCTGCAACGCGCGCTCGAGGGGCAGGGCTATCGCGTGCTGCTCGCCGCGGATGGAGTCGATGCCGTCGAGCTGGCCAACCAGCAGCAGAATCCCATCGACCTGGTGATCACGGACATGGTGATGCCCCGCCTCGGCGGAGACGCCACCGTTGCGCGCCTCCGCGAAGGGCACCCGGATCTCAAAGCAATCTTCATCTCGGGCTACGCGGCGGAGTTCACGAATGACAGCCACGTTGGGGACACGCGGGCCAGCTTCCTCCAGAAGCCCTTCCGACTGAAGACGCTCTGCGGCCAGGTTCGCGAACTACTGGACTCCGGAGAGCCCCACGCGGCGGGAGGAAACCCGAGCGCCGAGTAGGGGGAGGGCTTCACTCCTGGGTGAAGTAGATCCCCCCGCGCAGTTGCGCCTCGGGCTCAACCAAAGCCAGCCCTCGAGTGCCTTGCGCAAGCCGCGGAGGTGCCGCAAAACGAGCAAGTGTGTAGCGATCGAGCACCTCGCGGAGTTCCATCGCCAACTCGTCCGCGCCCGTACCCAGCTGTGAGTCGCGACCGTTGTGGGAAGGATTTCGTGCGTGGCCGTTGGCCGCCGGGCCTTCCAGGGCCTCTACCAGGCGAAACAGCGAGATCTGATCCGGCGGCTCGCTGAGCCGATAGCCCCCACCCGGTCCTCGCGCCACACGAATGACGCCGGCCTTCACCAGGTCCTTGAAGACTTCCCCGAGAATGCGGCGCGGAATCGACAATACGCTCGTGATCTCGCGGATCGGGCAATAGCGCCCATTCTTCCCCGCCAGGTAGCTGAGGGCGATGAGACCATATTCCGACCGCTTGGTGATCCGCAGCATTCTCAGAATATAACATCAATTATGTAAATCCTTACGAGATTTAGTACAAATTTAGGAATCCGACATATTTTCGGACCTACTGCCCTGCCCGCTTCTCCTGGGAGGGAGCGCGACGCGAGCTTCCCGCGCCTCGCGGCAACCTCAAGCCTCGGGGCGCTCGGCGAAAACCGCTTCCTCGATCTCGAAACTCCCGTCCTCGAGGCCATCGCGTGCCAGTAGCTGGTGGGCCTGGCAACGGGCCGCCCGCAGGACATCCGGCAAAACGGCTTCGAGTCGCTCGAGGGTTTTTGGGTTCCCCACCAGCACGGCACTCGAAAGCTCGCGCCCCATGGACACCGAGGCATCCGACTTCGCCTTGTTGATGGCGGCCAGACAGGCGGAGGCTAGGGCGAAGCTCTCCACGTCGTTGGGAGCCGGGACCTCCAGAAAGTCGCGCTCCGAGGGCCAGGGGGCGCGATGCACGGAGGGCGCGCCCCGCTCCTCCGCGAAGCACCAAGACCAGACCTCTTCGGTGATGTAGGGCAGGAAGGGCGCGAAGAGTCGCAGCAGCACGTCGAGACCGAGGCGCAGGGTGGCCACCGCGGAGCCCCGAGCGGCCTCGTGGGAGACCTCCTCGGCACGAGCGCGGCCCTTCACGAGTTCGAGATAGGTATCCGTGAAGTGGCTCCAGAAGAAGCTCTCCGTATCCTGAAGGGCCTCCGCGTAGTGGAAATCCGCAAAAGACCGGGTGCTGCGCTCCACCAGCGCTTGCAGCTCCGAGAGGAAGGCGCGGTCGAGTTCGCTCTCGATGGGCTGCAAGGAGGCGCTCTGGGAGAGCACGAACTTGCTCGCGTTGAAGAGCTTGGTGACCAGCCGCTTGCCGATCTTGAAGACCTTCTCGTCGAAAGCGGTGTCGCTGCCCAGGCGCGCGCTCGCCGCCCAGTAGCGCACCCCGTCCACGCCGTACTGATCGAGCAGGTGCATGGGAGTCACGACGTTGCCCTTGCTCTTCGACATCTTCTTGCGATCCGGGTCGAGGATCCAGCCGGAAATGGCGACGTGCTTCCACGGAATGCTGTCTTCATGGAGCAGCGCTTTCGCGATGGTGTAGAACGCCCAGGTACGGATGATCTCGTGGCTCTGGGGCCTCAAGTCGGCGGGAAAGAGGCGCGCGTGGCGATCCGGGTCCACGCCCCAGTGGGAGGAGATTTGAGGCGTCATCGAACTGGTGAACCAGGTGTCGAAGACGTCCGCCTCCCCCTCGAAGCCTCCCGGGACGCCGCGCTGGTCCTCCTCGTAACCGGGCGGCACGTCGATCATCGGATCGATGGGCAGGTTCTCCGGGTCGGGCAGCAACGGCTTGTCGTAATCGCGCTGCGCGTCGCCGTCCAGCGGATACCAGACCGGAATCGCCGGGCCGAAGTAGCGCTGCCGGGAGATGTTCCAGTCCATCGCCAGATTCTCCGTCCAGTCCCGGAAGCGCGCGTGCATGAAGGGCGGATGCCATTGTACGGCCTCACCCTTGGCGAGCAGTTCCCCCTTGCGGTCGAGCAGGCGGCAGAACCACTGCCGGGTCGGGATGAACTCGAGGGGGCGGTCTCCCCGCTCGTAGAATTTCACGGCGTGCTCGATGGGCTCGGGCTCGCGGACCAGCGGCTTCCCGGAGCCGGTGGCGCTCCCCACTTCGTCGGACAACAACTCCACGATCTGCTTGCGGGCCTGGACGACGTTCTTGCCGGCGAGACTCGCGTAGTAGCGGTTGGCGCGCGCTGAGTCGGTGCTCTCGAAACCCTCCGTTCCGAATTCCAACTCGCGCATGCGACCGGTTCGCCCCACCAGCACCCGCGTCGCCAGGTTCTGCTCGCGCCACCACTGCACGTCGTTCTGGTCACCGAAGGTGCATACCATCAGGATGCCGGTGCCCTTCTCGGGGTCCGCGAGTTCACTGGGGAAGATCGGGACCGGAACGGAGAAGAGCGGGGTCAATGCGCGCTTTCCAAAGAGGTCCTGGTAACGCGTATCCTCGGGGTGGGCGGTGACCCCCACGCAAGCGGCCAACAGCTCGGGGCGGGTGGTCGCGATCACGATGCTGCGCTCGCTCTCCTCCACCCCAAATTCCAGGTGGTGGAAGGCGCCGGGGACCACCCGGTCTTCCACCTCCGCCTGCGCGACAGCAGTGTGATAATCGACATCCCACATGGTGGGCGCGAAGCTCGTGTACACCACCCCCTTCTCAACGAGGTCGATGAAGGAGAGCTGGGCGATCCGCCGGCAGTGGTCGTCGATGGTCGCGTACTCCTGCCGCCAGTCCACGGAGAGCCCCACGCGGCTCCAAAGCGCCTGGAAGGCGTCCTCGTCCTTGTGGGTGACGCGGTGGCAGAGTTCGATGAAGTTGCGCCGCGAGACCAGTCGTGCGGGTTTCTTGCGCGACTTCGCGGAGGCCTCCTCGATCTCGAGCCCCGCCTCATAGGCGAGCGTGGGGTCGCAGCGCACGTGGTAGAGGGTCTGCACCCGGCGCTCGGTGGGCAACCCGTTGTCGTCCCAGCCGATGGGATAGAAGATGTTCTTGCCGAGCATGCGTTGATGACGAGCGATCACGTCGGTCTGTGTGTAGGAGAAGACGTGACCCACGTGGAGTGAACCGGACACCGTCGGCGGTGGTGTGTCCACCACGAAGGTCTCTTCCCTCGGCTGCGTGGGGTCGTAGTGGTACACACCGCTGGCCTGCCAAGCCTCATGCCAGCGCGCCTCGGCTGCCGGCGCATCGAAGTGCTTGGGGAGCTCGTCGGTGTCGATGGAGCGGACTCTTCGCGGCTCGGCCATGGACCTCTCACGGGCTGGACGGATCGGCGCCCCCAGGGGCTCCTTGCGGGGAAGGCGGGCCGAGGATAGCCTCCCGCGTTCGCCGATCCCCCCCAAAGGGGCCCGGCGCTTTCGGCTCCAGGAGATCGATCGTATGGCCAAGAAGTCTCAGGTACTGCGAGACGAAAAGCGCAAGCGCCTGATCAACAAGTACGCGGAGCGGCGGGCGGAGCTCCGCAAGCGCCTCAACGACCCCGAGGTCTCCATCGAGGAGAAGCTCGAGATCCAGGAGTGCTTCGCAAAGCTCCCGCTGAACTCCTGCCCCACGCGCCTCAAGCGGCGATGCTCGGTCTCCGGGCGGCCCCGCGGCTACTACCGGAAGTTCGGCATCTCGCGCATCGCGCTCCGCGAGCTGGCTCACCAGGGCATGCTGCCGGGTGTCCGCAAGTCGAGCTGGTAGGCGGGCCCGCTGTGAAGCCGGACATCCACCCCGACTACCACAAGGTGCTCTTTGTCGACACCGCCACCGGCGACGAGTGGGTGAGCCGCTCCACCATCACCTCCAGCGAGAAGCGCGAGGTCGACGGGGAGGAACTGCCCGTCGTCAAACTCGAGATCTCCTCCCACAGCCATCCCTTTTGGACCGGCACCATGCGGGAACTCGACGCCGACGGAAAGATCGATCGCTTCCGCCGCCGCTACGGCTCGGGGAAGAAGAAGAGCTGAGCGGGCTCCGGCCCGTGGCCCTCGGGACTGCTACCGGCCGGAGAGGGCGCGGTGGATCTGTCGCTTCAAGCGCTGCCCCTCGGGCGCGAGCTTCGCCTCATCCGTGCGCGTGAGGAAGGGATCCAGGCCTCCATACTTCTGGACGGTGCGCAGCGCCCGCGTTGAAACCCGCAGTGCCACCCGCCGGCGCAGCACGTCGCTGTAGAAGGTGGCCTTCTGGAGGTTGGGGTCGAAGCGGCGGTTGGTCCTGCGCTTCGAGTGGGAGACGTTGTGCCCGAACTGGGGCTTGGTACCGATGAGATCGCAGCGACGGGACATGGCAGGGCTCTCCAGGGGGGTTCCCTTCGAAACGCTTTGGATAGCGGATGCCCGCCGTGCGGGTCAAGGCGGGCAAGCGGCAGCGCGTTCCTTCAGTGGTGTCCCCCTGGGGCGAACCGGCTCCCAGCCGCCAGACCTCGCGGCTCGCCCGCGGCATTCGGGGCCCGCGTCCCGAATCGGCTTCGCGCGCCCCGGAGAGCAGGGAGAATGAACGCGCAGCGGACGGCGACGCGCTGGGCCACGCCGTGAACGGAGATCGCCTCGAGGTCACTCCCGAAGCCCACCCCTTCGTGCGGCGCCCGCACCGGACCCTGATCGGGCTCTCCTTCCCGGTGATGCTCTCGCTGATCCCCGAACCGCTCACCGGACTGGTGGACACCGCCTTCGTGAAGATCCTGGGCGCGGGATCCGTCGCGGCGCTCGGCGTGGGCGCCACCCTGTTCTCGGTGGTGATCTGGGCCTTCAACTTCCTGGCGATCGGCACCCAGACCGAGGTCGCCCACGCTTATGGCTCGGGGAGCGAGGAGCGATCCGGCCGGGTGACCAGCATGGCGCTGGCCCTGGCTGGCGCGATCGGTCTCTGCATCGGTCTCAGCGCGTGGCCGCTGCTGCCCGCGCTATGCGGCTTCATGGGCGCGGAGGCCGAGGTCGCGGATCTCGCGGTCGGCTACCTCGAGATCCGGCTGCTGGGCGGACCGGCGGTGCTCGCCACCATGGCGGCTTTGGGTGCACTCCGCGGCCTGCACGACATGCGAACGCCCCTTCGCATCGCGGTGGCAGTGAACGTCCTGAACGTGATCCTCGACGCGATCCTGATCACCGGCTGGGGGCCGGTCCCCGCCCTGGGCGTGCCCGGTGCCGCCTGGGCGACGGTGGTGAGCCAGTGGGTCGGCGCCGTCTGGGCGCTTGGGGCCGTGAAGCGAAGCATGCCGCTCACGCGCCGCATCGACCTCCGCGAAGCCCGCAGCCTGCTGGTGGTGGGGCGGGATCTCTTCTTCCGCACCGGCCTGCTGGTGGCCTTCATCCTGCTGACCACCCGCGCCGCCACCCGCATCGGTGCCGACAGCGGTGCCGCCCAGCAGGCGATCCGCCAGGTGTGGTTGCTCACCGCGCTGATGCTCGACGCCTACGCGGCCAGCGCCCAGAGCCTGGTGGGCTACTTCCTCGGCGCTGGCCGCCTGGACCTCGCCCGGCGCGTATGCGGGGTAGCGTGCGCTTGGGGCTTCGCGACGGGCGTGGCGCTCATGCTCGCCATGCTCTTCTCAGAGGCGGCCGTGGCCGACTTGCTGGTACCGAGCTCCGCGCACGGGATCTTCCTCCAGGCCTGGTGGATCGCGGCCTGCTGGCAACCCGTCAACGCCCTCTCCTTCGTCACCGACGGCATCCACTGGGGGGCGCGTGACTACCGCTACCTGCGCGACGCAATGCTCGCCGCAAGCGGCCTGGGAGCCGCCGCGCTCTTCACCAACGAGGCGGTGGGAACTTCCTCGCTGATCGCCATCTGGTGGATCACCGGCGCGTGGATCGCGCTGCGCGCGGGCTGCGGCATGCTTCGGATCTGGCCGGGCGTTGGCGCGGCGCCACTCGCTTAGACTGGCTCGAGGAGGGGAAGGGATTGCAGGAGACAGGGCAACCGGAAGCGGGGAGCACCGCGCGTCGGGAGGCGAATCAACGCGGCGCGCTGCATCCCCGCATTACCTTGCTGCGGCACGGCGAGCCGGACTGGTCGCCCGCGAGCGGCCGCTCCGTTCGCGACCCGGCGCTCACCCCCTACGGACGCGCCCAGGCGCAGGCCGCAGCCGCGCGACTCTCCCGCGAACCCATCGACGCGATCTACGTGAGCCCCACGCGGCGCTCGATCGAAACCGCCGCCCCGCTCGCCGAGGCCACGGGGCTCGAACTCACGATCGTGAACAGCCTCGCCGAGATCGAGACGGGCGCCGACGGCTTGTCGCTGAGCGAGGTGGACCGCTACTTCGTCGAGGGCTCCCAGCGGCCCCTGGCCGAACACTGGGAGGGCTGGCCGAACCCCGAAGCCGAGAGTTTCCTGGATTTCCACGCGCGCGTCAGCGCCAGCATCGCCGACGTGCTGTCCCGCCACGGCGCCCGCTCCCAGCGCGAACACGACTTCGAGATCTGGAACTTCGACCAACCCGGCCAACAGATCGTGATCGCGGCGCACTGCGGGACCAATGCCGTAGCGATCACGCACCTGCTCGACATCCGTCCCCGCCCCTGGGAGTGGCTCCGCTTCGAGAGCGAACTGGCCGCCTACTCGGTACTGCAAGCGCGAGAACTCGGGCCGCGCGGTTCGGTGTGGTCGTTGCAGAACTTCAACGAGGTCGATCATCTCGTAGCGGCTGGCCTGCGCTAGGGTGGCGCCATGAAGATCGGCCTGGTCGGACACCCCGGCGGTGGCAAGAGCACCGTGTTCGGCGCCCTCACCGGCCTCGCGGTGGAGACGGGCTTCGGCTCCGGCAAGGAAAACGTGGGGAGCGTCAAGGTCCCGGACTCCCGGGTGGATGCGCTCTCCGAGATGTACGCACCGAAGAAGACCACCTACGCGGAGATCACCTTCACGGATCTCGGGGGCGGCCACGGCGAGGGCATCGACCGCAAGACCCTCAACGCGATGCGCTCGGTGGACGCCCTCTGCCAGGTTCTGCGCGCCTTCCCGGCTCCGGACGGAGGAGACGGCGACCCCCTCGCCGAAATGCTGGAGATGGAGACCGAGACGCTGCTCGCGGACCTCGAGGTGGTGGAGCAGCGCGTGTTGCGCCTGCGCAAGGACCGCAGCAACCCCGCCGAGCTGGCGCTCCTCGAGCGCGTCCAGGAGGCGCTCGAGAACGAGATACCTGGGCGGCGCATGACGCTCTCGGAGGACGAGCGCCGCATGCTCTTGGGCTACAGCTTGCTCAGCCAGAAGCCCCTGCTGCTGGTCCTCAACGTGGCCGAGGAGTCCGTCGCGGAAAGCGCGCCGGATGGCCTCGCGAGTGCTGCCCGGGAGCGCGGGCTGGGGGTGGTGGTGCTCTCGGCGGCAGTGGAGATGGACATCGCTCAGATGCAGACCACGGAGCAGGCCGAGTTCGTGGCCTCGCTGGGTCTCGCGGAGCCCGCCCGCAACCGTTTCATTCGCGGCGCATTCGAACTCATCGATCTCGTCTCCATGCTCACGGTCGGCCCCGACGAGTGCCGCGCCTGGCCCATTCCCCGCGGAACTCTCGCGCCGCGCGCGGCGGGGAAGATCCACTCCGACATCGAGCGAGGCTTCATCCGCGCCGAAGTGGTTCCCTGGGAGCAACTCGTGGAACAGGGGAGCGAGGCGAAGTGCAAGGAAGCGGGCCTGACGCGGGTGGAGGGCAAGGACTACGTGATCCAGGATGGCGACGTGGTGAACTTCCGCTTCAACGTGTAGGCCTTGCGGCTGCGAGCGCGACCACGCTGCCTGGCCGCGCCCCCGAGACCCTTCCGCGGCGCTCTCCCGCGACGGCGGTCGGTGGTAACATCGCCCCATGAAGACCGAGCTGCCCTCCGGACTGGTGGTCGTCGTGAAGCGCGACTGCCCGACCTGCGAGCTCGTAGCCCCCGTGCTCGCGGACCTGGCATCGCGGGGCGCCCTCAGCATCTACAGCCAGGACGACCCGGACTTCCCTGAAGGCCTGGCGGTGCGGGACGACCGGGAGCTCGAGCTCTCCTACCACCACGACATCGAGGCCGTTCCCACGCTGCTGCGCGTGGAGGAGGGACGCGAGGTCGAGCGCACCGAGGGCTGGCACCGGGGCGACTGGGAGAAACTCACGGGCCTCTCCGGCCTGGGTCGGGACCTCCCCGACTGGCGGCCCGGATGCGGCTCCCTCTCGCAGCTCCCCGAGCAGCGCGCGGCGCTGCGCGCGCGCTTCGAGAGCGACACGCTCCGGGCCCGGCGCATCCCCCTGGCTCCACTGGAGGACGTCTACGAGGCGCTCCACGAACGCGGCTGGAGCGACGGCCTGCCGATGATCCCGCCCACCCCAGAGCGCGTACTCACCATGTTGGACGGAACGAGCCGCGCACCCGACGAGGTGGTCGCCGAGGTGCCGCCGGACCTCGTGCCCTGCAGCGTCGAGAAGGTCGCGATCAACGCCGTGATGGCGGGCTGCCGCCCCGAATACCTCCCCGTCGTGCTCTCCGCCCTCGAAGCCGCCTGCAACGACGACTTCAACATGCACGGGGTGCTCTGCACCACCATGCCCGTGGGTCCCATCCTGATCGTGAACGGCCCCATCCGGCGCCGCATCGGCATGAACTCCGGGAAGAACGTCTTCGGCCAGGGCAACCGCGCCAACCAGAGCATCGGGCGCGCCCTGCAACTCGTGATCCGCAACCTGGGCGGTGGTCGGCCCGGCGAGGTGGACCGCGCCACCCACGGAAACCCGGGCAAGCTGGGTCTGTGCTTCGCGGAGGACGAGGAAGGTTCACCCTGGGAGCCCTACTGCTGCGATGCGGGTTTCGAAGCGGGCACCGACACGGTCACGCTCTTCGCCGCCGAGGGACCGCGCTGCATCGTGGACCAGATCTCCCGGGAGCCGGAGTCCCTGGCGCGCAGCCTGGCGGCGGGACTGCGCGGCGTCGCGCACCCCAAGACAGTGATGGGCATGGACGCCCTGCTCGCCGTGGGCCCCGAGCACGCCCGGGTCTTCCGCGAAGCGGGCTGGAGCAAGACCCAGCTCCTGGAGCGCCTCAATGAACTCCTGACGATCTCGGGAGAGGAGTTGGTGCGCGGAGCGGGCGGCATCGCAGAGGGCCTCCCCGAGCGTCTGCGCGGCGCCAGCCTCCCCAAGTTCCGACCGGGGGGGCTGCGCGTGGTACACTGCGGGGGCGCCGCCGGCCTCTTCTCCACCATCTTCGGCGGCTGGGCGGGAGGTGCCATGGGCAGCCAGCCCGTCACGCGGGAGGTCCGGCCGTGAGTTCCGGCGATACGACGCGATTCATCCTCGACCCCGGCAATGAGTCGAAACCCGCCATCCGCAGGCAGCTGCCCCGCCTTCCCGATCTGGCGGGCCGCAGTATCGGACTGCTCGACATCAGCAAGGCCCGGGGCGATCTCTTCCTCGACCGCCTGGAAAGCCGCCTCCGCGATCACGGTGCCAACGTGCTGCGATTCAGCAAGCCCACCTTCACCAAGCCCGCGCCCCTCGACCTGCGTCAGCAGATCGCCGTGGAATGCGACGCGGTACTGGAGGCCCTCGCGGATTGAGGGAGCTGCACGTCGTGCAGTGTGCACGACACGGTGGATCTCGAATCGAGGGGCGTACCCACCGCCTTCGTGGCGACCACGGAGTTCCGCGACGGCGCCGAGGCGCAAGCGCGCGCGCTGGGCGCCGACCCCGTGGCCATCTACGTCCCGCATCCGATCCAGGACCGCACCGACGACGAGATGCGGGAGATCGCAGACACGGCCTTCGAGGCGGTCTGCGAGGCACTCGCCGTAGCCTGAGCACTGAACTCGCGCCCGCGGAGTCGATCTCGCCATCTCCTCGAGTGGCCGGGGGCAGTGACTTGCACGCCAGGGGCTCCGATGCGATTGTCGGTTGCGTCTGCATCGCGCACCCTCACCTCGAGGAGCCCCCTTGAAGCGGCTGCTTCTCCTCTACCGCAGCATCATCGGCAAGAAGGTGATCGCGGCGGTCACCGGCGCGGTCATGATGGGCTTCCTGATCCTGCACGTGGCAGGCAACCTGAAGGCCTTCCTCCCCGACGCGGCGCCCGGCGTCCCCGACATCGACGTCTACGCGAGCTTCCTCCGCACCATGGGCGAACCGCTGCTGCCCTATACGACGCTGCTATGGAGCGTGCGGATCGTCCTGATCGCGTCCCTGCTCCTCCACGTGACCTGCGTGCTACAGCTCGCACGGCGCAACCAGCGGGCACGTCCGGTGAGGTACCGCGAGGTCCGGCACGTGGAGTCGACGGCCCCCGCGCGCTGGATGCTCTACTCGGGCTCGCTTCTGCTCGCCTTCCTCGTCATCCACCTGCTGCAGTTCACGACGGGGACCATCGACGCGGCGCGCTTCGTTCCGAGCGGCGTCTACGGAAACCTCTACCGCGCCTTCCACGAGTGGGGTTACGTCGCGATGTACGTTGGCGCGACGGTGCTGCTCGGATTGCACCTCTACCACGGGGCGTGGAGCCTCTTCCAGTCACTCGGACTCGACAACCCCGATCGCAACCGTGGGCTGCGGCAGCTCGCGATGGTCGTCGCGCTCGGCCTCTCCTTGTCGTTTGCGAGCGTTCCGGTCGCCTTTTCGCTCGGCGCACTCGGACCGCCGCCCGCCGAGTCGCCGAAACTCGCACTGCGATAGAAGGGAGCATGACTTGAATCTCGATGACCGGGTTCCCGAGGCCCCGATCGAGCACATGTGGAGCACCCACAAGGAGCACCTCCGGCTCGTAGGTCCGCGCACACGGCCCCACTACCGAGTCATCGTGGTGGGAACGGGGCTGGCGGGCGCATCGGCTGCCGCGTCAATGGCGGCCATGGGCTACCACGTGGAGTGCTTCTGCTTCCAGGACAGCCCGCGGCGCGCCCACAGCATCGCCGCGCAAGGAGGCATCAACGCCGCGAAGGACTACCGGAACGACGGCGACTCCGTGCACCGGCTCTTTTACGACACGCAGAAGGGTGGCGACTACCGCTCACGTGAGGCCAACGTCTGGAGACTCGCGGAACTCTCGGCGAGCATCATCGACCAGGCCGTCGCCCAGGGCGTGCCCTTCGCGCGCGAATATGGCGGGCTACTCGCGAACCGCTCCTTCGGAGGCGTCCTCGTCGAACGCACCTTCTACTGCCGCGGAGAAACGGGCCAGCAGCTGCTGCTGGGGGCCTGCTCGGCCCTCGCCCAGCAGATCCACGACGGGAACGTGAAGATGCATACCCGAACCGAGTTGCTCGACGTGGTGATCGTCGACGGCCGCGCGCGCGGTATCGTCGTGCGCGATCTGGTGACGGGCGAGATCCGGTCGCATGCCGCGGAAGCCGTCGTGCTCGCGACCGGCGGCTATTCGAACGTCTACTACCTCTCCACCAACGCAAAGGGCTGCAACGTCACCGCCACATGGCGCGCCCATAAGCGCGGCGCCGGTTTCGCGAACCCCTGCTACAACCAGATCCACCCGACCTGCATTCCCGTCAGTAGCGAGCACCAGGCAAAGCTCACGCTGATGAGCGAGTCCCTGCGCAACGACGGTCGGATCTGGGTCCCGAGGAACGAAGGTGAGACGCGAAGTCCTGGCGAGATTCCCGAGCAGGACCGCTACTACTACCTCGAAGAGCGCTACCCGCGCTTCGGCAACCTGGTGCCTCGAGACGTAGCCTCTCGCAACGCAAAGAACGTCTGCGACGACGGTCTGGGCGTTGGTCCGAGCCGCTTGGGCGTCTACCTCGACTTCCGGGATGCGATCTCCGATCACGGTCACGAGGTGATCGGCGCGCGCTACGAGAACCTCTTCGCGATGTACGAGCGCATCACCGGCGAGAGTCCCTGGAAGACACCGATGCGTATCTACCCGGCCCCCCACTACACGATGGGCGGCCTCTGGGTGGACTACAACCTGATGACGACCCTACCGGGACTCTTCGCCGTGGGCGAGGCGAATTTCTCGGATCACGGGGCGAATCGGCTCGGCGCAAGCTCGATGATGCAGTGCCTCGCCGACGGCTACTTCATCATCCCGATCACGATTGGCGACTACCTGAGCCGCCATCCCTACGGCGATATCGACACGAGCCACGCGGCCTTTGCCGATGCAGAGCGCGAGGCCCGCGGGCGCATCGAGCGTCTGCTCGCAATCGACGGCTCCACGACCGTCGAATCCTTGCACCGTGAGCTGGGGCGACTGATGTGGGACCACTGCGGGATCGCCCGCAGCGAGGACGGGCTACGCGAGGCGCTCGCGCGGATCCCGGAGCTACGCGATCGCTTCTGGAACGATCTGCGCATCGTGGGAGGCGCTGCGGGAATCAACCAGTCCCTCGAGCACGCGGGGCGCCTTGCGGACTTCCTCGAGTTCGCCGAGTTGATGTGCCGCGACGCGCTCCAGCGTGATGAGAGCTGCGGCTGCCACTTCCGCGAGGAGCACCAGACCGAGGAGGGCGAGGCGCTGCGGGACGACGTGAACTTCTCCCACGTGACCGTGTGGGAGCACACAGGGGAGAACGTGGAGCCCAAGATGCACGAGGAGCCGCTCTCCTTCGAAGCGCTCCCCCTGGCACAACGGAACTACAAGACATGAAATTCCGGCTGCGTATCTGGAAACAGGCCTCTGGCGATGCCGCCGGTGCCTTCTCGGACTATGAGGTGGACGGGATCTCTCCCGAAACCTCCTTCCTCGAGATGATCGACACCCTGAACGAGCGCCTCACCGAGCGCGGCGAGGAAGCGGTGGCCTTCGAGTCGGATTGCCGCGAGGGAATCTGCGGAATGTGCTCGATGGTCATCAACGGCCAGCCCCACGGCCCACTGCCTGGAACCACGACTTGTCAGCTCTACATGCGACACTTCGATGACGGCCAGCCGATCACCATCGAACCGTGGCGATCCGGAGCATTTCCGGTACTGCGCGACCTGATGGTCGATCGCTCCGCCTTCGACCGGATCCTGGAGAGCGGAGGCTACGTGACGGTGCACTCGGGGCCAAAGCCCGAGCCCAACGCAAACCCGATCGATCCGGAAGTCGCCGAGGAATCGCTCGACGCCGCCTGCTGCATTGGCTGCGGGGCCTGCGTCGCGGCCTGCCCGAACGGCGCAGCCATGCTCTTTACCGCCGCAAAGGTCTCCCACCTGGGCCTGCTCCCCCAGGGCCAACCCGAGCGCTGGGAGCGCGTGCAGAACATGGTCGAGCAGATGGAAGAGGAGGGCTTCGGCTCGTGCCGCAACTACGCGGAGTGCGAAGCTGCGTGTCCCAAGGAGATCAGCATCAAGTTCATCGGCCGGCTGAACCGCGACTACCTGCGCGCCCTGCGCGAACCCATCGACCGCCACGGCCCAATGGATTCGCAGTAGGCGGGACGAGACGGGAGGGCCCACGATGTCCGAGCTCAAACGACTGGCGAGCGGTGACGTGAGCAGCGCGCTCGCCCTCGCCGAGCAGTGCCGCGCGACTGGAGAAGCCGACGCGGCCGAAAGTATCTGCCTCGACGTTCTGGAACTCGAAAGCGAAAACCAGTCGGCCCTCTTGCTGCTGCTGCTCGCGCGCACGGATCTGCTCGAGCGCGGCCTGCCCCATGGCGTCGACCGGGCCCGTGAGGTGCTTCCCCGCCTCGCCGGTGAATACGAGCGCGCCTACTACGGCGGCGTGATCTGCGAGCGCCAGGCCAGAACCGTCCTCGGGCAGCGCGGCAAGCGCTCGGGATTCGTGGCCTTCGACTGGTTCCGCTACGCGATGGAACAGTATGAGGAAGCCGCGCAGTTGGCGCCCGAACGCTTGGATGCAACGCTCCGCTACAACGCTTGCGCTCGTACGATCGAGCGGAACCGCCACTGCCAACCCGCCGAGGACGACCGACTCGAACACGGCATCGAGTAGAAGCAGCCGGGCGAGTCCGCGCGGCTGCGAGACGGAGGCACTCGCCCGATGAGCACCCAGCTACGTGGACGCGACCTGATCGACGATCCCCTGTACAACAGGGGCACCGCGTTCAGCGAGGAACAGCGGGCCAAGCTCAATCTCTACGGGCTGCTGCCCACGGAAGTCGAGACGCTCGAACAACAGGCCTCGCGCGCATACGAGGCCTATGGCACGAAGACCACGGACCTCGAGCGGCACATCTACCTGCGCGCCCTCCAGGACACCAACGAGACGCTCTTCTACCGCCTGGTCGTGGACCACCTGAAGGAGATGATGCCGATCATCTACACCCCCGTTGTCGGCGAAGCCTGCCAACAATTCAGCGAGATCTACCGCCGGCCGCGCGGCCTCTTCCTGCCCTTGCTCCATCGCGATCGCATGGTCGAAATGCTGCGCAATCACGACCGCGAGGACGTGTTGGCGATCGTCGTCACGGACGGCGAGCGCATTCTCGGACTGGGGGACCAGGGCGCCGGGGGCATGGGGATACCGATCGGCAAGCTCTCCCTCTACGTGTCCTGCGGCGGGATCCATCCGGCGCGAACGCTTCCCGTGATGCTGGACGTGGGGACCAACAACCAGCGGCTCCTCGACGACCCCCACTACATCGGTTCGCGACACGAGCGGGCCAGCGGAGACGAGTACCTCGCCTTCGTCGACACCTTCATCGAAGGCGTGCAAGAAGTCTGGCCCACCGCCCTCGTGCAGTTCGAAGACTTCGCCCTGCCCCACGCGAACCCGCTGCTGGCACGCTATCGCGACCGACTCTGCATGTTCAACGACGACATACAGGGAACCGCGGCCGTCGCTCTCGGGACTCTACTCGGCGCAGTGCGCAGCACCGGCTCGACGCTCGCCGAGCAGACGGTGACACTGCTCGGAGGCGGCTCCGCGGGCAGCGGAATCGCGGAACAGATCGTGGCCGCCATGGCCGAAGAGGGGCTCACCGAGGCCGAGGCACGCGCCCGCGTTTTCGTCGTGGACCGCGCAGGATTGCTGCACGACGGCATGGAGGATTTGCTGCCCTTCCAACAGCCCCTCGCCCAGGCGCGCGAGCGCGTCGCCAGCTGGGCGGGGAAGGGCGGGGAAATCTCACTCCTCGACGTGGTAAAGAACGCTTCGCCCAGCATTCTGGTCGGCGTCAGCGGGCAGCCCGGGCTCTTCACCGAGGATGTCATCCGCGCCATGGCCGCGGGCGCGAAGCGTCCGATCATCTTCCCGCTCTCGAATCCGAACTCCCGGATGGAGGCCCATCCCCGTGACCTGATCGAGTGGACCGACGGCCGAGCGCTGGTCGCCACCGGGAGCCCGGTCGAAGCCTTCGAATTCCGCGGGCAGAACTTCCAAATCGCCCAGTGCAACAACACCTACGTGTTTCCCGCCGTCGGTCTCGCCGTCGCCGCAGCGGGCGCCCGCCGCGTGACGGACGAAATGATGCGCGCGGGCGCGCGCGCCCTGGCCGAGCAGTCGCCGGCTGCTGCCCGGAAAGGCGGCGCGCTGCTGCCCGCCATCCACGAAATCCGGAACGTTACGCGCGAAGTCGCCCGGGCGATCGCACTCGAGGCGATCGACGAGGGCCATGCCGTGTGCTCGGCAGAAGAGATCGATGGGCGAATCGACGCAACCTTCTGGGAGCCCAGCTACCCGACCGCATGAGGGGCCCGCGTCCCCCTCGCCGCTTCCACTCGCTTTCGCGGGCCGCGACGCGGCGCTAGCGAAGCCCTTCGATGAATCCCCGAACACCATCGACGCCGTGTTCGTCGAGGACCCGGAGCGTCTCCGTTCCGATCACCGCGATGTCCACCTGTCCGCGCAGAAAATCCACATCCGACCGGCTCTTCACCCCGAAACCCAGCGCCAGGGGCAGATCCGTGGCGGCGCGACAGCGCGCAAGATAGGCCGCGAATTCGTCGGAGAAGGAGGTTTCGGCTCCGGTGACCCCCTTGCGCGCAACGCAGTAGACGAAACCGCCTGCGTGCTTCGCGATCACCCGCATGCGCTCGTCGCGGGTGTTCGGCGAGAAAATGAAGATCGGCTCGAGTGCGTTGCGTCCCATGGCCTCGAGGTAGTCCTTGGCTTCCTCAGGCGGCAAGTCGGGAACGATCGAGCCCGCGATCCCCGCAGCCGCCATTCGCCCGGTGAAGTCGGAAACCCCGTACTTGAAGAGGATGTTGTAGTAGGTCATCAAGAGGAAGGGGATGTCGAAGCGGCGATTCACTTCCTCGGCGAAGACGAGACAGCGCTCGACCGTCGATCCCGCCATGAGGGCCTGCTGGTTCGCGCGAAGGATCACCGGTCCATCCGCGATCGGTTCGGAGAAGGGAATCTGCAATTCCATCAAGTCGACGCCCGCTGCAACCATCTGCTCGACGACGCGGAGAGAGTCATCGAAGCTGGGGTAACCCACCACGATGTGTGTCATGAGCAGGATGTCGCGCTCCTGCCGTTTTTCCCGAATCTCGTCAGCGAGCATCATAGTGTCGCGCCTTTTCGCAGATGAAGGCCTTCCAGCCGGGGTCGTCGAAGGCATCGGCGATCGTGAAGATGTCCTTGTCGCCGCGCCCGGACTGGTTGATCAAGATGACATCGTCCGAGGAGAGTTCCGGAGCCTCCTTGAAGGCCTGTACGAAGGCATGAGCGGACTCGAGGGCCGGGATCAGCCCTTCCTTCCGCATCGTCAACGCAAGGGCCTCGACCACTTCCGCGTCGGTCGCCGCTTCGAAGCGAACGCGCCCGGTCTCGCGCAGGTTCGCCAGGATGGGCGAGACCCCCACGTAGTCGAGACCCGCCGCCACGCTGTGGGTCTCGCGCATCTGTCCATCGCGATCCTGGAGGAAGAAGGTCTTGTAGCCCTGGGCAACTCCGCGGGTCGCATCCGCGGAGGCAAGGCGAGAAGCGTGCGCGGAGGAATCGAGCCCCCGGCCCCCCGCCTCCACACCGACGAGTTCCACGTCGTCGTCGAAGAAGCCGCCGAATAGGCCCATGGCGTTCGATCCGCCGCCCACGCAGGCATACACGCGCGTGGGAAGCCTGCCGCTCGCCTCCAGCACCTGCACGCGGGCTTCCTGGCCGATGATGGACTGCAACCAGCTCACCATCTCGGGAAAGGGATGCGGACCGCAGGCGGTGCCCAGCACGTAGTGGGTGTCGTCCATGTTCGTCACCCAGTCCCGAAATGCCTCGTTGATTGCATCCTTGAGGATGCGTGTCCCTTCCTTGACCGTGACGACCTCGGCGCCGAGCCGCTCCATCCAGAAGACGTTCGGACGTTGCCGCTCGACGTCAACCTCTCCCATGTAAACCGTGCAGGAAAAGCCGAACTTCGCTGCCATCGTCGCCGTCGCCACGCCATGTTGACCCGCTCCCGTCTCGGCGATGACGCGCCCCTTGCCCATGCGCTGAACCAGCAACCCCTGCCCCATTACGTTGTTCACCTTGTGGGCGCCGGTATGGTTCAGGTCCTCGCGCTTCACGAATATCCGCGCGCCCCCGAAGTGCTTCGTCAGGTTCTCCGCGTAGGTCAGCGGCGTCGGCCGACAGGAATAGCTGCCCATCAAGGACACGAACTGACTCCAGAAAGACGGATCGGATCGCGCGTCCTCGTAGGCCTGAACGAGTTCCTCGAAGGTTGCGACGAGAATCTCCGGAATGAACGAACCGCCGAACTCGCCGAAGTATCCGCGATCAGTCATCACCCACTCCTTCCAGGGTTTGCGAAAAGACCAACTGGTCGGTGCGACAATAGAGTTCCGCGTAGATGGCGCTCCTCGCGTTCTTGAAGTGGAGCGTTCGCTTCACCTCCAGTATGGGCTGCCGCTGCGAGAGCCCGAGGAGAGCGGCGCGCTTGCTTCCGGCCTGTGCCACTCGAAAAGTCTGATCGGCCGATTGCGGGCGCATGTGGTAGTGGCTCTCGACCCACTGCGAGAGCGAGCGGCCCGCGAGCGAGATCTGCTCGATTCCCGGGAAGCAATCGGGGTCGATGTAGATCTCTTCGAGGAGAACCGGGACCTCCTTCAGGCGACTGATCCTCGCAAGGCGGATCGCATCCCGGTCCGAGAAGGGGTTCTCGGGATCGTCCACCACGGCCACGCGGTGCGGGCGCTCGACGAGTGTCGTACGCACCGCCAAGCCGCCCTTCTCGAAGGACGCCATGGTGCCCGCAAGCGAGAGCAGATCGACCCGCTCGGACGCCTCCCGGACGAAAGTTCCCGAGCCTCGCTTGCGTTCGACGACACGACGCCGCACCAGCAGGTCGGTGGCCTGCCGAACCGTCGGGCGCCCGATCCCGAAGGTGCGAGCCAGCTCGGGCTCCGAGGGGATCCGGCTACCCGAGGGATAGGCGCCGGAACGAATGCGCCCCAGCAACCTCTCGGCGAGCTGGTGGTAGAGGGGCAGCGGTGAATCCGGGTTGAGGCCTTCCACGACGCCCCAGCCTAGCCCAACCTGACAAGTTGTCAATACATATTGGACGCACCGACGCTAGCGCTTCGAGAGCACGTTCCGATCGGTGCGGTGGAAGAGGTCCTCCGACCCGGCCCCAGCACCTACCGCGCTGTCTAGCCTCCATGCCGGAGCGAGCGGGACGGCGATCCCCGGACCATCCGAACGTGATCGATCTCCGCTTCGAGGAAGTTTTCGCCCTCGCGTTGCCAGCCGAGCGATGCGTACCAACTCTCGAGATAGGCCTGGGCGTGCATCTCCGCTGGCCGATCGCCGATCGATTCGTGCACGGCCTGCATCAATTGCCCACCGATCCCGCGGTGCTGGAGTTCGGTGCGAACCCCAACCCGTCCTACCTTGACCGGCTCACGCTCGAGGCCCAGGCGTGCAGCCGCCACGATTCGATGATCCTCGTCGCGGCCCATCAAGTGATGATACGAAGGGTCGTCTCCGTCCACCTCGGGCTCGGCGGTGATCTTCTGGCCGACGACGAAGACGAGGCTACGCAGATGAAGGATCTCGTAGAGTTCGAACTTCGTCAGCTCCGCGAAGGATCGGCACACGAAGCTGACACGCATACGGCCAGCATTTTAACTGGCGGTGGCGATCCACGACAGACCCGCCCGGCGATCGCCCGCGCCGCATGAGATTCGCGATATTCGGGAGTCTTCCCTACTCGATCATGGGAGACCCACCCCAACGCGATCTTCAAGAGCGCGGCAGTGCCCCCCTGCCCGATCGCCTGGAAACGCCCGGGGGCCTCTTGCATCGCATGAAGCGAGAGTCCCAGGCATCGGCGGACTCCCTTCCCTTAGAACCCAGATCAGTCCGCCGCCGCCGCGGAAAGCTGCCGGTTAGCCTCTCGAAGCTGTTTGACCAGGACCGGATGGCGGGGATGGTGTCGGAGACCCTCGATCAGCACCTCCTGTGCGCGTGCGGGCCGACCAATCTCGAGAGAGGCATTCGCGAGTTTGTGGATGAGTTTCAGGGGGTAATCGTCGATCGCATAGGCAGCCTCGTAGGAAAGCGCTGCACCCCTCCAGTCCCCCCGGTCCGCCAGAATATGCCCCTTCTCGAAATGAGCCTTCGGGTGATTCGAAATGGCAAGGCTTCGCTCGAGTTCGGAAAGCGCCTTGTCGTCATCACCGCGACTTCGAGCGAGAAGGGCCAATCGGCGACGTTGGCTCGCATCGCCCCGCCCGATCCAATCGAGGCGCAGCGCCGCTTGTTCCATACGCTCGACGTCGCCGCTCTTGCCGGCTCTCCGGAAGCCGAACTCCCGCTCCCACATATCGGTCAGGGAAAGGCCCAGGGAGAGGCAGCCAAGAACCGCAAGCCCAGCGCGGAGTCCCCACCGCGCGCGTTCGTCGGACGCAACCCCCGCACGCGGCTGAGACAAGGCCCGCAAGAGTACGCGCCCGATTCCATCGTCTCGGAGCTTCCAGATCGCACCATCCAACACGAAATGATGAAGGTTCACGACGGCCGCGAGGAGCAGGGCCACACCCTCCGTATAAGCCACCGAACCGATCGCCAACGAGACCACAACGAGACCGGGAAGATTCCAGATCATGGATCCCGCGAAGAGGCAACGCAGTAGGTAGCGCCCGGTTCCTGGATAAGAACCCGCCTTCTTCGCATAGTAGGAGGTAACCCACAGGTACTGAATCCCGTGGCCGAATGCGATCCACATGAACGTGTAGCGCGAGTCCCTCCCGCTGAGGGGAAGAAATCCCCCGAAGAGATCCCAGTACCGGGCCGCAACCGGCACAACGAACCAGAGCGACTGCGTGAATACCAGTGCCAAGGCAGGCGCGATATCCGCGAGTGTCCCTCTTCGCATCAACAGGACAAGCGAAGTCAACACGCAGGCCCCGTAGGCGGCCAGACCCGAGATCATCAAAATACCCTGGATCGGATCGGAGATTCCCAGCGGCATGAAGCGGTAGGCCATCCCGATGCTCTTGGCGCCGTCGCGTGGAAGCGACGGGCCGTACAGCGCCTCGGGACCCACGCCGTTCATCGCGACGATGGCGAGAAAGGAGGAGAGGACGAACGAGGCGTAGAACAACCGCTTGGTCATGGGCGTGACGAGCACACCGCGGCGCTTCAAGAACATGATCGCTAGCCCGTAGTTCTGGCCCGCATAGTGCCAGGAGTTCCAGTCGATGTAGATCGTTACGAGGAAGGAGCCCAGCGCGTAGTGGTAGAGGGAGATCGAAAATCCGAAGACGAGCAGCGCGGTGATCCCCACCGCAAAGAATGCGTAGCGGCGCCGACTCTCACGCTGCTCGTAGACGCGCACGAGCGTCGCGCCGTAATGGGGCGCCAACACAAAAATTGCTAATAGCGGAAGCAGCCCCTCCGGAAGCCAAGTCATCGCCGCCGGCCCCGAAAGCGCTAGGGCCACGAATATCAGCAGATAGAGCCCACCACAGCCGAAAAGCAGATCCGGCGCCGGCCCGTGGAGCCAGCGCGTGGAAGCCGACGACGTCCCCGAGCGACCCGATGCAGGAACGCTCGAGAGGCTCGCAGTCCCCAACAAGAGCATTGCCAGCGATCGCTTTCGCATCCGACCCCCAGTGTACCGAGAAGCCGAACAGGACGGGGACGGGACGCCGGTGCACGCTTTCGAGGCCACTGCCAGATCGGCACCACAGCGGTGGATCGAGTTCGCGGCGAAGACAGCGAGGCATGGCAGACTTCTCACACCCACGCGCTGTGCACGACTTGCGTGCTGGCGTAATCTGGACCCGGATCATGTCCAACAACGAAGCGACGAAGAGGCGCGCGGGCAACGGCGAAGAGCGCTCCGACTCGAGCAAGCCCATCCTCCCCGCGCTGACGCTCGGGCTCCTCGTGCTCGGCTATGGACACTTTCTACTCGACAGTGCCTTTCCCCGATCGTCGACTCCGGCGGTGGATGTCTTCTTCGAGCCGGAAGAAAATTCAGCGCTGCTCCTCGTCGGCGTTGCTGCCTGGATGCTCTGGAGGCGGCGCGCGCTGCTATTCCTTGGCAAGGCGGTGGGGCATCGCGGCGGCGTGGCGTCACTGCTGACCCTCGCGCTTTGCGCTCACATCTGGGCTCAGTTCAGCGCGACGCCATCTCTGTTCGTCATCTCCCTTGCCGCCAACCTCCTGGCGCTCTTCGCCTGGTGTGGTGGCTCCGCCGCCGTGCGCGCGGGGCTACTTCCGATTTGCGTCCTGCTCTTCGCCATTCCGCTGCCGGCCACTCTTTCCAACGAGTGGCTGTGGACCCTCCAGGTCTTTAGTGCAACGGGCACCGCAAGGTTGCTGGAGGTGCTGGGATTCGCGCCCAGCTTGCAGGGCATTCAGCTCACCCTCCACGAGATGGACTTTCTCATCATCGAGGCATGCAGTGGGTTTCGCGCCATGCGAACGATGCTGATCGCGGCGCTGGTGATTCGGGAACTCCGCGGGTTGCGGGGGCCACGAAGCTGGCTGCTGGTGGCTGGAGCTCTTCCCGTCGCCCTCTCCCTGAACCTGCTGCGCATCGGCGCGATCATGCTCGCAGGAGATCCGAGCGCGCTGTCCGACCCTCGGGGCCACGTGATGCAGGGAGCTGCGGTGCTCCTGGCAGGAACCGTCCTGCTCTTTGTCGTAGGGCACTGGCTCGAACGGGGGAATTCTGTTTTGGCTCCGCCGGGCCTCGCTCTCTCCACGCTTTCCTCCAGGGTCCCTTGGCGCTTTGCGGCCGGCTGGCTCTCGGTCTTGGCCTTGGCGACCTGGCTCGTACCCTCCCGGCAACTGCCCCCGGCTCCCGGACCGGAACTCGCGGACTGGCCCCTCGTGCGGAAGGCCTGGCGGGGCGAAATGCGGCGTCCCGACCGCATGTTCCTGGGACGCCTCTCCCTGGGCCAGATCCTAGACATCCGCTACCGACGCGCGGGGAGAGCGAACGAGGATCTCGCGCGCGTTGACCTATTCGTGGGCGTGGAGTCGGGGGGGCAGGGAGGGAGCCCCCGCTCTTCCAAGCTCGGGATCCCCGGGCGGGATTGGAATGAGGTGTCTCGGGGTCAGACGCGGCTCGCTCCTCTCTTTCTGGACGTAGAGAGCGTGGTCGCGGAACGCGGGGGACATGCGGTGCTCTCCTACTTCTGGGTTTTGCGCGACGCGGGCACAATAGGAGAGGCGGCACGCGATTTGCTGGGACTCCAAGGCCCACTACCCCGCGAGCGCCCTCGCGTGGCAGTCCGCCTCACGACGCCCATCCCGGAAGGCCCGGAGGGTATGGATTGGGCCCGGAGTTCCCTCAACCACTTCACGAACGCCTTCCACCCCTACCTTTCTCGCCTCTAAGGACTACCGCGGCCCTGCAAGTCGGGTCCGTCCGCATCCCGATCACTCTCCCTGGACATCAGCGGGGCCGGGGGCAGATAGCCCACCAAGGCGTTCTCACCCTGCGAGCGCGTGAGGACGCGAAGGCTCGCGATCTCCTCCCGCGAGAGGGACTCCCCCATCCGGGCCACGCGGACGAGATCCATCGAATAGAGGTCATCATGATCCGTCGCCTCCAGCCGATCCGCTGCTCGACGCGCCGCCTCGAAGTCTCCGAGACGAAGCTGGATCCAGATGCTGCGGCGCAGGGCACCCAGGTGTTCCGGAGCCCCTTCCAGTTGACGCGCGTCGACCTTGACGAGGCGGTCCCGCAGCCCGAGGGCCGCGTAAACGGATCCGAGTTTCTCGAGGGCCACTCGCCGAGCCGGGCTGTCGGCGGCCTCGCTGGCGACCGCAATCTGCCGTTCGATGTTGATGGGGATCAAGCCATGTTCCCGCGCCCAGGAGCGCGCTTGCGCGATCACCGCCGCGGCGTCAAAGCCCGTCACCCGATCGAAGGGGAGCCCTTCTTCCGCGTAATAGCGGGCCACCCGATCGAGATTCGCGGCATTGCGGGGCACGTCTCGCAAGAAGAGCGAAGAGCGCATGTTCCGGAAGATCGGGATCCACCCCGGAGCCCCATCGAGGAGTGCCGTGGTGTAATAGGAGGGGCGCCCCTTCACGGCGTAGGTTGGGAGTCCCGTTCCGAAAAAGAAATCGATCCGATGACGGTCGAGCAACTCGATCAGGCTTTCGCCCTCTTTCGTGCCGCGCCCCACGCGGACGGCCGCGTAGTCGTCCATCACCTCCTGGGGCACGTTCAAGCTGCCATTGAGAAACATCCGCAAACGCGGGGTCAACCAGTAGCTCGCAAAGCTGCTGATCGAATAACTGGCAAAGAGTCGCCCCTCGACTTCGCTGTCCCGAAGCATCCAAAAGGCGTGTCCGTAGTACTTGGACGGCACGTAGGGCTGCGCGTAGCCCGCGAGATTCACGGGCAGGATCTGGGAGACCATCGGCCACGCCCCGAGACGGGGAAATGACAGGAGCAGGACGATGGCGACTCCGGCCGGAAGCCAGGCCCATCCCCCACTTCCTTTTTTTCCGGTGTCGGAGGGGAGCGCTTGCGCGCACAACAGGATTGGAAAGGTGAGCATCCAGCTGAATCTCACAGCACCGAGCACCGCGACAAGGCCTACCACGGCAAGGGCCAGCAACGAGGGATCGACTCGCCTCGGAGGCGCAGTGACAACTCGCTGACACCATTCCCGAAGTTCGCGCATCCCAATCAAACCGGTGGCAATGAGCAGTGCCCAGACACTCCCCCAAGTCAACCAACTGGGAGGGAGACGTGTCTTGGGGAACTGCAGGAGTTGGGTCGGCGCCCACTCATCGGACACCAAGCGAAGCTCGGGCGTCTGAATACCGGCCTGCAGGTATACGAGGTAGGCCTCTAGCCCAACTGGATTGAGCAGGGGAGCCAGGGCGACGATCGCGAACGCCGTGGTGAGTCGGAGAAGCCGTTGGCCAGTGGCCGGTCTTTGCGTGGCCCGGCGAAGCATGAAATCGCCTCCCTCTCCGCCGATGGCGGCGAGCACGAGCAACGGGGCCAACAGAAAGCCCGCGTGGAGATTCGCCCAGAGCGCTACGAGGACCGTGGCCCACGCGATGCGCCCGGGCGAGGGACCCGACCGCGGCTCGATCAGCAGTCTGTAGAGGATCAGCGCAGCCACAATCGTGAACAGGTGGGGGCGCAACTGCACGAGGCGGTAAGCAGCGGTCGTGAGGAAGAGAAGGGTGGCGACACTGGCCACCGCGGGGCGCTGCGAGATTCGCCCTGCCAGGCTCCAGACGATCGCCAGCAGGCCGAGAACCCCCAGGACATGGGCAACGCGAAGTCCATGGAAACCGCTGATGGAGACGACCCCATGCAGCATGACTTCGGCGAGCCAGGCACTGGGGCGCGGCGGTAGTTGCGCGGCAAAGAGGATGGGATCTTCGCTCAGCGGAGGCGGGTGATCGAGGTAGCTTGCCCCCATCCCGAGGTGCCACCAGAGGTCGTCGGCCAAGAGCGGCTGCCCGACCGCAACGATCAGCATGCCCCCACCGACGAGCAGCGCGAGGTGTGGGATCAGTGGAGCCACGACAAGCGAGATGCGACCGAGACGTGCTCGTGTGTCCCAGGATTCACCGCGAGCCGTCAGTCTGGCATCCAACGGAAACGCAAGCCAGTCCCCAGGCGAAAGCCCCAAGGATCGTGTTCAAAGGTCCAGCTGACCGTCTCGTCGTACTCGTTCGTGCTCGACAGTTCGATGCCCCGGTCACCCAAGAACCTGTTGGCACTCCCTCCTACGTAGAGGGCCAGCATGAGAGGACCGACGCGAGCGGTGTCCATCGCGATTTCGATACTGGGACCGATGGAGTGAAATGCTTGCGTTTTCGACGCTTGGAGGTCGATGACACGAATATTACCAGGGAACTCGTCGGCAAAAATAAACATAGGCGTCTGCCCGACCGCGCGGATCGTGGTTCCGTCGAAACGAATCTCCTCCCGAAGATATTCGAAGGCGGGCTTCACGCGGAGCGTGCGCGTTCCAACCTTGAATTCAAAGGAGGCTCCGACTGCCGCGGTAACGAGCGGGGATACTGGCTCCGCGGTCGCGACATTGCCCTGTCCGAGTATGTCGTTCTCAGAGAATTTAAAGTTGGGCAATGGGACGACGGGGGATTCTATTTTGCCGGGAACGCCTTTCGAGGCCAGCTTGGCGACCTGGCCGAACGTCGGTGAGACCCCAGCTCGCGCAAACAGCCGAAAGCGCTTCCACCCAAGAGCTGGGCTCATGATCTCCGCCCAAGCGCCCACGTAGGCGCTTCGCACGCTACCGCTCCCAGACACCGCCGTCCAGATGATACTGGGGTCAAAGAATAGCGGTTGGTCGGGGAGCGGAGGCCCCATGATTTCGCCCGGAAGCGAACTCCCGCTCAAATCAACCTGGCGCAAACCGGTTTCCAGGGAGATCGCCGGGATCCACCCCGTCGGCTTTTCCTCCGCGGAAACGTCTTGGCAAACTCCAAGCGCGGCCAGCGCGAACACCAGAAGTCCGATCTTCAGAGGTTTCTCGTTCCGAGGCGAGTCAGACCACATTGCGGGCGATTGTGGATGGATACGAGATCAAACGCAAGCGGCCTAATGTTGACTCCCACTTTCTGATCGCTCATGATGCGGGAGCTTTCGTGACCCCGGGAGGGGCGAATGATCGGGACCCAGACTGGCGTCAAGCCGCTGCTTCTTCTGGTTTGCGTATTCCTGTGGATCGCTCCAGCCAGCTCGCAGCCTGCCGACGCAGCGGCAAGCAGCCCGAGGCCCAGCGACGATATCGAAGAAATCCGGATAGAAGGCGAGGCTGGGCGGGGTATCGAAGAAACGCAGGCTAGTTCAGCGGTCCAGTTCGATTCCAGCGAACTCGAAGCCCTCGGGATCGAGGACGTGTCCGATCTGGCGTCTTTCACACCCAATCTCCAGATCGTCACCGCGAGCTCGACGGCCGCTTCCTTCTACATACGCGGCGTCGGCCTGACGGACTTCAGCGCGAATGCGGCGGGTGCCGTAGCCGTCTATGTCGACGATGTGCCCCTCAACTCTCCTGCGCTTCAAGTGAGCCAGATCTTCGATGCGCAAAACATCCTGATCCTGCGTGGACCCCAGGGAAGCGGGGCCGGCCGAAATGCCTCGGCAGGTGCGATCAAGATCTACTCCACCAAGCCAAGTGGGGATTTTGGCGGATACCTGCGCAGCAGCCAGGGCAGCTACGTGAGCGATGACGCCATTGACGCCCTCATTCAGGACTACGAGGGGGCGGTGGGCGTGCCCTTGGTCGCCGATGTCCTCGCCTCGCGCTTCTCCTTCCGCCTTCGCCAGGCGGATCCCTTCATGATCAATGGTTGCGGGGGAGCGGCTCCCCTCGGAGAACGTCCCCGGAACGTGCCCATCTGTGGTGAGAACCTGGCCGTTGGGGGCGACTACCGGATCCCCGGTGGACTTCCGTCCAGGGTCGGCGACCGCAACGTCTGGGCCGCACGCGGGCAGTTCCTCTTTACCGCCCCCGCCGATCTCCTCCCCAATCAATGGGACGGGGAACTTCTTCTGAACCTCCACGGGAGTCGGCTCGATCAGAACTCCACGCTCGGACAGGCGATTGGGACCGTGTCCCGAGGGCTGGCGGGTGCCAATGCGCGCTACGGAACACGCACGGGCCAGCAATACCAAGACCCGGACCAGACCCAGGAGCGCGACGATATCTACCAGGGACTCCTCGACCAGGGGGTCGCCGAGACGGAAGCGAAGCTCCAGACCAACACGATATTCGAGAGGATTCTCGCCCAGACGCGGCCACTCGATCGCGGCCCCTACCGCGGCGACTACAACCGGGTCGGACAGACCACGTTGGACACCTGGGGGGGCTACCTGCGGGCCGAACTGCTGATCGGGAATCTGGAGTTCCTGTCCGTCACGGGATATGACGCTTATGACCGATTCCGCGATACGGATTCCGATTACACGCCAGCGAGAGCTTTCGAAGTCGTTCAGCAGGACCAATCGTGGCAGATCACCCAGGATTTCCAAGTCCACGGCGAACTCGAGGACTACCCAGTGCGCTGGGAAGTGGGCGCCTTCCTTCTGAAAGAGAAGATCAAGGCCGATGTCGTTGTTTTCACGAGAACCTTCCAGAGTCTTCGCGACTATGCGCAGGAGTCACTGAGTTACGGGGTTTTCGCGGGTGTGACTTGGGACTTCCTCGACGATTTCACCCTGGACGCCGGAGTGCGCTGGAACTCGGAGACCAAGGAATTCAATCTAAACCAGCAGAACGAGATATTTCCCGGATTCTTCATCCCCGCCCTGCCGAGCGTTGAGGACCGAAAAGTCTGGCAGGCCCCAACGGGCACCATCAGTCTTACCTATTCGCTGAGCGAAGAGGTCTCGATGTATTGGAAGTACAGCCGGGGTTGGAAGGGCGGCCACTTCAACACCAACTCCGTCAAGCTCCCCAACAATAAAACACCACAGCCCGCAACCCCCGAATTTCTGGATTCCTTCGAGTGGGGCGTCGATGGCTCGTTCTTCGATGGAACGCTGTCGGTTCGCTCGGCGCTCTTCTTTTACGACTACGAGGACTACCAGGTCTTCCAGTTCGAGGGAAACGGCATCAACCCACCGAGTCTGCAAATCGTTAACGCCAACGACGCCGAAGTTCTGGGAGTCGAGTTGGATCTGACCTGGCTGCCCTTGGCGGGCCGGGTTCCCGAAGCGATCGAAGGGCTGAGCCTCGAGGTGCGCTCGGCTTGGCTGGCAAGCGAGTTCAAGGACTTCACGAATACCGTATTTCGAAGAACGCCGAGCGCGGATATCTTTCCAGTGAAGGCCGACTATTCAGGAAACCAGCTGATCAATTCTCCCGAGTTCGAGGTGAATGGGTCGGTGAGCTGGGAGGTCGCGCTGGGCCGCTATGGCTCCATTACGCCTCGTTACGACGTTCGGTGGATAGCCGATGTCCCCTTCGACGCCAACGAGTCCTTTGGACTGATCGGTTACGATGGAAGGGCCAACAAGCCACGGTATGCGCTGGGGCAGAAGGCCTTCTGGCTCCACAGTGTTCGTCTCAGCTACCGTTCCGCGGACAGCACTGTCGAACTGGCTGGCTGGTGCAGGAACGTCTTCGACGAACGTTACAAGAACTATGCGTTCGACGTTTCAGACTTTCAGTCGCAGACCATCAACTCCGTCGGTGACCCGCGGACCTGCGGCGGAGACGTGCGCTTCACCTTCTAGCAGCTTCGCCTCCCAAAACCAGCCCGCACCCTGGCCGCCCAGGGGCTCGGGGCGTGGCCGGATCAGGCCACCTCAGGGCAGGGAATAGCCCAGCGCACGGAGCTGGTTGAGCTGCATTTCGTCGACCTCGACTTGCGGCGCGCCGCCCTCCCAGCGCTCGCTGCGGGCCAGGTATGAATCCGCTTCGGAGCGAAATTCCGTCGCGACCTCCGGCCGCTCACTCAGCAGGTTGATCTGCTCGTAGGGGTCGGAAGCGATATCGAATAGTTCCTCGATGCGCTGGCCGAGCACGTTCTTTCCCCGGACGTAGCGGAGCGAACCCCGAGCGATGCTCACGGCCGGCGACACCTTGCTGCCGGGTTGTCCCCAATTCTGGTCGAGATGCGCGTAGAGGTTGCGGGCCTCGGACTCCGGCCGCCCGGTCTGGGCCGCGGCCAGGATTTCAGGAAGCAGGGAGTGCCCATCCACATTCGGAAGAGGCGGGAGACCCAGGAGGTCCAGCACGGTCGGCCAGATATCGACATTCGCGACGCGGTCGCGAACCACGATGCCGGGATCCAATCTGAAGGGAAAGCTGATGATCAGCGGCACGCCGGTGGATTCCGGGAGGACGTGTCGCGCGTGACCCTCCCAACCCCGCTCGCCAAAGGCCTCCCCGTGATCCGACGCGAAAACCACAATCGTCCGTTCCGCCTCTCCGAATTCCTCCAGTCTTTTGAGCAAGAGGGCGAGAACATCATCTTCCCGGCGCAAGGCGTTGTCGTATATATCGGAGTTCTGGGTGCCGAAGAGCGCCGTTTCCTCGTCGTAGAGATATTCGTGGACATCCATCAGATGGAGGTACAGGAACCAGCGCTCCTCTCCCCGCAGTTCCAGGAACGCACTCGCCGTGTCGACCACGTCGATGTCGCTCCCTCCGAATTCCAGTGTCGGATTCGCGCTTCGCTCGTTGTTGGGAATCCGCGAAGGGAGCGGTTTCTCGTAGACCTCGAAGCCTTGGCCGAAGCCGAAGTACGCGCTGACCCATCCATTCCGGAACAGGCCGACGCAGCGAAATCCGGCTTCACTCAGGATTTCGGCGGGCATGAGCGCCTCGTCGGGAACGAGGTGGTCGAAGCGCGTGACCCCGGTATGACTGGGGTAAAGACCCGTCCAAAGCGAGGCCATGGACGACTTCGTCCAAGAGGATTGGGCGAGAACCTGCTCGAAAAGAACGCCCCCCTGTGCCAGACGATCAATGCGAGGACTCGTATCTCGAGGGTAACCGAGGACTCCCAGTCGGTCTGCGCGCAGTGTGTCGACGAGAATGAAGAGTAGGTTCAGGTCGTCGCGTTCCCGCAGCGCCTCGATCTCCGCAACGCCACCCACGGGCCTCGGATCCACGGCCGCAATGCCCGTACGCAGTTCCACAAAGGTCGATGCCCAGAATCCGACGGCCAGCAGCGCCATCAGGGCCCAGGGCCAGCGAAGTTGCAGGATGCGTTCAGCCATACCACCCCAGAAACTACACCAGACGCTAAACTGCCCGCATGCCGAAGTCGCTCATTCGCATCGTTCCGCGCTGGGCCAAGCTTGGCGCCGTAGCGGTGGCTACTTGCCTGGGGATCGCGTCGTGCAGTGGAGAATTCTCCATCGAAGAAATCCGCGCTCTGCACGCGCAGGGCCGCTTCGAAGAAACCCTCCCCCCGCTCAAGGCGCACCTGGACAACAACCCGGGGAGCGCCGAGGAGGCCTACCTCTACGGCCTTGCGCTCTCCAGCTTGGGACGGCCGAGTCTGGCCATGTGGCCACTACGGGAGGCCATGAAGAGCCCCGAGTGGCGGGAACGCGCGACGATGCTGCTCTCTCAGAACGCCATGATCGCACAGAACCACGAGGGGGCAATCGAGTTGATGAACGGGCTTCTCGAAGAGGATCCCGACAACGAAGCTGCACTCTTGCAGCGCTCACTCGCGCGGCTGCGGACCCGTCGGGATTACGAGGGGGGCCTGGAAGACGCGGAGCGTCTGATCGCCCTGAACGACGAAAACTTTTCAGCTCATACCCTGCGCATCATCGCCCTGCTCGGCCTCGATCGCGTCGACGATGCGGCACTCGAGTTCGAGGCCAACACTGACCGGCTGCGCGAGCGAGATCTCGGTTTTGGCGACGACCCCCTCTCGGCAATGTGGTGCAACATCCAAGGCACCTTCGCGAAGGAGAAGAATGAACTCGAAGCCGCTCGTCAGATTTTTGACGACTGTCTCGAGCAACACCCCGCTTCAGCACCCGTGGTACGGGGTGCTCTCGAGTTCTCGGACGGCGACGAGGACTACGAGCGCTCCCTCGAGATCCTGCAGGGGGCCCTGGCTTCGTCGCCAGGAACTCGCGAGTACCGGGTTNCCGTGGCGGTCCGGCTGAAAGAACTGGGACGTGCCGACGAGGCCAAAGAACTCCTGCGCGAGGCCACCGAAAATCCGGACCCAGGCCGAGCCTCCCACGCGTGGGCAGATCTGGCGGGTTTCACCTTTCAGGAGACCGGCAAGGACACCGACCAGGTAATCGAGTTCTACGAACGGGCCCTCGATCTCTCCCCCGGGCCTATTCCGCAGACCGAATTCGCTTACGCGGAGGTTCTCATTGCGGCCGGGCGCCTAAAGCAGGCGCTGGAGTTCTCAGCGGAGATGGAGCTGGAATCGCACCGCGAGTTGGTGCGCGGCCGGGTCGCCCTGGAGTCGCAGCGCCCAAAGTTGGCCCTGGAACATCTGGATAATGGGATCCGGCTCTGGCCCGACAACGCGGTGGCGCGTTACTTGGCAGCCATTGCCGCCGAGCGCGTGAGTGACATCGAGCGCGCCATAGAAGAATACCGCTACGCGCTGCGCATCGATGCTTCTGCCACGGATGCGAGGGTTCGCCTCGCCCGTCTACACCTGGCCGAAGGGCAGCCAGAGGCTGCGTTGCGCGCAGTCCGCTACAGCAGGAACCCTGGCACATCCGCCAAGGATCTTGCCCACTCCCTCGTGGAGGTGGAGGTCATGGCTCGCCTGGGGCGACCCACGGGGAATATGCTCGAGAAGGATATGCCGCCCTACAGCGAAGCGCCTCTCGCCTGGGGCAAGCTGGCTTCGCGAATGGTGGTGGGCATGCGAGCCGCGCGTGGGCCAGCGGCTGCAGTCAAGTTGGTCGAAACTCTCAAGCAGATCAACGCCCAGCACCCCTCCAGTGCGCCACTCCTGCGCGAACTCATCAAGGATCTCGCGGAATTGGATCAAAGCGCGGAAGCGCTGAATTTCGTCGTCTCCGCGGTGGCCGCCCATCCAACCTCCGCGGCTCTACACGTGGTACTCGGAAATGCGCTGCGCCTGGCCGCTGCGGACCCGGAAGCGATTCGCAGCGCCTTCGATCAGGCGCTTGTCTTGAAACCCGGGTCGGCTCGCGCGCTGGCCGGGCTTGCTGGGGTCGCGCGCAGCGAGGGAGACCACGAACGCGCACTCGACCTACTGGCGCAATCCGTCGCTGCCGACCCGGAGTTCTCAGAACCCCTGAGGACCCGAGCCAAAATCCTCATCGAGGTCGGTCAACTCGCGGAAGCAGAAGCTGAACTCGAGCTCTTGCTGGGCCTCGAGCCCTATGATGATGAGGCCGCTCTGATGCTCGCCGAGCTTCGAGCGCGCCGCGGAGCAGAGCCGACGCGTACCCGGGCGTTGGCAACAGCCGCACAGCGCTTCGGTGCGGGGCCGCGTGCAACGGAATTTCTCCAGCAGTTGGCTGAAGGGTCTTGAGCCACGGGCCGCCTGTCCCGCCGCGGCAGAAGTGCGATCTCAGGATCCCCCGTTTTCGTCTTCGATGAGAGGAGACAGTAGGTCCATCAGCTTGCTGCGGTACGTGTCGGGAAGTTCGGAATAGGAATCCAGCCAGTAGGCTGCAGCTTGGGGATCTTTTGCGGCCCAGGAATGGACGGCCCACGCAACCTCTGACCAACGGCTGTGATCGTCGGTAATCGAGCTCAGTTTCTCAGCTCGACGCTGCCAGATATCACTGCTTGCGGACCGATCCGATCGGGATTCCGCACGCACCAGGGTGATCACGGCCATGTCGAGCCAAGGCTCGTCCCCCTGCTCCTCGAGCCACCGGGAAGCGTCCTCGGGGTGGCGCCTGTGCCAGATCCGGAATGCAGTTCGCACCGCCTCGTCTCGCTCCCGGTCTGCCGGTAGCTGCCGGATCCACTCTAACGTTGCCTCGGCGTCCTCCTGGACCCAGGTCATCGCGACTCGCGGGTAGAGCCGCGGTCCGAAGCGTTCCGGACCATCACGTTGTGCCCAGGTGGCAGCGAGTTGGGGGTCCACCAATGCCGTGGCAGCCAACACGCGGGAAGCCATGATCTTCCTGATGCCCTCCTCGACATCGGCATTCTCGGACCAGGAGAGCGCGGCTTCGGGACCATCCCGGGCGACGTGCAGACGTGCCAGACTACGAAGGGCGCGCTGCGACGCCTCGAGTCCGGAAATCGACACTACGAACTCGAGCAAGCCTGGTTGACCGGAGTCGAACCAACCCACGATCACCGCGTCATAGGCGTCGGACTTTGCGATCGGTTCGTTCGCGAAGGGCCTGCTGAGAACGACCTCGACGGCCCGCTTCGCGTCGTGACGCGCGAGCGCCCTGAAAACGGCCGACTCGACCCGGGGGTGGTCGGCCTTCCAGTATTCTGCCGTCCAGTCCAGCGCAGCCTCCGGATCGAAGCGTCCCCACCACTCTGCAACGATCACGAGTTCGATGTCGCCGCGGTCGAGGAACGAGCTTTCAAAAGCGCGCGCGACGGGTTTGGCTTGCTCGGGCGGTAGCTCGAGGAGATACGCCGAAAGTTTCGAGATTCTCTCCAATCCATCCGTATCTCGCAGGATTTCCATGATCTGAGTCTCGATCGCCGAGACATCCTGGGAGCCCCCGCCCCCTTGCCCCGAGGGGACATCTTCGACACTACATGCCACGAGGGCCAGAAGACAACCCAACCAAGGGCTTAGGGGAGAATAGGTCGCGGCACTTCCCATCGATGGACTCCTCTACCGGCCAGAATCATCACGAAAAAAAGGCCAGAATGCCGACACTTTGTTGTAAACCTCGCCCCCGCCTTCGTGTATAATACCAGCAGTTTGAGCTTCTTGGATCGGAGGGTTGCTCGATTTTCGGGCAGCTCCGAATATGGATGGAACGATCAGATCAGTGGAGGTTCCCCAGTGAACTTGC